>JASGGQ010000104.1:0-9396 GCA_047604965.1 Patulibacter sp. | reverse complement strand
TGGGGGGGCCACCCGGGCGGGGGCGGGGGGCGGCGCCCAATGCCGCCCCGCCCCCGGCCGGTCCCGCGCGCGGCGCGCGGGACCGGAGTGTGCAGCTGGGCTGCTTAGAGCTGCGTCAGCGTGACCGAGTAGGTCTTCGCCGTGCCGCCCTGCGGGGTGACCGTCACGTGGACGATCACGTTGCGCTTGGCCAGCAGCGAGCGCACGGCCTTCTTGACCGACAGCGACACCGCCGCCGTCTCGCCGGCCTTGACCGTCGTCGTGGTGGTCGGGGTCACGGTGAGCTTCTTCTTCGAGCTGCCGCTCTTGTACTTGCTCTTCGTGACGACCGAGACGGTGTACTTCGTGTCGGTGCTGGTGTTGTTCGAGACGTTGATGCTGGTCTTCTTGTTGGAGACACCGAGCACCGACGCGCTCAGCGCAACGGCCGGAGCCGGCGAGCTGGTCGTCGTCGTCGTGGTCGTCGCTAGCGCGGCGGTCGCGAAGCTCGGCTGCACGGCCTGCGTCGTCTCGTAGCGCCCGGCAACCCCCTTCACGGCGGTCTTCGTGCCGCTGGTGAAGAAGTTGTTGGAGAGCAGGAAGCCCGGGTATTCCACGTCACCGAGTTCGGCGTCGCCGCTCGGTGAGGCGTTGCCGATGAAGCCGGCGTTGCTACCGGTTGAGATCGACGAGTCCTTGACGGCGATGGTGCCGTTCACGCAGTCGTTGCTCGATGCGTACGCCTTCGTGTCGGCGCGCACGAAGACCGAGCCGAACGGGCGAACCTTGACGGGGCGGTTGTAGCCGTCGCGGTCGTAGCCCTTGGACTCGATCTCGACCGGTGCGCTGTTGCCGGGCGGTGCGATGCGGAACTCGACCGGGCCGTCGCCGGTCGGCGTCCACTTCGAGCTCGGCAGCGTGAAGGTGCGGCGCGGCGCGCTGACCGTCTCGTCAGCGTTTGAGTAGCCGGCGGCGTAGGTTGCGCTACCCGGCGTCGGGTCCTGCACGTTGACGGTCCAGTAGCCGTCGACGCGCACCGTTTGGTACTTCTCGACGGTGTTGGTGCCCTCGATCGTCACGTACGAGGTGATCGGGAAGTTGTTGTTGTTGCGGTTGCTGAGGTAACCGTGCCCGAGTGACGTTGAGGAGGTCAGCGTCGGCGCATCCGGGTGCGCCGTCGGCAGCGGGATGTTGCTCAGGCCGGTGAGCGCGGTCGCGCTGACGGGGGTCGGCGCGTAGTTGATCACGGCGGCGCTGCCGCTGCCGACGGTGTACGACCAGTAGGAGAGGCCGTCGTCAGCTTTGATGCGCAACGAGATCGTCTTCGACCCCGGCTGCGCATCGCCGGAGGCGAGCCACTGCGGCGTGCCGCTTGAGTCGTTGGCCCAGCCGGGGACGCCGGTGTAGGAGGTCGAGACGCCGCCGGTGCGCTCCCACAGCAGCTTCAGCGGGTCGGGGTTTTTGAACTCCAGCGAGAGCGTCGCGCCGTCGAGGTAGAGCGCCTGGTCCTTGGTTGCGGTCAGCGCGTTGCCGGTGCGGGCGACGGCGATGTCGAGCGAGTCAAGGAAACCGTCGGGAGCGGCGGCGCTCGCGTACGAGCTGATGAACGGGGAGATGCACTGCCAGCCGGTCGCGTACGCGGTCGGGGCTGCCTGAGCGGAGGGGACGAGCGCGAGACCGGTGGTCGCGCCGAGCGCGCCGACCACGCCGGCCGCGCGCTTGAGGGTCTGGGTGGTGGTCACCGAATTGACTCCAGGAGGGTTCAAGGGACGCACCCCGCCGACCGTCGGAAGGCGGGAGCCTGACGCCGGGCAAGCGACAGGCCTGACAAATCCGACTTGCCCAGTCGGTTTCGCCGTGCGTGCCGCATACTAATCCCATCCGCGACGCTCGGGATTGTGCGCCGCCGCACAATTGGCAGTGAGCATCGATGGTCGCGCGCCGAACCAGAGTGCTAGTGCGCCGGGTTGGCCGGGGGCCCTGAGTGCCTATCGGGATAGGCCGCTTAGCTCCAGGTTCGCTTCGGTGCGTCGATCCGCAGCCAGCGCGCGGCGATCAACGCAAAGATCGCTGCGTAGCCGAGCAGCACGAGGCACGGGACGGCGATCACGCCGTACCCCTCGCCGTCGAGGATCACCGCGCGATACGCCTTCATCGCCCAGTACACCGGCGAGATGAAGGCGATATCGCCCATCCAATGCGGCAGTGCGTTGACCGGCACGAAGCCGCCGCCAAGTCCGCCGAACACCATCGCGCCGAGGTTCACCACCGCGTTGACCTGCTGCACCGTCGAGAGCACGGCGGTCGCCGCGATGCCGGCGGTCAGTACGACGACCGAGAGCGAGGCGGCGATCAGCGCGATCGCGCCCCACGGTCCGGCATTGTCGAAATGCAGGAAGAGCACGCCGAAGCCGAACAGCAGCAGGTGCTGGGCGACGAGCATCGCCGCCGGCAGGATCAGCTTCGCGATCAGCAGCGTGCGTCCGCTGAGCCCGGTCGCTCGCAGCCGTGGCCAGGTGCGCCAGCCATGCTCGCGGAAGACCGAGAAGCTGGCGATCGCGGTCGCGAAGAAGGCAAAGACGCACGCCATGCCGGGCACCGTTTGCGCTGAACCGGTGACGCCGAGGTAGCCTTCGTCGGCGATCGCGAGATCCATCGCGCGCGACAGCATCACCATCAGCACGATCGGCATGCCGACCAGCAGTGCGGCCGGCAGCGGGTCGTGCCGCAGCAGCCGCAGTTCGACGCGCAGGACTGCCAAGATCGGACTCATCGTGGCCGCTCCGTCGTCGTGGCGGCCGAGCGCCGGCCGGTCAATTGCAGGTACGCCGACTCCAGCGAGGGCTGCACCAGTTCGACGCCGAGCAGCGCCGCCGAGCGTTCGCCGAGTTCGCCGATCAAGGTGCGCAGCGCCGTCGCCGGATCGTCGGTCACGAGCTGGAGCCGCACGCGGCCCGCTGCTTCACCGGCCGGCAACGCGAGCGTGGTCGCGGCGCGCAGCATCGGCAGCTCGATGTCGTGATCGGCGACCAGTTCGACGATCAGCGCGGCCGCCGCGTGCCGAGCGACCAGTTCGTTGACGGTGCCGCTGGCGATGATCTGGCCGCGTTCGAGCAGTGCGACGCGGGCGCCAAGCCGTTCGACCTCCGGGAGGTAGTGCGTGGTGTAGACGACCGCAGCGCCGTCGGCGGCGACGCTGCGCACCAACTCCAAGATGCGGTCGCGGGTCTGCGGGTCGGCGCCGGCGGTCGGTTCATCGAGGATCAGCAGCTGCGGGCGGTGGACGAGCGCGACGGCGGTGTGGACGCGGCGCTGCTCGCCGCCGGAGAGTTCGCCGGTCGCGCGGTCGGCGAGGTCGTCCAGCGAGAGCGGTTCCAGCAGCTCGGCCGCGCGCCTGCGTGCCTGCGAACGCCGCAGTCCCGCGAGTTCGCCGAACAGTTCGAGGTTCTGGCGGACGGTCAGCGTCGGGTAGATCCCGATGTCCTGCGGTGCCAATCCGACGGCGCGTCCGAGTGCTCGACTGCCGTGCGCAACGTCGATGCCAGCAACGGCCGCCGTGCCGCTATCGGCGCGCACGATCCCGGCGACGATCCCGACGAGCGTCGATTTGCCGGCGCCATTGGGGCCGAGCAGCGCGAGCACCTCGCCGGCGGCGACCTCGAACGTCGCGCCATCGAGCGCGAGCCGTTCGCCATAGCGCTTGGTCAGTTCGCGCACGGCAAGCACCGGGGCATCGACCGTCGGCGCCCCTGGTCGTGGCGCGGCGCTGGCGGTGGCCGGGTTCATCGCAGCACTCCACGCCGGCGACTGGCGAGCCGCTCGAACGAGTCCTTGTCGCAGACCATGAAGGCGGCGCGCTTCTCCGGCAGGTCGATCTCGCACTCCTTCGTGAACCCGAGGAACGCGAGCAGCGACAGGAAGTTCTCGTTGCGTACGTCCGGCTCGCCGACGAGCCGCAGCACGCCCGGCCGGTTGAACAGGAAGCGTGCGACGGCGCGGCCGATCGCGACGCTATAGCGGCCGAGGTGTTCCTCCTCGCCGATCAGCACATGCGCGCCGAGGTCGCCGGGGCGGACTGGGGCATGGGCGCCGAGCACGTCACGCGCCGGATCGTAAACCTCGATGTACCCGACCGGCTCGTCGTCGACGAATCCGAGGTACGGCGAGCGCGCCTCATCGGCGACCTGACGGCGCAGGTAGTCGCCGATCCAATCCTGCGGCCACGCCATGCCCCAAAACTCCTCCACATGCGGCTTGTTCATCCACGCCGTCATCAGGGTCGTGTCGTGTTCGGGCACGACGGGGCGCGACCACAACCGCCGTCCAAGCGCCGGATCATGCTCGGTGTAGGTCGCAAGTTCGGGCAGTACGGGGGCCAGCGGCTCGGTCATCGGGCCTCTTCTGGGCGCTTGGCGGCGGGCGGCGTGCCAGCGCGCGCGGCCAGGCGTTCGGCGGCCGCGTACAGCGGGTTGTCGACCATCCCGACGGCCGCGGCAACCGGCCGCTCGGCATCGTCGTCGTAGCCGCGGCCGAGGACCCGCACGCGGTTGAGGCAGAGCTTGACGAACGCCGGGGCGGCGAAGTCAAAGAGCGCGAAGCGTTCGCCCAGCTCCTGCGCGAACTGCTCCTGGTAGGCGATGACGGCGGTCGCGGCCGACTCCCAAAAGGCATCTTCGCCGATGCCCAGGTGCGTGTCGGCGATCTCGGCGAGGTAGCGGTAGACGCAGACGAGCAGGCCCGACTGAATCCATTGGCTCGCGATCATCGAGGCGACACCGCCGCCGAGCGCGTCGCGGGCGGCGGTCGGCAGATCGTCGAGTTCCGGGAGCGGGTCGGCGGTGATGATCGCGTCGTCGGCGAAGTCCTTGACGGCCAGCCGCGCCGGTGTGCCGTCGGCGCCGAGGATCAGCAGGCAGTTCTGGCCGTGCGGGGAGAAGGTGATGCCGTAGCGGTACAACACATGCAGCAGCGGCGGCAGGATCACGTCGTGGAGGCGGTCGATCCAGGCGCGCGGCGTGAGCGCGCTGCGCTGCACCAGTGCGGTAAGCAGGCTCTCGCCCTGCGGGTCGAGGTGGAGCAGCGCCGCGAGCGTGATCGCACGTTCGCCGTCGCGGAGCCGCAGCGCGACCGGTTCGCGCCACAACGCGCCGAGCGCTTCGGTGTGCTGGTACGGCACACCGTCGATCGCTTCCATCGTGCCGCTTTGCACCGAGATCGCCGCGACCTCGCCCAGCAGCTCCAGGCGCGGCGCGAGGAACGGGTTGCCGGCGATCCGATCGGCGAGCCAGTCGGTGAGCGCCGGTGCCGCGAGCGTCGCGCTGCGCGGCAGCCCGCGGTAGGTGGAGGTGTTGAGGATCGACAGCGGCAGTTTGATGTCGCGGCGCGCCGGATCGTTGGCGTCGGCGAAGGTACGCAGCGAGAGCAGTGGGCGATGTTCGATGCCGGGCAGTTCGCCAAGCAGCAGCAGCTCTCCGCGTGCCAGCTCCCCAGCGTGCAGCGTCACCAGTCGTTCGCGTAGCTGCCACGGATGGGCGGGCAGGGGGAGCATCTGCGCCGGGTCGCCACCGGCCGCGACGATCCGCCGGTGCAGCTCGGCGACGCCGTCCTCGCCGACCTGCTCGCAGATCACCTGGTCGAGCGTGAGGTTGCCGCTGGTGGCGGTGTCCGCGAGTCGGGCGTCGATCGCCAACCATTGCAACCGCACCGTGCGCCCGGACTCCGGTGCGTAGGCATCGATGTCGCGCGCGTCGAAGCCGAGCCGGCCTTTGCTGGCGACGATCCACGGGTGCCCACGCAGCTCGCCATCGAGGAGCGCCAACGGGAAGGTCGGGTCGGCGAGTTCGCCGGCCGGTCGCCCGCTGGCCAGCTGGCAGACATCGGAGAGCAGTGTGGCGGTCACCTCGCCGATCAGCCCGGCGGTCGTCTCCGCGCTGGCGCCGGCCGCTGGTGCGCCGGCCGCGATCAGCTGCGCGGCGTCGGGCAGGGCATCGAGCCCGACGCCGTGATCGGTGGCGGTCAGCGTTGCGGGTTCGACGCGCCAGGCACCGAAGGAGCGGGCCGTCGCGGCATAGCTCAGCTCCCAGCGCTCGCCGAAGCGCACGGCAAACCGGCCGCGCGTGGGCCGATCGTCTCGATCAGCTGGGCCAGACGCATCGGCCGGTCCGAGCCTGCGTGCGACGAGCACCTCCTCGTACACCAGCTCGGTGATGAGCTTGGCGATCAGTTCGCGGTTCGCGTGCGCCCAGCGCTGCGGTGTCAATGCCGCCTGGAGCCGCTCGGGGATCGGCGTCATGCGATGCGGCGCAGGCCGTGCGGCCGTTGCCCACCCTGCGGGCGGTCGTGCGGATCGGGCTGCGCCGGCGCGCCGAAGCGCTGGAACACGTTGCGCGCGCAGACGGGGTAGCGGTCGTGGCCGAGCAGTGCGTTGATGATGACCGCGTTGCGGTGCGTGCCGAGCCCGAGATCGGGCGTGCCGACGCCGTGCGTGTGCAGTTCGGCGTTCTGCACGAATGCGGTGGTCGGCGTGCCATCGGCGAGGATCAGGCGGTAGTCGTGGGTGACGTCGAGGCGGCCGGCTGCGTCGACCGCCAGTTGGCTGCGCAGCTCGGCGCTGAGTGGCAGTTCGGCGGGGGCGTAGCCGGTGGCGAGCACGAGCGCGTCGGTCGGGCGGCGGAAGGCGCTGCCTTCGTCGAGGTGGCGCAGGCTGAGCTGGAGCCGGCCGCTTGCCGGGCTGATGCCGACCAGTTCGACGCCGGCCCGGTAGTCGACCGCCGGGTCGCAGTCGACGCTGCGGCGGTAGAGCGCGTCGTAGATCGCTTCGCTGGTCGCCAGCGAAATGCCTTTGTAGAGCAGGTTCTGGCCGCCGCGCCGCGCGTCTCTGCGGGCGACCGGAAGCTCACGGAAGTACGCGGTGTACTCCGGGGAGAAGGTCTCCAGGCCGAGCTTGGAGTACTCCATCGCGAGAAAGCCCGGTGAGCGGCTGTACCAGTCGATCTGCTGGCCTGGATCGCCGTGGTCGAGCAGGTCGAGCACGACCTCGGCGGCGCTCTGCCCGGAGCCGATCACCGTCACCGTCGCCGCGCGTAGCAGCGTGCTGCGCTGGCTGAGATAGTCGGCGGAGTGCAGCACCGGTGCGTCGCCGGGCTTGGCGGGATGTGTGGCGGCGCGCTCGCCGATGTTCAGATGCTCGCGGGCGCAGGTCGGCACCCACGGCGCGGTGCCGACCCCAAGGACGACATGGCGCGCCTCACGCACCGTCTGCCGGCCGTCGGCGCCGATGCTGGTGACCTGCCAGCTGCCGTCGGGGCGGCGCTCGACCTCACGCACCTCTTCGCCGAAGCGCGTCTGACCGAGTTCGCCGGCCACCCACGCGCAGTACGCCTGGAACTCGCGGCGCAGCACATGCAGGTGCTCGTAGAAGTAGAAGCGGTACAGCCGGTCGTGTTCGCGCAGGTAGTTCAGGAACGACCAGCGACTCGTCGGATCGGCGAGCGTCACGAGGTCGGCGAGGAACGGCACCTGGAGCTCGGCGCCGTCGAGCATCAGGCCGGGATGCCAGTCAAAGCGCGGTTTGCGATCGAGGAACTCGGCGCGGAGGCCGGCGATCGGGTCGAGCAGCGCCGCCAGCCCGAGGTTGAACGGACCGATGCCGACGCCGACGAGATCGAGTGTGGGCCGCGATGCGGATTGGCTGGTCATGTCCATTGCTCTGCGGTCCACATGATGAGCGCGGCGCGCTTCTCCGGCAGTTCCAGCTCGGCGATGGTCCGCCCACCGAGTTTGGCGCACCACGCGAGCATCCGCGTGTTGCGGGTGTCCGGTTCGCAGAGCACGCGGGTCGTGCCGGGCTGCGCGAAGAGCGCGGCGATGATCGTGCGGCCGAGCGTCGTGGTGACCGGTGTGCCGCGCCGTCCAGCGTCGCCGACGAGCAGGTGAAAGCCTCGGTCGCCCGGTCGCGCGTCGTAGTGTTCGGCCAGCTGGTCGTCGGCGACGCGATAGGTTTCGACGTACGCGATCGCGGCGCCGTGATGTTCGGCGATCCACGCCGCGCTGTGCGGCTGCTGGGCGTGCGCGCGCACGTACTGCGCGACGGCGTCGTGCCCGTCGTCGAGCCGCCACCAGGGGGCGACCTGCGGGTCGTGCATCCACGCGCTGAGCAGGTCGAGGTCGCGGCCGGCGTCGAACGGGCGCAGGGTGACTGGCGCGGCTGCTGCTGCGCTTCGCAGCGGGTTGGCGATCGTCACGTAGACCGACTGGTCGGCGATATCCCCGACGAGTTCGTCGAGGTCGCGGATGCGGGTGCGCAGATTCGCTTTCGATGGCCAGCGTTCGTCGTCGAGCAGCCGGTCGAGCAGGGTCGCCGGATACCGCCCGCCGCGCGCCCGTTCGTCGGCGATCACGGCGGCGAGGTCGGCGAGGAGCGTCGGCTCGTCGATCAGCCCGGCGCTGCCGATCGCGCCGATCACGCCCAGCGCATTGTTGAGGAACGGGTAATAGACGAGCCGTTCGTCGGCGAGCGCTTCCGGGAAGATCGACTCGGTGGCTTCGCCGAGCGCGGGAATCACGGCGCAGAGATCGTCGTGTGCCGCCTCGCGGTGGAAGTAGCCTTGGCTGTCGCGGTGGATCGCGCGAACGGGCCAGCCGCCTTCGAGTTCGAGCACCACGTTCTGTTGGTGCGGCTCGAAAGTCAGTCCCACCTCCAAGTAGATCCGCAGGACGGAGCGCACGAAGACATCGAGGTACCGCGCGAACCAGGCGCGTGCGACGTCCGCAGCGGGGGTGCCGGAGTCGGCGGCAAGCCGATCGATGATTCGCGCCAGCCGCGAGCGGCCGTCGCGTGGGTGGGGTTGGCAGAGCGAGGTGACGGCGGTGGCATCCAGCGCACTGGCGGCCGTCCAGCGATTCTCTCGCAGCAGCACGGAGAGTTCGTCGATGAGCTGGCCGTTCCCGTCGCAGATCGCGAGGTAGGCGGGGTCGTGGACGACGCGCCAGTGCGGGGCGGCCTGTGCCATTGCCGCGCCGATCGAGGTGCGCGCGACCGTGGCCGCTTCGACGGCGCGATCAAGCTCGCGGGGCAGCGTGACGCGCATCGAGTTGGTAACCCTCACGCTCAAGGAGAACTTGAGCTGCCAGGGCCAGTGTTCGTGGTAGACGGTCCGCAGTGAGGAGGTGGCGGTGACCGGATCGCCGTGCTCGCCCAAGTCGCGCAGCCGCCCGCTGGCCAGCAGCTCCGCGACACGCGGATCGTCGCGCAGCTGCGTCAGCTGCCACGGGTGGGCCGGCACGAGCACCTGTTCCCCGGCGCGTGCTTGCAACGCCGCAGCGGTCGCGTCGTCGAGCAGGCTCGTGGCGAGCTGCGGCGCCGGGATCACCGGCTGGCTGGTCGTGCGGCCCGCCCCACGGTCGGCGGCGGCGCCG
>JASGGQ010000103.1:0-9489 GCA_047604965.1 Patulibacter sp. | reverse complement strand
GCGGCCGCGGTCGCCGAGACGGCCACGATCAGCGCCGCACGGCCGGTCGCGCGCGCCTCCTCCGCGGCGGCGATGATCCGGGCAGTTTTGCCGGTGCCTGGGCCGCCGAGCACGAGCGAAGTGCGGCGTTGGCTGCGCTGCGGCGCGATCGGCGCCGATCGCGGCGATCCGAGGTGCGGAAGGCCCACGCCGCGTTCGGTGAGCTTGCCGGGATCCATCACGCCCGACTCTACGCCGGCTCGCGCGCTCGCGCGCAGGAAACGTTGGCGCGCCGGTGCGGCGCGAACGTGCGGCGCACCGCCGCGCGGCGGTCGCCGATGCGGTGCCGGCCGGCGGAAATTGACGGCCTGCACAACACGCGGGCCGTGCGCCGCCGCCGACGCGCGACTGGCACCACCGGTCATGCCGCGAATCACGCCGACTTTTGGGGCTTCGGCACTCACTCGGCAATCGGTCCGGTCCGTGACCAATCGCACCAACAGCCGTCCCCCAAAGCGCGACCGTCGGTAACGGAATCGCGTGCTCGCCGGTCGCGGCGGGCGTCGGAGCGGGGGACGCTCTACGCGCTTCGCAACCGTTTCGACCACTTGAGGGACACGATGGCCGACACCCCGACCACCAGCACTCCGGCCCAGCCGGCAACCGCAACGCCGACCGCCGCCACCAAACCGGCCGCAGCCGGCACCGCGGCCGCGAAGAAGCCGGCGGCACGCAAGCCGGCCGCAGCGAAGAAGCCCGCAGCAGCGAAGAAGCCGACGACCGCCACCAAGGCGACCGCTGCACGCAAGACGACGACCGCCGCGACAAGCTCGACGACGGCGAAGGCGAAGGCGACGACCACGTCGGCCAAGCGCACAGCGACGACGGCGAAGTCGTCGGTCAAAGCAACGGCGACCGCCGCCAAGAGCGGTGCCGCGAAGACCGAAGCAGCTGCGAAGGCCGGCGCCGACAAGACCGAAACGGCCGCCAAGACAACGCTCACTCAGGCCCAGCACACGATCGAGTCGGCCTACAGCGACATCATTGATGTCCTCAGCGAGCGCACGGCGAAGGTCCGCGCTACCGCCGACGAGCGCACCGCCGAATTGCGCGCCAACGTCGATGCCCGCGCGAAGGAGGTGCGGGCGACCGCCACCAAGCACGCCGACGCCGCACGCGAGCAGGCTGAACGCGCCGCGAACATCCAGCTCGGTGCCGTGTTGGTCGCGCGCGACGGCCTTCAGAAGCGCGTCGACACGGCGCTGGCGTTCGTCACCTCCGAGAGCGACCGCACCAAGCAGCTCAAGAAGTTCGAGAAGCGCGGCAAGACCACGCTGAGCAAGACCGAGAAGGAACTCAAGGCGCGCCGCGAGAAGGCCGCCGCCGACCGCGAGCAGGCAATCGAGCGCGCGAAGGCGCAGGTCACCGAGGTGCGCGAAACGGTCGGCTCCTACGCCGAACGGATCTCCGCGCCGCTGAGCGACACCTTCGAGGCGATCGAAAAGCGTTTCCAGCGCGCCGCGTAGGGCGCCGCCGCGCCGCCCCGCTCCGAGGCTCCGGGCCGCGACCGGCCCGGCAGTGCGTCACGGCGCCATCCCTCGCCGCCTGTTGACGCAGGCTGCGCCCCGCCGCCCCGCTCCGGGCAGCGGGGCGCAGCGTCAGCCGGCAGGCCCCTACACTCGATCCATGGCCGAGACCGCGACGTTGCCGACTGAGGACCAGATCCGCGAAGCGTTGACCGGCGTGATCGACCCCGAGCTGCGTCGCTCGGTCGTCGAACTCGGCATGGTCCGCCAGATCGCGATCGGCGACACCGGTGCCGTCGGCGTGACGATCTCACTGACGACCGGCGGCTGCCCGCTGCGCAACCAGTTCACCGCAGATGTGACCGAGCGAGTCGGCACCGTCCCCGGCGTAACGTCGGTCGAGGTCGCGTTCGACGTGCTCTCGGACGATGAAAAGTCAGCCCTGCGCGCGAAGCTCGGAATGCCGGGTGGCCTCCCGACCGGCGCGCTGGCGACGATCGGCCAGATCTTCTGCGTCGGCTCCGGCAAAGGCGGCGTCGGCAAGTCGTCGCTCACCGCCAACCTCGCGGTCGCGCTCGCCCGCGAGGGCAAGTCGGTGGGGGTGCTCGACGCCGACGTATGGGGCTACTCGATTCCGCGGATGTTCGGCCTCGGCGGGCAGCGCCCGCCGGTCGACGCGAGCCGCAAGATCGTGCCGTTGCAAGCGCATGGCGTGAAGGTCATGTCGATCGGGTTCTTCGTCGAGGAAGATGCTGCGGTCGTGTGGCGCGGCCCGATGCTGCACAAGGCACTGACGCAGTTCCTCCAGGATGTCGCGTGGGGTGAGCTCGACGTGCTGCTGATCGATCTTCCTCCGGGAACCGGCGATGTCTCGATGACACTCGCGCAGCTCGTGCCGCAGTCGGAGTTCGTGCTGGTCACGACGCCGCAGGACACGGCACAGAAGGTCGCGCGGCGCGCCGCCGAAATGGCCGACAAGGTGAAGATCCCGGTCACCGGCGTGATTGAAAATATGGCCGGCTTCGTTGCACCGACCGGCGACCGCTACGAGATCTTCGGTCGTGGTGGCGGGCAAGCGCTCGCCGACGAGATCGACGCACCGCTGCTGGCGAGTGTGCCGCTCACGATGCCGCTGCGCGAGCAGGCCGATGCCGGCGAGCCGCTCGTTTCCGTCGATCCCGACGATCCCGCCGCCCAACAGATCCGCTCGGCGGCGCGCGGTTTGATCGCGCTGGCACCCTCCCGACCCGCCGCTGCTCCCGCACCGGTTGGGATGAGCCTGCCGATGGCGTAGGTGCGGGATTCCACGGTGGCCAGCTGGCCGCCCGGCAACTCAAGCACGCGGCGCGCCCGCCCGATCACGGGAGGGTGACCTCCCCCAGCGACGCCCACCCCGAACTGCCCGATCCACCGCGCGCCGTCCAACCTCCGGCGATCAAGCCAGCCCTCGTTTCGGTGCCCGCGCCGGAACCGATCGCGGACCCCGCGCCGATCGCACCGATCGCACCGGCGGCCAGTGCAGCGGCCAGCGACGCGGTCACGCCACCGGCCCCCGAACCGCAGCCGTTCCCGCGCCACCGGCCGCCGAGCCTCGCCCCGGCCTCGGCGCCACAGGCCGTCCAGCTCGATGGAACGCCGATCGCTCCAAGCGCGCCGGCCAGCCATGCGGCGGAACTCGAAGCGGTGCCGGACTACCACGAGGTCCCGGAGGAACCGGCAGCGAGCATCACCGCCTCGCCGGCCGAGCATCCTACGGCCGCGCCGACGCGCATCCAAGCCCGTCACGTGCGCGCCCTCACCCAAGCCCGTCGCGTGCGCGCCCTCGCTCAAGCCCGTCGCGTGCGCGCGTTCCCCGGCGATACCGGCCACCTGCTGCTCGTCACCGGGCTGGCGGCTGTCGCCGGACTGCTCGTGGCTCGTGGCTTGGAGGGCAGCGCCACCCCGGCCGCCTCCACTCCGGCCGCCGCGCAGGCGGCAGCAGCCAGCGCGAATTGGATCGATGGCGTGCCGAAAACGCTGCCCACCGAAGAGGCCGACAGCTTGAGCCTCGATGCACGCGAAGTGCGTCCGCTGCGGATGCACCACCAACTGGAGCTGCTGGTCGCCGCGATGAACCCGGGAGAGATCCTGCGACAGCTGACGATCCGTGCCGACGGAACGCTGATGGGCTCACTCGTTCACGGAACCGATGAGCGGACGCTCGTCACGAAGGGCGAGCCGCCCGCCACCGCACCCGCCGGCCAACCCTCAACCGCGCCGGTCCTCGCGATCGAGCCTGGCGAGATCAATACGCGCGTGCCGGCCAAGCTGCTGCGCACCGTTGCCCGCGACGGCGGCGTGGCGCCAACGACGATCGACCTCGTGCGCAGCGCCGCGATCCGCAGCGGCAAGGCGACGTGGGTGATGCACTGGGTCGGTGGCGACGGCAAGCCGGCCACGAGCGTGTACGCGACCGAAGATGGCCGCAAGCTCGCAGCCAGCTCCGCCGCGTTGCCGTAAGGAGGCGCAACGAACGAATCCCAACCAAGGAAGCTGGTATTAGGACTGCCTGATCTGGTAGGAATCTCGGTGCCCCGAACGCAAACGCGCCACATCGAAGGGGACCACGATGAGTACACAGATCCTCGAACCATCAGAGCCGACCGCAGCTGCGACCCCGGTGCCGGCCGCAGCGCCGCGCCAGAAGAGGCAGCGCAAACGCCGGCTCGGCAACCGGCCGATCTTCCGCGTGATGCAGCTCTCGCATCGCTGGCTGGCGTTGATCCTCGGCCTGCTGCTGCTCGTCATCACCGTGACCGGCAGCGTGCTCGTCTTCAAATCCGAGATCCAGCATGTCGCCCATCCGACGCTCTTCCACAAGAGCGACGGCAAGCCGGTCGGCTTCCAGCGGGCGATCGACGCCGTTCACGCAACAGACCCGGCCTTCACCGCGACGTACGTCCAAATCGCCGAGGGCCGGTACTACCTCTCCGACGACGACTCCAAGACCTTCGTGCTCGACGCGGCGACCGGCCATGTCAACGGCACCTACAACCCGCAGAAGGGCATCTTCGGCTTCATCGACAACCTCCACGAATGCGGGCTGGGCTGCGAGAACTACACCGGCTACATCGCAGCACTGAACAAGCCGATCGGCGGGATCTTCGGCAAAGAGCTGACTTGGTCTGGGCTGCTGCTCGGCGTGCTGGGCCTGCTACTCGGGATCCTCGTGATCAGCGGCATGGTGGTTTGGTGGCCCGGGATCAGATCGATCGCGCGCGGCTTCAAGATCCGCCGCGGCGCCTCGAAGTACAAGTTCAACTACGACTTGCACAAGGTGGTTGGGATCGTCGCGCTGCCGTTCCTGGCGGTGTGGGCGCTGACCGGTGCCGGGTTTGAACTGCCGTTCGTCGCGAATGCGTGGTACGCCGCCCTGCCTGGATCGGCGCCAGCCGAGCCGGAGCCGGCCAAGAGCGCGCCACGCCACAGCGCGACCCCGATCTCGCTCGACGACGTTGTCACGGTCGCCGCAAAGGCGGTCCCGAACGGGCATACCGTCGGGTTCACGCCGGCCGACCCGAGTGACAAGACGAGCGTGTGGGACGTGTGGGTCTCCAGCGACAACGACCCCTACGACCACGGCATGTACCCCGGCGACAAGGAGGTCGCCGTCGACCAGTTCAGCGGCAAGACGACGCTGCTGTACGGGGCGCCAGGCAGCACCGACACCGTCGCCGAGGATCTCTGGGAGCACTGGAACTACCCGATCCACGCCGGCACCCCGGTGAACGGCTGGTGGCGCACCGGCTGGCTGATCTTCGGCATGACGCCGGTGCTGCTGGCAATCACCGGCGTTACCACCTGGTGGATCCGCCGTGGCAAGGCGAAGGCCAAGAAGCAGCGGCGCAAAGCAGCGGCGGCGGTCGCGTGAGCCAGCCGCCACTGGCCGGCTTGCAGACGACGAGCGTCGCGTACGGCATCGTGCTGACCGCGACGCTCGGCGTCGCTGCGGCCCGCACCCGGGAGCTGGGCCGCTACACGCTGGCAGCGATGATCGTGCTGTGGCTGGCGGCGACCGCGCTGGCGATCTCGTATCTGCTCAGCGCCCTACGCGGCCACGTCGACAGGCCGGCGGTCGTTGCGGCGTATGCGGTAGCGGCGGTGCTGCTGCTCCCGCTGCTGGCCGCGCCGCGTGAGGCGCAGCCGCCCTCGGCTCCCTCTGCGGCGCTCGCGACCGGCGCAACGGTCGCCGTGCTGCTGCGCCTGGCGGTGATCGCGTGAGCGCGCCGCCGCGCGTTCTGCGGCAAGGCTATGCCGTGTTGGCCGTCGCGGCGCTTGGCCGCGCCGGCTACCAGCTGACGGCCGATGCTCGCGCCGCACCGGTCGCGTACGGTCTCTCGGCGATCGCCGCCGTGTTCTATCTCGCCGCCAGCGCCGCGCTCACCCGCTCGCCACGCAGCGCCACCGCACGGCTGGTGGCACGGCGGATCGCCGCGACCGAACTGGCCGGCGTGCTGATCGTCGGCGCGGCGTCGGTGCTACATCCAGCGTGGTTTCCGCACGCCAGCGTGTGGAGCTTCTTCGGCGCAGGCTACCTCTTTGCCCCGCTCGTCCTGCCAGTCCTGACGCTGCGAACGGTCCGCGCGTGACCGAATCCGGCGGCCCGGCACAACGGCGGAGCGCTACCCCTGGTAGTACGCGGCGTTCAGCGCGATGAACTGCTCCAGCTCGCCCGGCACCTGGTCTTCGGCATAGCAGGCGTCAACAGGGCAGGCCTCAACGCAGGCGTCGCAATCGATGCACTCCTCGGGATCGATGAAGAGCTGCGTCACGGTGTCGAATTCCGGCTCGTCGGGAGTCGGGTGAATGCAGTCGACCGGGCAAACCTCGGTACACGACGCGTCCTTGGTGCCGATGCACGGCTCGGTGATGACATAAGCCATTGACGATCGTCTCCTGGGGCGGAAAGGGGGCGTGGGGCCGGGCCAGCGAGTCTACCGAGCAGCCGCCGACGCGACCGGTGAGAGGCGATGTTGCCAGCCGTGTTCGGCTTCGAGCTGCGCCGCGAGCCTGAGCAGCAACGACTCTTCGCACGCGCGCGCGGTAGCTTGCACGGCGACCGGCAACCCGTCGATCAGGTGCGTCGGCAGCGAGATCGCCGGCAGCCCCGTGATGTTCGCCAGCGGCGAGTATGCGATGAATCGCTCAACGAGGGAGAAGACCGCGAGCGGATCATCGTGGCCAGCATGGATCTCGCCGATCGGCACCGGGTCGCACACGAGCGCTGGGCTCAGCACCACGTCGTACTGCGCGAACGTGCCGACCACAATGCGCGCCAGCCCGTCGGCGAGGAACTTGGTTTGCCAGGCATCGGTCGCGCTGCGCGCCGCCGCCCGCTGCATCACTGCCCAGCCGAGCGGGTCGAGATCCTCCTGTTGTACCGGCCCTGCTCCGCCGGCCATCGCCTTCCCGGCGGCGCCGAGAACGCGCGGCTGCGTGCTAGCCATGTCGGTGAGCAGGTCGAGCATCACGTCGGCCAGCGCGCGGCCGTCGACCGGCAGCGCAAGTTCCGGCTCGATGATCTCGTGCCCGAGCCGCTCCAGCAGCTGTGCCGTCTCGTGCAGCGCCCGCAGCTGTGGCGCGCCGGGACGAACACCCGGCAGCCCCGTGTCGGTCATGACCGCGATCCGCAGCGGGCCCAGATCGCGGGTGAGCGCGACGCCGTACGACTCGTGGTGCGGCGGCGCCCAGGTCGCGTCACCGAGCTGCGGGCCGGCCAGCACGTCGAGCGCGAGCGCCGTGTCGGCGACGGTGCGTGTCAGCGCACCGTCGACAACCAGGTAGTTCTCGCCGGTCTCAGGCCCCTGCGACACGCGGCCGCGCTGCGGTTTAAGTCCCACAAGGCCGGTACAGGCGGCGGGGATCCGCAGCGATCCTCCGCCATCGTTGCCGTGTGCAAGCGGCACCATCCCGCCCGCGACGGCCGCCGCCGCTCCCCCGGAGGAGCCGCCGGCGGTGCGCGCAGGCTGCCACGGGTTGCGAGTCGGCGGGCGGTGCAGTGGCTCGGTCGTCGGGAGCAGTCCCCATTCCGGCAGTGCCGTCGTGCCAACGATCACCGCACCCGCATCGCGCAGGCGTGCCGTCGTGTGGTGGTCATATGAGGCCAGCAGCGCCTCGGTGATGCGTCCGCCGCTGCGGACTGGCAGACCGAGCACCGCACGGTTGTTCTTGACCGCGATCGGCACGCCAGCCAGCGGGCGGTCATCTCCTGCGGTGATCGTGGCGGCCGCTTGCAGCGCGCCGTGCTCGTCGATGTCGGTGAAGGCCCCGATCTGCGGATCGACGGCAGCGATGCGCTCCAAGGCGGCGGTCGCCAGCTCGGTCGCGCTGATCTCTCCTGCTCGAACGAGGCGGGCCAGCTCGGTGGCCGGCCGCAGCAGCAGCGCATGAAGTTCAGCAGGCATGGGTCATCCAAGGGAAGTGGCGGGAGCAACGCCGGCGAGCGCGTGCCGGCGCCATCTCGACGCTAGCGCCAGCAGACTCCGGAGCGCCGAAATCCCCGAAAGTCGTCAATCTGCTGATTTGCCGTCCATTGGTGCCATTTTGAAGCAAACTCTACGGAGCACCCCCGTCCCGCCGGATCGGCCGCCAAAGCCCCGCAAATCTGGGCAATCTCCCTCCGTCTAACGCCTCCTGAGACCAGACGTGAGTGACTTCGCGCACAGACGAGGCACACTTCTTCAATCCGTCGCATGGCGGGTGTCACCCACACTTGGCCCCCTCCGAGGGGACCGCTGTCCCAAGCCAAAGGAGTTGGAGTGTCCCTCCAGTCCCGCCCCTTCCGTAAGCTGGCGCTCGCCGGTGCTACCGCAACGATCGCACTGGCCGGCGTCGCCGCCCCCGCTGGTGCTGCTTCGTCCAAGACGCTGAACTACCAGTGCAAGTACCCGCTGATCGGCACCAAGACGCTCAGCATCAAGATCGACCTCGATATCCCGACCACGTGGCCGACATCGGTGGCGACCAACCCGTTCAACGTCGTCGCGACCGCGTCGGCCTATGACGTCGCTGCCGGCCTCGGCTCGATCGACGGACTGACCGCACTGCAAGGCACCGCCACGGCATCCGCGACCGTCCTGACCGCGCAGGGCTACAGCGTCCCGGCGAAGACCGTCGCGACGATCGCCACGACCACGCTGCCGGACCCGGTTCCCAACCCGCTCGTCCTGACCGCAACCGGCCAAACGCCGGCGCTGACCTTCGACGACCCGGGCGTTGAGACGATCACGCTCGACAAGCTCGCGATCAACCTCACCGCGCTCGACGCCTCCGGCGCTGCGATCGCGCTGCCGCCGGTCAGCAAAGACATCGACGGCAACGCCGTGAGCGACTCCGACGGTGACGCGAACACCTTCGACGTGTACTGCAAGCTCATCGACGGCCAGGACACCACGCTCGGCACCTTCGAGATCGTCGACGACGGCAGCACCGGCACCACGACCACGCCGACTGCTACGCCGACCGCTACGCCAACGACCGCAACCGTGACTCCCACGGCCACGGCCACGGCCACACCCACGCCGACGGCAACCTCCAGCACCAACACCGGGGCGACCGCGAACTTCAGCTACAACCTGACCGGTTCGACGACCGTCAACACGCTGACCAAGGGCTCGATGCCGCTGACCGGCACGATCGACGCGGCGCTGAACGTCTCGACCGGCGCATACACCGCGACGACCGTGCTCAACAACACCTCCGGTCGCCTGACCGCGCTCGGGATTCTCCCGGTCACGGTCGGCATCGGCATGGTGCCCTCCGGTGCGACCACCGGCACGCTCGTCGACGACTACCTGACCGCGAACCTCAAGCTCCGCATCAAGGTGACCTCGGTGAAGGCGTTCGGGATCATTCCGCTGGCTGGTGGCAACAGCTGCCAGAGCAAGCAGCTCTCGGACATCGCCCTGGCGTCGACCGATTCGTTTGATCCGACCGGGACCGGCGG
>JASGGQ010000102.1:0-9499 GCA_047604965.1 Patulibacter sp. | reverse complement strand
GCGGAACGTGATCTCCATCGCGCACGGCTCCGGCAAGAAGCGCACGATCAGCACAACTCGGGTTTCGTTCGGCTTGCCGTGTGGGTTGCGTAGTGCGATGGTGTCGCCGGGGCGGAGATCGCCGCAGCGCATGGGGGAAGCGGTCGAGGGCGTCATGCGGTCGATGTGGTTGTTGTCGTGGTGGATGCCCAGTGCGCGACGTAGTCGGCAAGGGCGGCGCGTTGACGGTCAGTGAGGTCGCGTATGCGCATCGAGGAGCGGCGGATACCGGCCGCGTTGAGCGCGGCGATCGTCTTCCCCTCATTCCAGCCGCGCAGTGCGGGCAGCAGCCGGTGTAGGCGGATCGAGTCGATTGGATCAGCGGGACTTGTGAGCGCGTCAATGACGACCGCTGCGGACTGATGACGCAAACTGGCCGTGTTACGCCCTGCGGAAGGTGTAGCGAGCGTCCGCACCTCGTCGATCAGGCGTGCGTGCGCGAGCCGCACCTCGTTCGCGCGTCGCAGTGCCGCGCGCTGCTGCACCGTCCCACGCGGCACTGCGGGCCGGTCCAGCACGGCGCGCGCCTCAGCGAGGCACTGGCGGACGACTGCGCACAGCTCGATCGCCTGCTCCCTGGACTCGGTCTCCTCAACAAGCGCGGCCGTCGCCGTGGTCAAGTGCTCCAGTGTCTGCCGAACGCTCACGGTGGACGTCACCGCTCACCGCCCTTGAGATGCTCGATGACGACGTGCGGGCGGTTTGTCGCCCACTGGCGCCACGCTTCGGTGTCGCGCAGCTGTTCGCCGTCTACGGTTGGCATGTGCCGGTAGACCACGCTGCGCGTGATCGTCGAGTGGCCGTCCCGCCAACGGGTGTGCATGAATCCGCAGTAGGCGTAGAGGCGGTAGACGTGGACATGTTCGCCGGGTTCGGGCGTGTCGTCGAGCTGATCGAGCACGTCCAGCCCATCCGCCTCATCGAGCAGCGACGGGCGCGTGACGACGCGCAGGTACACCGGCAGACGCGCGAACGACAGCTCGCGGCCATCAGCTGGGCCTCCCTCAAAACGGATCACGCGACGTCCCCGAACAGGCCGGCGTCGTCGATCAGCCGCTGGCGGGATCGGCGGGCGTAGCCGGCGTTGATCTCGATGCCGAGGTAACGGCGGCCGGAGCGCTGCGCGGCGACGCCGGTCGTCGCGTCGCCGGAGAACGGGTCCAGGACGAGTCCGCCGGGCGGACAGCAGAGCGACACGAGGTGCGACGCCATGCGGACTGGCATGCGCGCCGGATGCGCGTTCGGGTTCGGCGCGCCGCCGACGCTGCACGTCAGGACCGTCGTCGGCCGCGCGCCGTCGGGGTGCGGCTTGTGGGTGCGCCCCTGCTTACTGGTCAGCGTGCAGCGGCCGGAGTACATCTGCTGTATCCGTTTGGCGCTACTCGG
Organism: Patulibacter sp.; assembly: GCA_047604965.1. GTDB lineage: Bacteria > Actinomycetota > Thermoleophilia > Solirubrobacterales > Solirubrobacteraceae > JAGIBJ01. The sequence continues at coordinate 8,074 of JASGGQ010000102.1, read as the reverse complement.
CGAGTGCGGCGCGCGAACCTCGATCGAAGCCTGCGAGCCTGCCGGCTGCTCGTACGCACGCCACGGCGTCAAGCATGGCGCGAGCCAGAAAACGAACTCGTGCGCCTGCGTCAGATACGCCTTATGTGACGGGACTTGGCCGTTGGGTTTGACCCAGACCATGCGCTGCATCAGTCGCCAGCCCTGACGGCGGCACTGCCGCACGATGTCGTCCACGCATTCGTGCTCCTCGCCATCGCGGATCACGACGCCGAGGTTCAACATCAGCGACCCGTCGGGCTTGAGCACGCGCAGCATCTCCGCTGTGTACGGCTCGATCCAACTAACCCACTCGGCCGGCGCCGCACTGCGGGCGCGCTGCGCCGTAGCCCGCGCCCGGCGATTCGCATCGCGCCCACCGAACTCTCCAGGCGTGTACGAGCGCTGATCGGCGTACGGCGGCGATGTCACGATCGCATCCACCGACCCCGACGCCATGCCGCGCATCACGTCCAGCGAATCGCCGACAACGATCTCAGCGTGCATCGTCCTCATGGATCTCACCGAGATGCACCTGGTCGACGGAATCCACGACGATCCGCCCGATCGCCGCCTGACCGCGTCCCGGGCAAACAGCGACCTCGCGGCCAACCAGGCCCGTGGCACGATCAGGGTGCCACGGGCTGCGCGGATTCGCGCTGACCACGCGGCGAGTCTGCGTTTTCTCGCCCGCCATCACAAGACGAGCGAGCTGCGGAGTGAAGTTCATGCTGCGTCGTCGCCGAGCAACGCCGTCCACTCGTCCGGCGCTTCGGGGTCTTGGTCGTCGCGCAGCTTCGTTTTGTGCTGCCGCTCGTAACCGAACGTTGCACTGCCGTCTTTGAGCGCACGGAACGCAAGGCCACCAACTTCGTACGTCCCGGCCGCGATGACCTGCCCGGCGCTCGACGCGACGGTCACCGTGACCTCGTCACCGGGGTTCAGGTCACGCCGGATACGCAGTGCGCCGCTGATCGACACGCACGCCAAATCCGGGCGCTTAGGAGAGACAACGCCGCTCGGGACGACATCAAACGACAACTGCAGTGGATCGCTCATGCGACGCTCCTGGTTAGACGGCGGTCCGGGCCGTTGAAAGCGACAACGTCGCCTTCGAGCAGCCGGGAAGTGATCGCGTCGCCCCAGTGGCCTGGGAAGCGACGCGCGAGTTCGATCGGTGACGAGTTGGTGGTCACGATGAGTGGCGACCTGGTTTCGTAGGCGGCGTTCACGAGCGCGTAGACCGCTGACGCGGCGAACTCCGATGGCGTGGTTTTGTCGAGGTCATCGAGCGCGAGCACGATCCCGCCTTTGCTGAGCCACACCGCGTCGTCCTTTTCCGGTGTGCCGAACGACGCGCCGAGCTGCGCGATGTACCCGGCCATGCTGCGCCAAGCACCCGGCTTGGCGCGAACGACGCCGTCAACGACGACCGGAGCAAGGCGGCTGCGGAACGCCCACGCTGCGAGCACGCTCTTCCCCGACCCGACAGAGCCGTGCAGCAGCAGCGACAGCGATCGGCGCTGCGCCCACCGAAGCGCAGCCTCAGCCGCCTCGCCGGTCGGCATCAGAAAGTCCCTGGGGAGATCCGGGACGCGACTCCTGCTGATCGCGGTGCGATGCTCGAGTTGCGCCTTGCCGGCCGCGTCGCGATCACGCTCAGATTGCTCCGCACGATCGCGCTCTTCGCTGCACTCGTCGCACAGCCAGCCAGCGCACGTCGACGCGGCGATCGACACCAGGTGCGGCTGATAGCCGGTCGTCTCCAACGAGATCGCCGACCGGCACTCCGAGCACGCCGTGCGGAGGAACGTCGGCTCGGTCATGCCACCGTCCCAATCGACCCGTACTTCGCGGCAAGCGCCGCATCCTCAGCAGCCGTCCGCCCACTGCGCCGGCCGCCGGCCCGGGCGGGATTCGCGCCGATCAACGGCAAGCCACGCCCGCCGCGAACGACGAACAGCAGCGCGCCGCTCGGACGCTTGGCATGGATCGTGCCATCGGCGATGCCCCGCCGAATCATTTCGGCGACCGCAGTCCAATCGGTCGCCGGAGCCGGATCGGCCTCGATCACCGCCTGCCGAATCGACGGCCGATCCAGATCGCAAGCGCCACGATCGAACCCGGCAGCGACGAGAGCGTTCGTCGCGAGATCGGTGAGATCGACGAGAGCCGACGCGTCGATCAACGGCAGGCCCGCCGGAGCAGACGCGCCCGGCCGCGCGCTCGCATCCGCGCGCTCACCACCACCACCACCACTACTACTCTCTTCTATTCTATTCTTAGGTGACTCGGCGTGACAGGCCGTGACAGGCCGTGACATGTCACGCTCGGTCACGGCCTGTTCCGCTGCGTCACGAGTCCGTTTCTCGCGCTGCCGACGGGACGCGTTCGCGCGGTCTTGATCGGCGGCCCAGCCGCTCACGCGGGCCGTGAACTGGCCGGAATCGGCATCGACCTCCAGATCGTCGAGCGCACCGATTTTTCCTGCATACTCGACGATTTCACGAACACGGTCCGGCGCCACAAACGCTTCGTGACCCAGCGAGGCGAACCCCGCGCGGACACCGCCTCGCTCGCTCGCGAACACTCCCTGCTCCTTCGCGAGCGAGTGCAGCACCGCGAGTACGTGCGGCCCATCGGCACCGAACTGGACGCCGAGCTGGACTTGCCGGTCGCGTCTATGCCACGCGGAGTCGTGCGCCCAGTACGTCGTACGGCCACTCATCGCGATGCCTCGCCGTATGACTCATGTGACATACGTGACTCGGCATGACGCTCCGTGACAAGCCGTGACATGGGTGACTGGCCGTGACGCTCCGTGACAAACCGTGACATCACGCGGCACCGTCCACCGGACGCAGGTGTACGGCGGCCCACGCCTGATCGTCGATCGACCACAGCACCCGCGCCGACGTGCGCAGCACCGCAGGAGCGTCAACGCACTCGCCGAGTGCGTTGTGCCACTCCGTCAACGCCGCAGCGGCGGCCTGTAGCGCCTCCGCCGGGATCGGCGTCAGCGCATGCTCGGCGCGCAGGTCGACAACGGGGACGGTGCCCCACGACGGGTGCGCGTAGCGCAGCGCCCGCTCACGCCGCGCGAAGTGCATGCTGGGACGAGGCCACTCCACCGTCACCGCGATCTCGGCACCGCCCGACGCGCCCGGCCGCTGCACCGGCAGATCACGGCGCAAGCTCAACTCGCCGCGATACTCGGACAGCACCCGATCGATCCCGTCCGGCGTCGGCGCCGGCACCCACGTCAACCGAGCCACGGCAGCAGCTCCAACACGTCCGACGACTCGCCGGCGATCGACGACTCCGTGACGACGCACCGCACCTCAACACGCCCGTCCCGCTTGATCTCGTCGAACAGCCGACGCGCGAGCATCGGCGCGTACTGCGCCACGCCCAGCAAACCATGCGGGTACTCCGCCTCCGCGCCACACACCGCGACACGCAGCGTCACCGGCAGCTGCGACGCCTTCGGCACACCCACAACGGGCATCCGGCCGGGCTCCGCGAGATACGCGGTCACCCACGCACGCACATTGCCCTCCCAGTCCTCGCTGTGATCCACACGCATCACCGTCACCGGCCACCACCTCGCTCAACGCTGGAGGGCGCGCGACGGCCACCCAGTGCCGCCGCGCAACCCACGAACACCGGCCACGACCCACCCAGGACGACCGGCCCTCGCTCCCCGACCAGCTGGGGGAGTGCCAGCCGAGGAACGAAGAACTCGGGAGCGCGCATCAGCCGCGCTCCGAAAACTCAGGCCAACACCACTCGCCGTCGCGGCGCACGGCACGCGCCGCCTCACGACGCCGGCAATACTCGCGCTGACGGCGCACACGCCGCACATGCGACGAAACGAGACCGCAAACCGCCGGCACGACAACGAGCAGCACCAACACGCCAACCGTCCACGCCCACGGCGCCGACTCCGCCTGATGCTGAGCCACCAAAAACTGCTGCTCGGTCACGACCGCGCCTCTCTGGCAAGCCCGAGCACGGTGGCCAATGCGTGGATGGTTCGCAGATGCGGGCGCGTGTAGCGGCCGGATTCGAGATTGCGGATCGTGGTGCCGCTCACTGCGTAGTCGTCTCCGAGTTGTTCGCGAGTAGCGCGCGAGAGTTGTTCCGGCGACCAGCCGCGCGCGACACGAGCGGCCACCACTCCCGACAATCCGGACAACCCGTGCAGCCCTCCAAATGCGGCTCCACCACCGGGACCGCGTCAAGCATCCTGCTCACCGGACTCACGGACGGCCCTGCGTTTCGGGCCGCACCTCGTCGAGTTGCGGGTGCCCCGAGACGTGCTGGTCGATCAGCCAGCGCAGCTCTTGGCTGACGCTGCGCCGATTGCTGCGCGCTACCGCCGAGAAGCGGTCGAGCAGATCACGCTCGATCCGCACGCTGGTAGGGACGAGGTTGGAGGTGCGAGGCGAAGTCGGACTACCCATTAGCTACCGGTAGCCTACATGTAGTGAATCGGAAGTCAAGCAACCGGCAGGGCAACTACCTCCGCGCTACCTCGACTCGCCGAGGTAGCGGGGCTACCTTTCGGCAACAGATGGCCGACTATGCGAAGGGGCAGCTGCTGCGTGAGTTGCGCGCGAGCACGGGCAAGTCGCGTGAGCAGGTCGCACACGAGCTGGGCGTAACGACGAAGACGGTCTACGCATGGGAAAACAGCGGCGGCATCAAGATGGGGAACGCGATCAAAATCGCGGACCTCTTCGGCGTCGAAGACCCCGCAACGCTGATCTCTCGCGAATCGGCCGGCGTAAGCCAGCTGGACCGCATCGAAGCGAAGCTCGACGCGATCCTGGGACGCCTAGGCGTCGCTCAATCGCTTGGTGATCTCGCGGATGAGGCGCTCGACGCAGACGAGGCGCCGGCCGGCTCTCAACGTCGCGCGGGGTAGTCGCGTTGCGGCCCGCGCGCTATGCTGGGCAGGTAGCGTTCCTAGCTGGGCGCACTTGGTTTGGATTGCCAATAGTGAGGGTCCCCGGAGTTGCTGCTCCGGGGACCCTCGCGCTTACCGGGTCATCTTGTCGATCTGATCGAGCAGGATGATGATGAGCGCGATGGTCAGCAGGATCTCCATTGGAGTCCTCCTTGGGTTGGATTGGATTGCCGTTCCCAAGGGGCCCCTCGGCGGCTGCCAACCACCTCCTTCAGTATTGCATATTGCGCGATGCTTTGCGATGCTGTGGGCATGGCAAAGCGCAAACGTCCTTCCCCCGAGCGGATCGCGGGCGTGCTCGCGCCGGTCGCCGCCGCTGCGCGCGAGTTGCGGGCCCTGGAGGAGCAGACCGCGCAAGTTCGCTCCCGGCGCGACGACGCGATCCGCGCGGCGCTCGCCGAACCCGACGATCAACGGCCGACGTACGCGCAGATCGCCGAGGCAGCGGGGCTCTCGCGCAACGCGATCACGCACATGCTGCCCCGGTGACCCGATCGACTTCAGGAGTCCGCAACGTTGCCGATGTCTCGGGTATGACGACAGGATTGGAAATCGACGCAACTGCGGACGGGAAGGTGCCGTTGGGGACGGTCCGGCGATGCAACGCTTCGCGACAGCGCTGACGGCGCTCGTGCGCTGACGTGAGGGTAGGCGCGGGGACGGCACGCCGCGTGACTCTCACCGGCGCGGGGTCGTGAGCGCGCGCGGCGGGCGCCCGTGCGGGAGTCGGGCTTGCATACTCGATGCGGGGCGCACTACGCGGCCGGCGTCAACGGGATCTCCATGGAGACATCTTCTCGGCTTCGAGCCGGAACGCGAGGGGCCCCGGCGTGGTGGCGCCGGGGCCCTTCTTTTCATCGTCCCCTGGTGGGCGGGATCGGTTTGCGGTCTCTGCGTCGTGTGCGCTACGCTAGGCAGGTCAGTGGGTCGATGTTGACCCTTCCCCGCAAGGGGCGAGGGCCCCGGAGTTGTCGCTCCGGGGCCCTCTTTTGGTCCTACCGCTGTCCGTCTCTCGTGGTGAGGATTAGGATGACGATGAGGGCCAGTGTCAGTGGGTCGATGTTGATCACCTCCTTCGATTTCTCTTGGAGAGGGATCTCCACCGGGCCCTGCGACTTCTTGAGTATGGCATGCCGGACCTTGACTTGCAAGTCCGATCTTGCAACTATCGGGCGCATGGCCGGCCGTGCTGCTCCCGATCGCGCTGACATTTCCGCCGTGCTGCGGCCGATCGCTGACGCCGCCGAACAGCTCGCTTCGGCGCGCATTGCGCGCGACGAAGCGATCCTCGCGGCGCTTGCCCAGCCACTTGAGCGGCGCCCAACGCACGCCCAGATTGCCGACGCGGCAGGGCTTCAACGCGGCGGTATCGCCAAGCTCGCGAAGCTCCGCAAAGAGGGTGCGCTAGGCGACGGCGCCTAGCGCGTCGGTGAACGCGGCGAGCGCCTGCGCCCACTCCCGGCGGCGCGAGAGCGGCAAGCGTTCGTTCTCGACGGACTCGACATTGGGGGTGGCCGCGACCAGTGCGCCGCGTTGTGTTTACACAGTGCGCATTCCGTACTACACTGTAGGCATGTCCCATGGCAAGAAGGAAATCCGCAAGGCGCTCAAGGATCTTGAGAGTCGCGGATTCGCCGTCGAGGAAACGGCTGCCGGGCACAAGTGGGGGCGCATCATCGCCCCGAACGGCGAGATGAAGTCGGTGTGGTCAACGCCGCGCTCGCCGGAGCAACACGCCAAAGACCTCATGGTTTGGGCGAAGAAGCAGGAGCGAGCATGATCTACGAATTTCACCTGGAGCTAGACGGCGATCCGGACCCGCACCTGGACGCTTTGTTCAACGCGGAACTCGATGACGGAACATTCGGCACGCACGTCGATGGAACCGGTGACGCTGACTTCCACCGCGACGCGCCATCGTTCTGGGACGCGGTCGTGTCCGCGATCGACGCGATCGAGTCGAGCACGCCGCTGCACGTCACGTCAGTAGACGCCGACCAGTTGTTGACCGGCGCGGACGTCGCCGAGGAGCTTGGCGTCTCCAGGCAGCACCTCACGCGAATCGCGAAGAGCGACGGGTTTCCAGCGCCGGTGCAACGCATCGGGCCGCGAGTGGTGTTGTACAGCCGCAACGCGGTGCTCGCGTGGGCGTGGACCGCCGGACGGCTCGCCACCGAACCGGCCACGCCAACCGCGCGTGAACTCGACGCACTCGGCAGCCTGAACGCCGCACTCGCGTGGCGCGCCGGCCGCGAACGACTCGATCGCCGCAGTCGCGCGTACGTCGAGAGGATCGCCGCGTGAGTAGGGCTCCGCAAGGTTGACGGCGCTCGTGCGGCGGTTGGACTTACGTGCCCACCGCGCCAAAGTATTTTCCGATCTGGTCGACGCCCGCGAACGCCGGGAACCACGCGAAGAAGATCCGCCGCTTCGCTGATAAGCACGGGAGATGACATGCACACCTACGAATTCACACTGCGCTTCGATCGCGATCCGGAGTTGCATATCGACGCGCTGTACGCGGCCGGTCTCTCCGACGCCGCGATCGAGGTCGGCCCGGCCGGTAGCTCCGCCTCATTCGATCGTGAAGCACCGTCGCTATGGGAAGCGGTCGCGTCGGCGGTCGCGGACGTGCAGAAGACGCCGGTCCGGGTCGTCGGAATCGAGACCGACGCTCTGGATTCGCTCGTGGGACTCGCTGAAGACCTGGGCGTGACGAGGCAGCGGATGGGGACGATTGCCGAGAGCGACGGATTTCCGTTGCCGACGCAGATCGCGGGGAAGCGTCGTTTGTACTCGCGGCGTGCGGTCAACGAATGGCAGATCGCGCGTGGCAAGCCGGGGTTCCTGCCACCAGAGACGCCAGAAGACGAGGCGGCCGTTCGCGCACTCGATGCGGCACTGCGCGCCCGCGCAGTGCGTGCGGCGGTGTCAGCGGAGCGCCTCGCGGACGTGCAGCGCCTCGCGGCGTAGCCGGCTGCGCGATGCCAATGAGGCGTCGGCCGGCTCTCAGTGTCGCTGGGTCGTAGCCGCGTAGCCACGTTCGCGTGCGGTAGTGCGGCCAGCGCGCGGTACGGCTTGAGC
>JASGGQ010000101.1:0-9727 GCA_047604965.1 Patulibacter sp. | reverse complement strand
CGCGACCGTCGCGACGCCACGCGCGCGACCGGCCGCATCGAGTGCACGCTCTTCAGCCTCCTCCCCGACCCGCAGCGTCCCCCACCTCGCCGCGCCGGCGGTGCGATCGTTGCCGCTGCACCGCCGCGGACGCCGCCGGACGCTGCCTCCGGCGGCGCGCGCCTGCAATGCGGCGAGTAGCGCAGCGGCGGCCGTGACGCACGCAATCAGGGTGAGCGTGATCGCCGCGCTCACGTGGCACGTGCCACCAGTCGCCGGGCGATCAGCACGGCGGCCGCTTCGAGCAGCAGCCCGATGCTCAGCAGGGCCAGCGCGACCGGCCGGCGCGCGACGCTTTCAAGCAGGTTGCCGCCAAGCAGTTGCGCGCCGGCCAGCGCGAGGACCGGCAACGCGGCGACGGTGCGAACGGTCGCCCGCGCCTGCGCAGTCGCCGACGCGCGCTCCTCGTCGAGCCGCACCGCATGGTCGGCGTCGTCAGCGAGCGCGTGTAGCTCCTGCGCGAGCGCGCCACCACGCTCAGCATGGAGCACCACGACGGCGGCCAGCAGCGTCAGCTGGCTGCCGCCGCGCGCGGCCAGACCACGCAACGCCCGTGCCAACGGCACGCCGTGTGCCAGATCTCGCTGGACGCGCGCGAGTTCGCCGCGCAGCGCCGCAGGCACCGCCCGATCGGCCGCCACGCCATCGAAGGCGCCGCGAATCGACTGCCCGGCACGAACTGCATCAGCCAGCGCGCGGGCGACGGCGCCGACCCCACGCTCACGGCTGCGCGCATCGACACGTTCGCGATGGCTCGCTCCGAATCGCAGCAGCGCGGCGCCCACGGTTGCACCGACCGTCGCACCGAGCCAGCCCAGCAGCAGCCAGCCGGCGAGTGCCGCACCGCCGATGATCGGCCACGAGCCGACCAAGCCGCGTTGGCGCTGGCGTTGGCGTTGGCGTTGGCCGCCGCCGTCAGGCCGGAGTCGTCGTCCCACCGGCGGCAGTGGCCATGTCCATCCGCCGCGCGGCGTGGCCGCCATCGCAGCCGCCAGCTCACACAGCGCGGCGCCCGCCAGCACACCCGCGCCGCCCGCAACAAGCGCGACGCTCACCGGTCGTCCTCCCAGCGGTAGCACGGCTCGACCTGGCCGTCGGGGCCAACCGTCGCGATTTCGCGCAGGACCCGGCGTCCGTCCGGCAATCGCGCCTGATGCGCGATCAGATCAACGCTGCCGCACACCAGCGCCCGTGCCGCCGCATGAGGCAATTCGGTCCCGGCGAGCAGCGCCAGCAGTTCGAGCCGGCGCAGCGCCTCCGCCGGCGAACCGGCATGGATCGTCGAGAGGCCGCCCGCATGACCGCTGGAAAGCGCGAGCAACAAGTCGAGCGCCTCGCCGCCACGGACCTCGCCGACGACGATCCGATCGGGCCGCATCCGCAACGATGCGCGAACGAGATCGCGGATCGCGATCGCGCCGCTTCCTTCAAGGTTCGGCGGCCGGGCTTCGAGCCGCACGACATGCGGCTGACCGAGGATCAATTCGGCCGCATCTTCGATCGTCACGATCCGTTCGCCGTGGGGCAACGCGCGCGCCAGCGCACCCAGCACCGTCGTTTTGCCGGCACCGGTCGCCCCGCACACCAGGATCGTCTGTCGCCGCGCGACGGCATCGCACAGCAGCTCGGCCGCTTGCGGCGCCCAGCTGCCGCTGGCCACGAGTTCGTCGATCGTGTGCCCTTGAGCGCGAAAGCGACGGATCGTCACCGCCGGCCCGTCGAGCGCCACCGGCGGAATCGCGACGTGGACGCGCGAGCCATCGGGCAGCCGCGCGTCGCACAGCGGCTCGGTCGCATCGACCCGGCGGCCAAGCGGTGCGAGCATCCGGTCGATCACTTCACGCAACGCCGCCTCGCTCTCAAACCGCGCTGCCGTCTGCTCGATCCGCCCGCCGCGCTCAATCCAGATCGGGGTGCATCCGCTGACCATGATCTCGTCGATGTCCGTGTCGGCCAGCAGCGCTTCGAGTGGCCCGAGCCCCGTTGCGCGGCGGGTCACCGCCGCCGCCAGTTGGGCGCGCGTCTCGGGGTGTAGGAGCGGCGCGTGCTGCTCGGCGAGCCGTGCCGCGAGTTGTCCGAGCGGCTCGCCCGTTCGCGCCGGTGCGTCAAGCAGGGCGCGATGCAGCGCCGCCACCAGTGGAGCGAGCGACCGGTCGGCACCCTCGACGGCGAGCGCCGTCGGAGAGACGCTCAGATCCATGCTCATCGCGTGGCCGCCAAGCTGCCGCGATCCCACGTTGCGCGCGGCAACAGCCGCAGCGATCCGTCTCCGCCGTCGGCCGCAGCCAACCGCAGCGCTTCGGCGCGTCCCACGCGCAACGTTACGGTGACCTGCGGCGCGTCACCGTCAGGTTCGGCGTCGCGCACTTCAAGCACCTCGACGGCCTGTGCGACGACGCGCGTGCGCGACTGCCCCGTCGCGGTGGTCGATGCCGCGACGACATCGACGCGCGCGCCGGGCCGCACCAGCCGCGTCGAACCGGCGGCGACCAGTTCAAGCACGCGATCGCCGGACGCCAACGCCGCGTTGGCCTCCTGTGAGGTCGAGGTCAGCGCACTCTGAAGCAGCGGCGTACCACGCCCAAGCGCCACCACCGTCCGCAAACCGACGGCGTCCTGCGCGGCCGTCAGCGTCCGTGGCGCCGTCCACCGGACCGGCATCGTCCGATACGCCAGGTCCCCGGCGGTCAGTGTGCGCCCCGCCGCAACATCACGCGCGACCACCACGACGGTGCCGACCGGTCCGATCCGGGCGTCGATCGCCGCTTCGCGTCGCGCGACCGCGCGGACCGCACCGAACGCCAACGCGCCGGACAGCGCTGCGAGCAGCAGCGCCCGCTGCACCGGTGAGCCGGCCAGCGCGTTCACGCCGCGACTCGCAGGTCGCTGCGCGCGATCGCCGGCCGCTGGGACTGCAGCGCGGCGACGATCTCGATCGGACCATCGACGAGGCGATAGCCGACGCCCCACACGTTTACGACGAATCGCGCCCCGCCGACCCGCAGCTTCTGTCGCAGCCGGCAGGCATGCGAATCGAGCGTACGGCTGCGTCCGCCGGCACCAAAACCCCACACCATGCGCAGCAGTTCGTCCTTGCCGAACACGCGCGTCGGTTCGCTGGCGAGCACCTGCAAGAGCTGGAACTCCTTTTGCGAGAGTTCGATGGACCGGTCGCCGACGCGCACCTCCCGCGTCGCCGGATCGACTTGCAACGGCCCGACGCGCACGAATCCACGACGTGCGCGCTGCTGCGAGCGGCGAACCAGCACTCGCAGCCGCGCCACCAGCTCCGGGTAATGCGGCGGCGCGGTGATCGCATCGTCGGCGCCACGCTCCAGTGCGCGGGTCCGTTCGAACGGATCATCACCACCAACGAGCACCAGCGCCGGCGTTGCCGGATCGAGGCGAAGCCCGGTCAGCTCCGCGTCGCGGATCGTCCGGATCAGCTGCGCCGCCGTGCCGTCCGGCAACCGCGCGTCGACGATCACGACATCCGGGAAGCAGCGGGCCAGTGCGCGCGATCCCATCGCCACACCATCGGCTACGACGACGTCGTAGCCGTCGGCACTGAGCTGATCGGTCAGAAACGCGACGCGGCCACTGTCGGCGCTGATCAGGAGGACTGTGGACGACTCAAAATGCTCCATCTACTTAGTAAGAGGAGCCAGCCCCGCAAGATTCGCCCCCCTTGATCGAAAGACGTTCGAAACCCCTGCTTCCAAGCGTGTCTACGCGGGCGCTTCGAACGCGAACACTGGCACCGAGGGCGTTCAAACGCCCCCGAACGGCCACGACGAAGCGGCGCCGGCAGCCGGCACGCGACGGCGCATGCAACCACCCACCCACGCAGCGCGCTGTGCATCCCCCCGTCCGCTGTCGACCTACCATGGCAACCCGCCCACGACCCCGCCGGCTCCGCCGCAGGCCACCGATGCAATATCCGATGCACCGCTGCCAGCGACGCAGGATTCCGGCATAGGATGCCGACGCTGATGAATGTGCGCAGAGGGACCTACCACTCCGGCGAGGACTTCGTCCTCGAATATGGCGACCTTCGTTTCACCTTCAACGAGGTCGACTTCGCTGAACGCTGCGAGCAGGCCGCGCTGCGCCTCGGTTTCGTGTGCGGTCGCCTGCAAGACGCCGAACTCGACGACCTCGTGAATCTCGCCGTCAACGGCGAGATCGACAACCCCTCATCGCGCCTCGGCGAACACGTCAACGACTGCTGGAGCGATCTCCACGGCCCGGCCGACCGCTCGCTGGTGCATTGGCTGCGCCGGCTCGTCTTTCGCGCCGCGTGGCTCGACCAGCGCGTCAAGGAAGGCGAACTTGACATCCGCTTCGACGAGCGCACGCACTCGTTCCAGTACGTGCAGCCCGGCGCGCAGTCTGAGCCGGTCGAGCTTTCCCGCGAGCCCTCCTGGGGGCGCGTCGCCTACCTCGGTTAGGCCTTCGCCTTCGCCTCTTCGATCGCCTTCGCGCCGTCGGCGCCGACGAGCAGTTCGGCCTTGAGCGTCGAACTGCGAGCCAGATCAAAGCGGGCTCCACCCCGCGTCGCATCGAGCGCGATCAGCGTCGTTTCACCGCCGACCGGTGTCGTCGCGGTCGCGATGATCGTGACCGAACCGGAGTCCTTGAGGTTGCGTGCCGCCGCCAGCAATCGGCGTGCGACATGCGGCGCCAGCTCGCTGAGGGAATCGATCAACACGACGGCGTCGGTGCCGCGCTGTGCCGCTCGCTTGGCCTGCTCGATCGCGCGCTCGGCAGCCTGCGTCTGCGCTTCGAGTCCGCTGCCCAGGAGCGCCTTGCTGCTCACCTCGAGGCCCAGTTCGTCGGTCCACGCGGCCTGCTCCTCCGGGCGGGCGCCGGCGAGTACCAGGGCAAGCTCCAGGCCGTCGATCTGCTTGAGCGCGCCGGCCAGCAGCCGCAGCGCCTCGGTCTTGCCGGCGTGCGCGGCGCCGTGGATCACCACCCGCGATCCGCGACCGATCGGCGCGAGCCATTCGATCGCTTTGAGCGTCACGTCATCCCCGGCGAACTCGAACCGCTGCGTCGGCGGCAGGCTCGGCAGCTCGTCGTACTTGGAGCCGTCGGCGGCAATCTCTTCGGCCGAGCGGCCGTTGATCGTTTCGACGCGCACCAGCGACGGGAAACGCTCCGACCGGCGCGGCGCGCGGTACGGCCCTTCGATCTTGTCGCCGGACACCAGCTCGCAGCGGCGCACCTGGGCGGCCGACACGTAGATGTCGTCGTCGCTCTGCTCAGGGTGCTTGACGCGCAGGAAGCCGGTGCCGTTGGCGAGTACTTCGACGATGCCTTCGGCACGCCGTTCGGCGTCACGCGCGTCACGCGCGTCGCTCTGGCGCGGCGGCGTGCCGGCGTCCTCGGCGGTCGACGGCGCATCGTCGCCGCTGCGGCTGCCGCGTCCGCCACGTCGGCGACGGCCGCGCGGCGCGTCGCCCTCAGAGTCGTCGGCCTGCACCGCACCACCGGCGGCCGGCGTCTTGCCGTTGCCATTGCCGTCGGCGGCCGGGGCTTTGGGGCTCGCGCTCGGGTTGGCGGTGCCGTTGCCGGCTGCTTCGAGCAGGCGGTCGATCAGGTCGGCTTTGCGGAGACGGCGGTAGCCCTCCAGGCCGGTCTCTGCGGCGAGTTCGTGGAGATCGGCGAGGGGGCTCGCCTCAAGCGCTTCGCGCTGCAACATGGGTGGACCTCGTGGGTCGTGTGGGATGGGTCGGTGGGCGTCCGTGCGGCGTTGATCGGTGAAGCAGCCGCCGGCGACCGCGCTCCAGCGTAGCGAAGCACGCGGCGTCTGCGAGCCCGCCGGCCAGGCCGACCATGCCGACCAGGCGGTGCGACCAGGCACTGCGGCCAGTTCGCGGGCGTCCCAGGCCGCTCAGGCGCTCAGCGCTTCAGCGCTGGCGCCGCAGCGACCGATCAAGCAGGAGCTCCGAGGGCACCGCGCGCGTGCCGTTCAGCGCATCGCGCACCGCGAGGTAGTCGCGTGCCGCCGCGACGTCGTGCAAGCGGATGATGTGCGCGCCCTGATCGACGCTCCACCCGAGCGCGGCGAGCGTGCCCGCCTCGCGGTCACGTGGGGCGCGCTGCGTGAGCGCGCCGATGAAGTCTTTGCGGGAGATCGCGAGCAGGAGCGGCCGGGCGTAACGGGCGTGCAGCTGCGGCAGCGCTCTCAGTGCGTCGACGGTTTGCCGTGGCGTCTTGGCAAAGTCGGGCCCCGGATCGAGGATCAGTTGCTCCTCCCCCACGCCTTGCTGCCGCGCGAGCGCGAGTCGCTCATCAAAGAACGCAGCGAGGTCAGCTGCGATGTCGTCGTAGAGCGTCGGATCGGTGCGTTTGACTTTCGGCGGCGTGCGCGTGTGCATCACGACCAGTCCCGCACCAGACTGGGCGCAATGCGCTGCGAGCTGCGGGTGCAGCAGCCCGCTGACATCGTTGATCAGATGGGCGCCAGCGTCGAGCGCCGCAGCAGCAACGCGCGGCTTGTATGTGTCGACCGAAACGATCGCGCCAAGCTCGTCGACCAGCCGCCGCACCACGGGAACGACGCGCCGGATTTCCTCCTCGACCTCGACTGCGGGGATGCCGGTGACACCCGATTCGCCACCAACGTCGAGCAGGTCGGCGCCCGCTTCCAGCAGCTGCGCACCCAATGCGACTTGACGCCCGGCGTCTCCGACCTGCCCGCCGTCACTGAACGACTCCGGGCTGGCGTTGACGATGCCCATCAACCAGGGGCGATCGAGCGTGACGGTGCGGCCCGCGAGCCGCAGCGTCCGCGCCGGTGTCGTCACGGCGTGGTGTCGTCGCCGCGCACCGAGCCGCCGCTGATCGACTCGCCACCGGACACGGTTCGGTCGTCGCTGGCGGTCGAGCTGCCGGTCGTCGCGCCACCACTGGAGGTTGCGCTGCCGCCGGAGCTACCGGAACCGGAGGAGCTACTGCCGGAGCCTGCGTTGGCGCCGCTCGATGAGGAGGAACCGCTGGTGCTGCCGGTGCTCGACGACGCCGATCGGCCAGATCCGCTGTTGGCGCCGGTCGTCGGGGAGACACTCGCTTTGGCCGGGGTGTGACTCGGCTTCGGGGTCGGGGTCGCCTTCGACGAGGAGCCGGTCTTGCCGGTCGTTCCGGTCGTTCCGGTCGTCGCGCCGCCGCGCTCGCTGGTCGTCGATGGCTCGAGCGACGAGGAGGGCGGCGACGGGGAATCCTTCGCCTGCTGAAAGGTGTACGCCGCGAATGCCACGCCCGCGAAGAGCAGCGCGAAGGCGATCACCCAGATCAAGAAGCGCCACGGCGAACGGCGGCCACCCTCCGGCGGTTCCGTATCGCCGTCGCCCAGATCAAAGGTCGGTGTGCCGGCAGCGATGCGGGTGACGGCGGCTTCATCGTCGGGGTCGGCCAGCCCAGCTCCAACGATGTCGAAGGCCCGCGTCGCGTCGGGGTCGTCAGCGCTCGTGGCTGGCGCTGCTGCGGCGGCTGCCGTGCCGCCTGCTCCAGCCGCCCAGGTACGGTCGTCGCTCGGCCAGTCGAGCGCTTCGTCCCAGCCGGCGAGCGGATCGTCGGTCGGCGCCGGGCCATCGACCGGCGGAACATCGTCAGTCGGGCCGACCGGCGCGGCGCCGGCGTTCGCTTGAGGCGTGCCCGAATCCCAGGCCGTGTCGCCGCTGCCGGGCTGGTCGGCGACCGGTTCCGGCGGTGGTGGCGCGGCGGCGTACTCCTCGTCGTCGACGATCCCCCACGCCGCTTCGTCGCCGATGTCCGAAGCGTACGGATCGATAGGCCGCGGCGCGGGCGCTGGCGGGGTCGTGGCAGCCGGGGCGGCTGCGGTCGCCGCAGCACCGAGTCCACCCAACGCTGCACCTGCGATCCGCGTTGCGCGGTCGCGCGCGATCGGCGCGAGCCGGCTTGCACCGCTGGCCGGCGGCAGCTGCCCGACCGACCGCGACGGCGAGCGCACGGCCGCCAGCGCGGCCGCGAAGCGCGCGTCGCTATCAGCGAGTCCGGTGATCTCTTGCTCAAGCTCGGGCGGCAGCGACGCTCCTTCCTGCCGTACGACCTCAGCGGCCAGCAGCCGCTCGGCACGCGGCTCAGCAAACACACTGGAGAGCGTGGCGCTCTCCAGCGCATCGGTCAGGCGTAGCCGCGCCCGCGCAACCTGCGCACCAACCTCCGACGCTTGGATGCCGGCAACTTCAGCGCAGTGGGCCTCGCTGAGGCCAAGTTCGCGCAACGCGAGCAGTTCGCGCTGGCGGCTGGGCAGCGAGAGCAACGCCGCAACCGACGGGCTGTCAGGTTCCGGGCGGTCGCGACCGAGCGCGGCGTAAGCGCCGTTGCGCGCCGTCGTCAGCAGGTAGAGCCGTGGCGAGGAGTTGCGTGCGCCGAGCAGTGGCAGTCGGCGCACCGTCTTTTCGAACGCTTCGATGAGCACCGTGTCGGCCACCGCACCGGGGCCAAGGAGCCGTTCGACGAGCAGTTGCACGCCCGCAGCGTGGCGCTCGTAGAAGCGGTCGAAAGCGTCGGCGTCACCCTGCGCGGCGCGGGTGACGAGGTCGAGCTCGTGCGCGGCGAGCGCGTCGTCGGGGCCGGAAGTCATGCGCGGACACTAGCCGGCCGGGCGGCGGGCACGTCGCCAGTTGCCCGCAGCTGCGCGACACGACGCGGAAACTGACCGGCGGTCAGCAGCTCGACACCGGTCGGCGGCGCTTGTCTATGATCGCCCCATGCTCGCGCTTTTGACCGGCTTCCCAGGCTTTATCGGCACCCGTTTGTCGCGCAAGATCCTGGCCGACGACCCTGAGTTGAAGATCGTCGCACTGGTGGAGCCGCGTATGGCGGAACGTGCGCGCGAGGTCGCCGAGGAGTTCGGTGGCCGGTTGACGGTCGTCGAGGGCGACATCACCGATCCGCGCCTTGGACTCACCGATGCGCAGTACGACAAACTGTCCGGTTCGGTGCGCCGCGTCTACCATCTCGCCGCGATTTATGATCTCGCGGTTCCGGAGGCGGTCGCGGTCAAGGTCAACGTCGATGGCACGCGGCATGTCCTGGATTTCTGCCGGGCGTGCAAGGAGCTTGAGCGCCACCACTACGTTTCGACCTGTTACGTGGCGGGGAAGCGAACCGGTCTCGTCAAGGAGTCTGAGCTGGACGAGGGCCAGGAGTTCAAGAACCATTACGAGTCGACGAAGTTCGCCGCCGAGGTGCTGGTGCGCGACTCGATGGATGAGATTCCCACGACGGTCTACCGGCCGGGCATCGTGGTCGGCGATTCGAAGACCGGCGATACGCAGAAGTTCGATGGCCCGTACTTCATCCTGTGGTTCATCCACCGGATGGCGCAGTTCGGGTTGACCGTGGGCTCGCTAGGGACCGACGAGGCGAACTTCAATGCGGTGCCGGTCGATTTCATCGTCGATGCAATGGCGGCGTGCACGAACGATCCGCTGACGATCGGCGCGACGCTGCAGCTCGCCGATCCTGAGCCGTTGACGACCCGCCAGTTCGTGCGTTTGCTGAGCAAGACGTACACGAACCGCTACCCGTGGGGGCCGAATGTGCCGGATTTCGTGATGAAGCCGTTCTTGGCCTTCGGTCCGACCCGCCGGTTCTATGGCGGTACGCCGTTCGAGTCGCTGATCTTCTTGACGCACCCGGTCGTGTACGACACGAC
>JASGGQ010000100.1:0-9753 GCA_047604965.1 Patulibacter sp. | reverse complement strand
ATGCCGAGGTCGAGAATCAGACCACCCTTGACGACCTCGATCACGTTGCCTTCAACGGCCTCGCCGGATTCGGCGGCGGCCTCGATGCGGCGCCACGCCTTCTCGAAGCGGGCACGCTTCTTCGACATAATCAGGCGGCCGTCCTGATCCTCCTTGATGAGGACCAGCGCGTCGACCTCTTCGCCAAGCTCAACCTCGTCAGACGGGGCGACCGACTTGCGGATCGAAAGCTCGTGTGAGGGGATGACGCCCTCGGACTTGTAGCCGATGTCGACGAGCACTTCGTCGTGGTCGATGCGAACGACTTTGCCGGTGACAACGTCGCCCTCCTTGAAGGGCGTGATCGTCGCGTCGTAGTTGGGCACAATCCGGCCGTCAATCTCCAGCAGCAGCCCGTCGCTGCCAGGGACGATGGTGACATCCGGGGTCGTAGGTTCAATGGTCTGGGTCATGAACCGCGAATCGTAGCCCATCCCATTGCTACTTGGCCTGGAGCCAGGTGCGCCCGGTGCCGACATCGACTTCGAGCGCCGGCTCGTGCTCCCAGAAGCCGGTCATCGCCTCGGCCACGACCGGGCCAAGTTCGCCAGAGAGCTGCTCGTCGCACTCGACCACCAATTCGTCATGCACCGTCAGCACCAGCACGGCGCGCTCGCCATACGGCGCAAGCGCGCGCTCGACGCGCAGCATCGCGATCTTCAGCACGTCGGACGCGGTGCCCTGAATCGGCGTATTCGTCGCCAGGCGCTCGCCGAGCTGGCGCACCTGGAAGTTGCGCGCGCGAATCTCCGGGATCTGCCGGCGGCGGTGCCAGAGCGTTTCGACGTAGCCGTGTTCCTTGGCCTGCTCGACGGAGGACTCGATGAAGCCGCGAATCCCGGGGAACTGGTCGAGGTAGGCGTCGATGATCGCCTGTGCCTCATCGCGCTCGATGTTCAGGCGTTCGGCGAGCCCGTACGCCGAGAGGCCGTACACGATCCCGTAGTTGACCATCTTCGCTTTGCTGCGATGCCCGCCGTCGAGCTGCTCGGGCGGCAAGCCGAAGACTTTGGAGGCCGTCGCGGTATGCACATCCTGGCCGGTGCGGAAGATCTCCTGGAGCGCTTCCTCCCCGGCGAGGTACGCGAGCAGCCGCAGTTCGATCTGCGAGTAGTCGGCGGAGAGCAGCACCCGCCCTTGCGGCGCCACGAAACACCCGCGGATCTCACGGCCGAGCGGCGTGCGAACCGGCACATTCTGGAGGTTTGGGTTCGTCGACGAGAGGCGGCCGGTCGCCGCGACCGCTTGCTCGAAGGTGGTGTGCAGCCGCGACTGGTCGTCGACGAGCTGCGGCAACGTGTCGAGGTAGGTCTTCTTGAGCTGGTTGAGCTCACGCCACCGCTCGATCTTCGGGACGATCTCGTGTTCGCTGCGGATCTGCTGGAGCACGCGCGCGTCGGTCGAGAAGCCGGTCTTCCCCCGGCGTTTGCGACTCAGCCCGAGTTCGTCGAACAGCACTTGGCCGAGCTGCTGCGGCGAGCCGATCGTGAAGCTCCGGCCGGCGAGCGTGTAGATGTCCTCCTGGAGCTCCAGCAGCTCCGTATCGACCTTGGCCGTAATCGCCCCGAGCGCGCTGACGTCGAGCCGCACGCCCCGCAGCTCCATCGCGCGCAACACCGCGACCAGCGGCAGTTCGATCTCATCGAGCAGTTCCAGCTGGCCGCGTTCGCTGAGCGTTTCGCGTTGCTGCGTGGCCAGTGCCCGGAGCCGCAGCGCCTCGTCGGCGAGGTCGTCGCCGGTGGCCGCCGAGATGCCACACTCGTCGAGCAGCTCGGCGAGCGGGTAGGCACGCCGGGCAACGTCGAGCAGATAGGCACCGACCAGCGTGTCGTGCGCCAGTCGCGACGGTACCGTGCCGAGCGCCTTGGCATCGTGCGCGATCACCGGGCGGTCACCAAGCGCCGCGACGAGCGCTGCTGCATCGGACACTTCGCCGGTCACGACGACGCCGTCGCCCGCAGCGGCAAAGCGCGTCTGCGTCTCGACGGCGAGCAGTTCGCCTTCGGCGATCTGTGGCGCGCGTACCGTGATCGCGACCGGGCCCTCGCCGAGCCGCGCGAGCGCCGCGAGACCACCGGCGTCGAGCTTGGCATCGACGCGCAGCGCTGCGTGCGCCTGCGCGGCCTCATCGGCGGTGTCGTCGAGGTGCGCTTCGAGGCGGCGAAGCGGGTCACGTAGCTCCCAACGCCGCAGCAACTCCCGCGCGCGGGACCGATCGCCGAGCTCCAGCAGGTCGCCGGGGGCAACGCCGACATCAAGGTCGCGGTGCATCGTCGCCAGCTGCTTGCTGACGCGCGCGGCATCGGCGTGGACGGTGAGGTTCTCCTTGCGCTTGGCGCCGGAGATCTGATCGACGTTCGCGAGCACACCTTCCAGCGAACCGAACTGCTGGAGCAGCGACGCAGCGGTCTTGTCACCGATGCCGGGGACGCCCGGGATGTTGTCGGAGGTATCGCCTTTGAGTCCCCAGAGGTCGGGAATCAGCTCGGGGCCGACGCCGTAACGTTCGAGCACGTCTGCGGCGGCGTACCGCTTGGTATCGGTGATGCCACGGCCGGTCGCGAGCACCGTCACGAGGCCGTCGTCGACGAGCTGGAAGCTGTCACGGTCACCGGTAACGATCGTCGTCACAACACCGGCGGCGCGTGCCCGCTCAGCAAGCGACGCGATCACGTCGTCGGCTTCGTATCCGTCGAGCGCGAGGTTGCGGTATCCGAGCGCTTCGACCAGCTCTGGAATGTGCTCCCACTGCTCTTTGAGGAGATCGGGCCGGGAACTGCGGTTCGCTTTGTAGTCGCCGTGCAGCTCTTTGCGGCCCGAGTGCCCGCGATCCCAGACGACAACGGTCGGCTCGTCGCCGTGCTCGTCAATCAGTTTGATCAGCATCGAACAGAAGCCGAAGATCGCGTTCGTCGGCTCGCCGGTTGAGGTCGCGATCGATTCCGGCAACGCGAAGAACGCGCGATAGACCAGCGAGCTGCCGTCGATCAGGCGCAGCGACGGCGATGGTGGGGCGGCGGTCACGATCGGGGAGCCTACGCGCCGCTGCGGCCGGACCTCGCCAGCGCCCAATCGGCAGCCGGATTGCTCCCGGTTCGGACCGGTCAGCGCCGGTGCAGGAAGGCGGCACGCTCGGCATCACCGAAGCTCCGCTTGCCACGCTCGCGGGCGTCCCACCCAACCATCACCGAGTTGCCGCTGGCAGCGACCGTGCCGTCGAGCCAGCGCACTTGCTGGAGACAGGTGACGCTCGAACTCCCGAGCCGCGTGAGCTGCGCGGTTGCGACGACCTGCGTATGCGACGTGTCGACCTCGCGCCGGTAGTCGAGTTCGACGCGGGCGAGCACGAACGCTTCGTGGCCCGCCAGTTCGGGCGGGCGCAGGTCGCTCAGCCAGGCGGTACGTACCTGTTCGATCAGCACGTGGTAGACGGCCTGGTTGAGATGGCCGAGCCGATCGAAGTCCGACCAGCGCAGATCGCAGGTGATCGTGAACTCGGGGGCCGGCAGGTCGGGGGTATCGGTCACGGAGAGCAGCGTACGGGGACAGTCCCGCAGCCGGGGTGTAGGTCGCACATCGGTCCCATCGGCGGGCCGTGATGCAGAAGCCCGGTGCCACCTCGCGTATGCTGGAAGGGTTGTGACTCGACCAAGCGCCCAGTACTCGGTCGTTCTCCGCGTGGAGATCGACGACTCGCCCGGCGCCACGACGCGTTTGCAGGACGCGATCGAGGCGTGCGAGGGCAAGGTCGTAGCCAACGATGTCGTCACCGCCGAACATGGCCGCTCGGTACGCGACGTGATCGTCGACCTCGGCAGCGTCACGCATCAAACGACGCTGCGTGACCTGCTCGAAGCGTTCGAGGACGTGCGGGTGCTCGGCATGACCGACCGCACCTTCGCGCTGCACCACGGCGGCAAGCTGACGACCGAGCCGGCCGCGCCACTCGTCACCCGCGACGATCTCGCGATGGCGTACACACCGGGCGTGGCGCGCGTCTGCGAAGCGATCAACAAGGATCGCGCGAAGGCATTCGACTACACGATCAAACGCAATACCGTCGCCGTCGTCTCCGACGGCACGGCGGTGCTGGGCCTCGGCGACATCGGGCCGGAAGCCGCGATGCCGGTGATGGAAGGCAAAGCGGTGCTGTTCAAGGAGTTCGCGGGCGTCGATGCCTTTCCGATCTGCGTCGACACGAAAGATCCCGACGAGATCGTGCAGCTCGTGAAGCTGCTCGCACCGACCTTCGGCGGCATCAATCTGGAGGACATCTCCGCGCCACGCTGCTTCGAGATCGAAGATCGCCTGAAGGCCGAACTCGACATTCCCGTCTTCCACGACGACCAGCACGGTACGGCGATCGTCACGCTCGCCGCGCTGTACAACGCGCTGAAGCTGATCGACAAGCGGATCGAGGATCTGCGCGTGCTCTGCGTCGGTCTGGGTGCTGCCGGCGTGGCTGTGACGAAGATCTTGATGAGTGCCGGTGTGCGCGACGTGATCGGCTGCGACACGAAGGGCGCGCTCTCGACCACCCGCCCCGATTACCTGGATGGCTCGATGAACAGCATGAAGCGCTGGTACGCCGAGCATTCCAACCCGAGCAAGCTGCTTGGGCAGCCGCGTGATGTGATCGACGACATCGATCTCTTCATCGGGCTGTCCGGCCCGGGCGTCATCGAAGCCGCCGACCTCGCTCGCATGGCGCCCGATCCGATGGTCTTCGCGATGGCGAACCCCGATCCCGAGGTTCACCCGGAGGAGGCCGCCAAATACGTGCGGATCATGGCGACCGGCCGCTCCGACTACCCGAACCAGATCAACAACGTGCTCGCCTTCCCCGGTATTTTCCGCGGCGCGCTCGACGTTCGCGCGCGGCAGATCACCGAGAAGATGAAGCTCGCGGCGGCACGAGCGATTGCCGATGCGGTGCCGGCCGACCGGCTGCGGGAGGACTTCATCATCCCGTCGGCCTTTGATCGTGAGGTCGCTCCAGCGGTGGCCGCCGCGGTCGCGCAGGAGGCCGACCGCGAGCGCACGGCGCGCAACGACCTCGACGACTTCGAAGCGCCTGGCGGCGCAGCTGGGTTCGGCGGCGGTGCCGGTGGCCCGGTCACCCCGGCTCTGACTCCGAAGTCCTGACGCTCGGGCGATGCGGATCACCGTCACCGGCGCGACCGGCGGCATCGGACGACTGCTCGTCGCTACCCTGCTGGAGCGCGGCGACGAATTGACGGTCCTCAGCCGCACCCCGGCGCGCGTGGCCGAGCTGTTCGGCAACGAAGTGCAGGCATTTGCGTGGGATGCCGGTGCAGAGCCGGCGCCGGCTGATGCCTTGATCGGCCGCGACGCGGTGATCCACCTTGCCGGCGAGTCGGTCAACCAACGTTGGACGCCGGAGGCGAAAGCGGCGATCCTCAGTTCTCGCCAGGATGGCACCCGCCGGCTTGTGGAGGGAATCGCGGCGACGCACGGCGACGAGCGACCGGTCGCGTTGATTGCCGGCTCCGCGACCGGCTACTACGGTGACCGCAGTAGTGCAGGCGAACTCGACGAAACCGCGACACCCGGCGCTGGCTTTCTCGCCGAGGTGTGCGTCGCTTGGGAGACGGAGAGCCGCCGCGCGCAAGCGCTCGGTTTGCGGGTCGTCACGATGCGCACCGGCACCGTGCTCGACCCCGCGCATGGCGCACTGAAGTCGCTGGCGCGCTTGACGAAGTTCGGGCTTGGTGGGCCGCTCGGTCCGGGCCGCCAGCCGTTCCCGTGGATCCACGTGACCGACGAACTTGGGCTCTTGCTGCACGCACTCGATAGCGGGCGCGCCGATGGGCCGATCAACGCAGTCGCCCCTGGGATCGTGACCCAGGCGCAGTTTGCCCGCGCACTCGGGAAGGTGCTGCACCGCCCCGCGTTCCTGCCCACGCCGGCGTTCGCGGCGCGGCTCGTGCTCGGCGAGCAGGCCGACCTGGTGCTCAGCGGCGCGTGGGCCGTGCCGACCGCCGCCCGCGACCTCGGGTACGCCTTCGCCTTTCCCGAGCTGCCGACGGCACTCGAAGATCTCCTGCAACGCCGCGACGACGACAGTCCCGGACCGCTCGGCGAGCTACTCAGCTGACCCGCGAAAACCGCGCCCGTCCGACACCGCGTCCGCCCTTCCCCAGGCGCACGGGACCGCGAGGTCGCGCGCCCCGAGCGCGGGCGCTCAGCGGCCGGCGGCGACCCAGCGGCTGCCGCTGAGCCGTTCAACGACGACTCCGCCGAGCAGGATTTGTCCGTTGCGGATCGGCAGTTGCGCTTGCGTCGGCGCGTCGGCAACGAGCTGCGAGGCGTAGGCCAGCCGGTCGATCGTCTTGTCCGGCTGCGCAGCGGCGAGCTCCAGCATTCGCTTGGCGGCTCGGTAGCCGGCGACGACAGCGTCAGCGCGATCACGGCCGAACAGTGCGCGCTCCTTGGCACGCAGCGCCGTTGCGGCCGGGGTCGTCGCATCGGCGAGCGTGCGCCGTACCCGGTAGACCGGTCCGTGATGCCCGGCGACTGCGGCAGCCGGAATCGCTCGGTCGGCGCCGTCGACGAGAACCAGCAGGCCGCTGGAGCGCCGCGCGATCCGGCGCGCGACGGCTGCCGGATCCGGTTCGGTTGGGTTGATCACGACGACCTGACGGCCGTTCGTCGTCCGTTCGGTGGCCGAACCGTTCGTCACGGCCCGCAGCGCATCGCCGATCCGCGTCGCGTCGTTGACCGGCGTGAACATCGAGCGAGCGTTCCCCGGCGAGAGCGGCGGCAACTCGTCACCCGTTTTGCCGTCGGCGACGGCCGCTTCACGTGCGCGTTTGGCGGCGGCGGCCGCGTCGCGCGTGAGCCGGCGCTGCTGCTTCCACCATTCGGTCGCGACGAGCACCGTGGGCGTGCCGTCGATCTGCGGGATGTCGCCGACTGCCTCGGCCAGCGCTTCGTCGGATGGGACGCCGCGTGCCGCGAGCGAGCGACCGGACGGCTGGTAGCGCCCTGGTTCGCCTTGGCGCTCGGCGGCGAGCAGGCCGCGCATCCCGGTGCCGTATTGAAGCAACGCCAGTTCGCCGCCGTTGAGCTGCGGCGCCGAAATTTCAAGTTGGTCGGCACTGTACGTGCCGAGCACACCGAGCGTGCGGGAGTCGCGCAGAATCCGGCCGGTGCCGATCGCCGCGCTGACCTGATCGCCGTCGCGCTGCTCGATCGGCACGACCGCCGTCGAAGCCGCGCGGTCGCCGATAAGTCCGTCGCGCTCGGCGATCGCGATCTTCACGCCGTCGGCAAGGCCCTCGGTGCGCTGCGCCCAAGGGCCGGCGGGATCGCCGGCAATGTAGATCACCGACAGCGGCCGGTGTGCGGGGCGCTCCGGCTCGCCGGCGCCGCAAGCTGCGAGAGGAAGGAGTCCCGATGCGGCGAGCGCGACGAGCCCGCGACGGGAGGTCACCCCTCGTGGCTGCTGCTCTGGCGAATCTGCTCGCCGACGGTGCGAACGGCCGCAGCGATCAGGAAGATCGTGAACGACACCATCGCCGCATCGCGTGCCGCGAAGTGGAAGCACCAGAGCACAACCCAAAGGGCGAGACAAAGACCGGAGGCGACGATGAGTCCCATGCGCGGAAGCTTACCGATCGAGGCCTCCGGCAAGCTCTGCGACGGCCGCGCGCACGCCGCCGACTGGATCGTCGCCGCCGGCGATACGGATCAGCTTCGACGCAACAATCACGCCGTCCGCGCCGGCGCGCGCGGCGGCGCGGACGTGATCGGGGCTGCTAATCCCGAAGCCGAGCGCAACCGGCGTGGACGTCGCTCGCCGCGCGCGCTTCAGCACCTGGGCGTAATGGTCGCTGCCGTCGCGTTCGCCGGTGATGCCGGTGACGGCGACGGTGTAGAGGAAGCCGCGCGCGTGGCCGCCGACGAGCGCCAGGCGCTCGTCGGGCGTGGTCGGAGCGATCAGCGGTACCAGCGCGAGGCCGGCGGCGTCGGCGTGCTCGCGCAGCTCGGCGGCTTCCTCGGGCGGCAGGTCGGGCACGATCACGCCGCTGATGCCTGCCTCGCCCAGTTGCCGGCAGAAGCGCTCGGGGCCGCGCGCGTAGACGATATTCGCGTACGTCATGACGACGACCGGCGCACGCGCTGCAAGCTCGCGGCCGATCTCCAGCACCGATGAGAGCGTCGCGCCGCCAGCGAGCGCGACGGTGCCTGCGGCCTGGATCACCGGCCCGTCGGCCAGCGGGTCGCTGTAGGGCACGCCGAGCTCCAGCAGGTCGGCGCCAGCGTCGATGCAGGCGTGTCCGATCGCCAGCGACGTGTCGTGGTCGGGGTAGCCGCCCATCACGTACGGCATCAGGGCCGCCTTGCCGGGCGCGCCGGTGATGGCCTGCTCGATGCGCTGGGCGCCCGCGTTGGTCGTCGTACTGGAATTAGCCACGAGCGAGTACCTCCGCGAGGTCCTTGTCGCCGCGGCCGGAGAGGCAGAGCACGTCGAGCGTGGAGGTATCTTTCGGGCCGTCGAACACGTAGGCGAAGGCGTGCGCCGTCTCCAGCGCCGGGACGATCCCTTCGAGTTGCGCGACGCGCTTGAATGCGGCGACCGCCTGCTCGTCGGTGACGGCGACGTACTGCGCGCGGCCGGAGTCGCGCAGCCAGGCGTGTTCGGGGCCGGTGCCGGGGTAGTCGAGGCCGGCGCTGATCGAGTGCGCTTCGAGGATTTGGCCTTCGTCGTCCTGCATGATTGCCGAGAGCGAGCCGTGCAGGATGCCGGGGCGCCCGCCGACGGTCAGCGGCGCGCCGTGCCGGGGCGTGTCGATGCCATCGCCGCCGGCTTCCACGCCAACGAGTGCGACCTGCGGGTCGTCAACGAAGCCGGCGAACATGCCGATCGCGTTGCTGCCGCCGCCAATGCAGGCCAGCGCGCGGTCCGGCAGCCGGCCCGTCTTGTCGAGGATCTGCCGGCGCGACTCGTCGCCGATGCGCCGTTGCAGGTCGCGCACGATCGCCGGGTACGGCGCGGGACCAACGGCGGAACCCAAGATGTAGTGGGTGTCGGCGACGTTCGTCACCCAGTCGCGAATCGCGGCGGAAACGGCCTCTTTGAGCGTGCGGGTACCGTCTTCGACCGGGCGCACCTCCGTACCAAGCATCCGCATCCGCTCAACGTTCGGCGCTTGGCGGCGCATGTCTTCAGCGCCCATGTACACGATGCAGTGGAGTCCCAAGAGTGCGCAGGCGGTGGCGCTCGCGACGCCGTGCGAACCAGCACCGGTTTCGGCGATCATGCGCGTCTTGCCCATGCGCTTCGCGAGCAGCGCCTGCCCGAGCGCGTTGTTGAGCTTGTGCGACCCGGTGTGCATCAGGTCTTCACGTTTGAGCCACACCTCATGGCCGACGACCTCAGAGATCCGGGCGGCGAGGTACAGCGGCGTTGGCCGGCCACAGTAGTCGGCGAGTAGGTGGTCAAGTTCGGCGCGGAACCCTGGGGCGCCCCACGCTTCGATCCAAGCCTGTTCGAGTTCATCCAGCGCGGGGATGAGCGTCTCGGGAACGTAGCGCCCCCCGTAGGGGCCGTAGCGTTCGGGAAGCTTGGCTTCGGTGCTGCGCGGGCTCATGGTCGTGACAGGCAGATTACGGCCCGCTGCGCGCCGCAGTCGTCCGGCTCCGCCGCCACCTCGCCCCCCAGCGTGGGGAAATTCGCCGCCCCGGTGG
>JASGGQ010000099.1:0-9985 GCA_047604965.1 Patulibacter sp. | reverse complement strand
CGCGGAGTTTCGCGGACCGTTTGGGTCTGTCTCGCTCCGAGTCGCCGCCACGCCGCCACGCCGCTGCGGCGCCGTCGTGCCGTGCCCGGTACGCTCGGGCACGTGAAGATCAAACCGATCTGGCTGTGGATGCAGGTGCTGATTGTCGTCGGCACCGTCGCTGGCATGGTCATCGCCGCCAGCAAGCTCTGGTAGCCGCCGATCCGCGACGCCGTCCCACCTTCGGCAGCGAAACTCCCCACAACCCCCGGTCGCGATAGATACGATGCGCCGGTGAGTTCGTTCAAGACCATCGTCGTTGGCACCGACGGCTCAGGTACCGCGACCGAGGCCGTCCACCAAGCCACCGAGCTTGCCGCAGCGGTCGGCGCGCGCCTGGAGCTCGTCTCCGCCTACGAGCCCGTGTCTGGGGTTCGCCTGCGACAAGAAGCCAAGCAAGCCCCCGACGACGTGCAGTGGATGGTCAATCCACGCGAAGATGTCGATGCGACGCTCCAGCAAACGGCCGATGACATTCGCGCCAAGGGCGTCGATGTCACGATCTGGGCGCGCCAGGGCGATCCCGCCGACGCGATCCTCGATGTCGCCGAAGAGCAAGGCGCCGACCTGATCGTCGTCGGCAACCGCGGCATGACCGGCGCCAAGCGCTTCCTGCTCGGCTCCGTCCCCAACAAGATCAGCCACCACGCCCCCTGCTCGGTGCTGATCATTCGCACGACGTAGGGATCACCGATCACTTCGCTGTGCGGGCCGCGGCGTCTCGCACGCGCCGAGCGGCGGACTGTATCCCCGGCAATCGACGATTGCTCGGCTACCGCCCGGCCAGCACGTCCCGATACGCCTGCGCGATCGCATCGGCCATCGTGTCGAGCGTAAACCGCTGCGCATGGCGGGCGCGCGACGCATCGGCCATGCGCTGACGCCGCGCCGGATCACGCACCAACTCCAGCACCGCTGCCGCGAGCTGCTGCGGCGCCGCCGGCTCAACCAGCAAGCCGGTCTCACCCTCCACCGAACCGGCCGGGTGGTCGCGATCACTTCGCAGCGCGGCGCGCCCGAAGCCATCGACCACCGCTTCGCGGGTGCCGCCGACATCGGTCGCGACCTGCGGCGCGCCGCACGCCATCGCCTCCAAGACGCCGATCGGGAACGCCTCCCACGACGACGGCAACACGTACACGTCGAGCGCCGCGAGCGCCGAAAACGCCGGCGGCACAAACGGGAAAAACCCGAAGCGCGGCTCGCCGGCCAACCCAAGCTGCGTCGCCCGCGCGCGCAGCTCCTCCTGAAGCGGCCCATTGCCGACGATCGCGACGCGCGCCCGCGGATCACCCGCCAAAATCGCTGGGGCCGCGTCGATCAACACGTCGATCCGCTTCTGCTCGCGCAACACCGCGACCGACCCGACCAGCACGCCATCGGTGCCACGGAACGCCTCCAGTTCCGCGAGCGGCTCGGTGCCGGCCGGCATCGCCTTGCTGCCGTTGTGGATCACCCGCATCCTCCGATCGGCGATCCCGGCCGCGCGACCCTGCTGGCGTTCGTCATCGCAGACACACAAGATCCGGGTCGTTAGCGGCGCCAACATCCGCTCAACACCGGTCGCGAAGATCCGCCGCCCCGCCCCAAAGTCGCCGATGAACGGGAAGCAGTGCGGGCTATACACGACCGGCGGCCGGCGACCGGCGAGCGCGAGCCGTGCCACCACCCCCGCCTTCGCCGAATGGGCGTGAACGAGGTCATACCGGCCGCGCCGCACCAGCGCCGCCAGCTGCCGCGCCGCGCGCGCGTCGGCCCGGGGGTTGCCGTAGCCACGGCGGAAATCGAGCCGGTGGATCGGCACCGCGCCGTCGAGCTGGCCGTACACGAACTCGCCTTCCAGCGGCCCGGCGAGCTCCACCTCAAAGCCATGCGCCGGCAATGCGCGCGCCAACTGCAACACATGCTCGGCGACACCGCCATCCGGCGGCTCGAACGTCAGCAACACCTTCGGCGACACGCGAACCAGCGTAAACGGCCGTCACGCGGAATCAGGCTTCGTTCAGCAGCTCCGCCAGCTCCTCACGGGCAAAGACCTCCGCCAAGATTCCCTGGATCACCGCGAAGAGATCGGCATCCGGGGCGACTGCCGCCGAAAAGCCAGACAGGTACAGCAGGTTCTTGAAGAACAACACGAGATCTTTGGGCATCGTCAGGCCAGCGCTCGCGAGGATCCGCAGCAGCCCGCCGAGCACCTCGCCGAGCCGCTCGAAGGTAATCGCCCCGTCAGCCCGCTGGTCGATCGCGTCGAGTTCGAGCTGGAGTCGCGCGATGAGCGGCTCGACATCGACCGTTGGCCCGATCGCGCCGAAGGTCCGCATCGCGTCGAGTTGCGCGCGCGCATCGGAGGCCGCGAAGCCGACCAGGAAGCGCACGAGCCCGGCGCGCTGCTGCGCATCGAGTCGTCCCGCGATCCCCAGATCAACGAGCGAAAACATGCCGTGCTCGTCGATCAGCACGTTGCCGGCGTGCATGTCGCCGTGAAACACCCCATGCACCAAGGTTGCCTCGATCACGCTCTGCACCCCGACGCGCAACAGCTCCGCGCCATTGACCGTGCGTTCGGCGGCCGGCGGCAGCTTCGCGTACGAGACGCCCGGCAGGAACTCCATGACGAGCACCCGCTCGGTCACCATCCCCGGAATCGGCCGTGGCACACGCACCCGGTCGGCGCCGAGCGACTCCAAGATCGCCGACGCTTCGACGAGGTTCGCGGCCTCAATCCGAAAATCCAGCTCCTCCAGCACCAGCCCGGCGAACAGCTCGACGAATCCGCGCAGGTTTGCGGCCTCCACGGCGGGACGCACCCGCTCGGTTGCCGCGACCAGCAGGGCGAGCGATTCGATGTCGGAGCGCAGCCGCTTGCCGAGCCGTGGTCGGCGTACCTTGACGACCACCGGCGTGCCATCGGTCAGTACGCCGCGATGCACCTGCCCGATCGACCCGGCGGCGAGCGGCAGCCGATCCATCGAGCTGATCCGGTCGGACTGCTCGCCAAGTTCGCGGTACACGACCTCCTCAGCTCGCCCAGGGCGCAGCGGCGGCGCCTCGTCGCGGCACCACGCGAAGGCGCGAACCCACTCCGGCGGTAGCAGGCCATCGCCGGTTGCGATGAACTGCCCCAGCTTGATGTACGCGGGGCCGCCGGCACGCACCATCCGCTGCGCGCTCTCGACCATCGCGCCGCTGCCGACCGGTGGCCCGACCGGCATCCCGAACGCCTCCGCCGCCGCGCTCAGCAGCGCCAGCGGCGCGTCCGGCGTAGCGGCCGTTGCAACGCGCCACGCGCCGCTGGCGAGTCCCGCGATCGTGTCGTGCCACACGCGCGGCGTCGCCAGCTGTCGCGCCTCGCGCTGAATCTGCGGGCGCGCGCGGTCGGCCGCCTGCTGCCAGCGCAGCGCCTCCCCCGGTAGCCCGTCGATCGCGGCAAGCCGCTCGCAATCGCGAACGAGCAGATCGAGCCGTGGGAGGGGAGGGACCGAGGGAGAGGCGGACATCGGCGCTGCAAGCATGACCGACGGCGACGTCCCGCCGCCTCACCGCCCATCGATCGGTCGATGTCGGCGGCGCCGGCCGTCCGTGGGAGACTGGGCGCGATGGATCGCACGCTCTTTCGGCGCTGGGTCGACGCCGTGGTCGCCAGCCGGTTCCTGATCGGCGATCCCGACGAGCCGGCGGAGCGCGTGATCCTACGGGTGCGTGCGATGGCGATCTTCGTCGCCGGGGTTTCCAACGCGATCGGTGCCGGCGTGGTGATCGTGTTCGCGCTGCTGGTGCTCCCCAAGCCGGACGGCTACGACCAGGGCACGTCGCTGGCGGTCAACCTCGGGGTGGCGGGCACCTACATCCTCACCGCGCTCGCGGTCGGCATCACCTGGGGCCGGCGCCGCGTCGAAGGCGGGCCGCATGGGACAAGCGCGTGGCTGGGCGCCGGCCGGCCACCGACCGAGGCCGAACGCTCGGCGCTGCTGCGCGCACCGCAGCGGATCATGGGCGTGCAGCTGGTGCTATGGGCGGTCGCGACACTGCTCTTCACGCTGCTCAATCTCGCGTTCGATCCGCTGCTGTCGCTCGGCATCGGCTTGACGGTCGCGCTCGGCGGCATCACCACCTCGACGGCGGCCTACCTCGCCGCCGAGTTGGCGTTGCGGCCGGTGCTGCGCCGCGCGCTGGCAGCCGGTGCGGCGAACCGCCGTGGCGTGCCGGGCGTGACCGCCCGCTGGGTGCTGGCGTGGGCGCTGGGCACCGGCGTGCCGGTGCTCGGCCTGATGCTCGTCGGCATCACCGCGTTGACACCCGCGCCGGTATCCAAAGAGCGCCTGGCAGTCACCGTCATCGTGCTCTGCGCGATCGGTCTGACCTTCGGGGCGATCGTCACGCTGCTGGCGGCGTACGCCACGGTACATCCGCTGGCATCGATCCGGCGTGGCTTGGCCCGCGTTGCGCGCGGCGACTACGACGCCGAGTTGCCGGTCTGGGATTCCACGGAGATCGGCGAGCTGCAAGGCGGCTTCAACGAGATGCTCGCCGGATTGCGCGAGCGCGAACGGGTGCGGGACCTGTTCGGCCGGCAGGTCGGCGCCGAGGTTGCGGCGCAGGCGATCGCCGGTGGCGTGCGGCTCGGTGGCGAGCTGCGCACCGTCGCCGTGCTGTTCGTCGATCTCGTCGGCTCGACGGCACTGGCGGCACGCGCGCAACCGCAGGAGGTCGTGCGGCTCCTCAATCGCTTTCTGGCGGTCGTCGTTGAGGAGACGGAGGCGACCGGCGGTTTCATCAACAAGTTCGAAGGCGATGCGGCGCTGGCCGTCTTCGGCGCGCCGGCCGCGTTGGCCGACGCGCCCGGCGCGGCGCTCCGCGCGGCCCGCGGGATGCATCGGCGGCTCGCCGTCGAAGTGCCTGAGTTGACGGCGGCGATCGGCGTCGCGTATGGCGAAGCGGTCGCCGGTCACATCGGCACTGAGCAGCGCTTTGAGTACACGGTGATCGGCGATCCCGTCAACGAAGCGGCGCGGCTCTGCGAGCTGGCCAAGCACCAACCGGAGCTGACCTTGGCCTCCGGCACGGCGGTCGATGCGGCCGGCGACAGCGAAGCGACGCACTGGCGAGCCGACGGCGCGACGGTGCTGCGTGGGCGTACCAGCGCGACGCAACTTCGCGTGCTGGAGACGCCCGAGGTGACGCAGTGAGATCGCTCCGCCGCCGGAGCTGGGCGCGGCGCGGTTTGCGGCGCATCCAAAGCACTCCTGTTTACGGTGCAACGCGAGCGGTTCGGGCACTACTCGTGTCCGGTGTCCAAGCGCCAGATCGCGGGGCGCGTACTTCATGGTGCGGTGCAGCTGTCGAGCATTGGAAGGTGGTCGAACAGCGCTGCAAGAGCGCGCGAAATGCGCGAGGATGCCGACACCACGAACAGCCAGCAACCCACCCGGCCTTTGCGCCCCGACCCCACACGTACCCCGGCGAGCCCCCGCGCCGTTGCACGCCCACTGCACGCCGTGTCCAATAGAGCCTCCGTCGTTACCGTTCTCTCCATCATCGGGGCCCGCCCCGAGATCATCCAAGCCACGCCGGTCAGTGAGGCGCTGCGCCGCCACTGCCACGAACTGCTCGTGCATACCGGCCAGCACTACGACGAGCGGATGAGCGGCGCCCAGATCGCCGCGACGCGGCTCCCGGAGCCGGATGTCAACCTGGGCGTCGGCTCCGGCACCCCGGAGGAGCAGGTGCGGCTCGGCACCGACCGGCTGATCGAACTGATCGGTGAGCGACGGCCCGATGTCGTGCTCGTGCGCGGCGACACCTCCGCGACGCTCGCAGGAGCGCTGGCGGCCGAGCGGACCGGCGTGCCGCTCGTTCATGTTGAGGCGGGGCTGCGCAGCCACCGCCACGACATGCCGGAGGAGTACAACCGGATCGAGACCGACAAACGCTCCGACCTGCTGCTCGCACCGGTTCCGGGCGCCGTTCGCAACCTCCAAGGTGAGGGCGTACGCGGAGAGATCTTCATGACCGGCGACCCGCTCTGCGACATCCTCGAAGGGTTGCGCGACGAGATCGTCGCCGCCGACGGCGAGTATCTGCTGGCGACCGTCCATCGCAACTACAACACCGACGACCCCGCACGGCTCCAAGGCGTCCTCGACTGCCTCGCGACCAGTCCGTGGCCCGTTCGCTGGCCGCTGCATCCCCGCACCGCAGCCGCGCTGGAGCGTTTCGGGCTGAGGCTGCCGCCAAATGTGCAGGCGCTCGAACCGGTGACCTACCGCGAGATGCTCAGCCTTGAGCGCGGCGCGCAGGCAATCGCCACCGACTCTGGCGGCGTGCAGCGCGAGGCGTACCTCTGGGGCGTCCCCTGCATCACGCTGCGCGAAGAGACCGAATGGACCGACACCGTTGAGCAGGGCTGGAACGCGCTCGTCGGCGTCGACGACACGAAGTTCGCGGCGGCGCTGAGCCGGCCGCTTCCGGCTGAGCGGCCGCCGATCTTCGGTGACGGCCACGCGAGCGAGCGGATCGCCGAACACACGCTGCGGCTCGCGCGCAAGGTCAACAGCGCCGCCCCGGCGAATCTCCCCGATGAGGATTGGGTGTCATGAGCGACCTACGCATCGGCATTGTCGGCTTGGGCCGCATGGGTGGCAACCACTTCAACGTCTGGAGCCGGCTCGACGGGGTGCGCGTCGTTGCCGTCGCCGAGCCGGACGCCGCACGGTTCAAAGCGGTCGTCGGCGCCGCGCAGGCCGAGATCGCTCGCCACGACGACTGGCAGAGCCTGCTCGCACGCGGCGATCTCGACGCACTCTCGATCGTCGTGCCGTCGTCGCTGCATTGCGACGTTGCGACCGCCGCGCTGAACGCCGGCCTGCACTGCCTCGTCGAGAAGCCGGTCGCGACGACGGTCCCGGCGGCGATCGAGATGGCCGCCGCCGCCGAGCGCGCCGGCAAGATCCTCACCGTCGGTCATGTCGAACGCTTCAACCCCGCCGCACGCAAGCTGCGCCAACTGCTCGCCGACGGTGCGCTCGGGCGCGTCTTCCGCGTCCACGCGACGCGGGTCGGGCCGCTCCCGACGCGGATCATGGATGCCGGCGTCGCACTCGACCTGGCGACCCACGACCTCGACCTGATGGAGTGGCTGACCGGCGAGGAGATCACCGAGATCACCGCCGCCAGTTCGCAGTTCGCGCACTCCCACCATGAAGACCTGATCCACGGGATGGTGCGCTTCGGCGACCACGGCCCGCATGGGCTGCTTGACGTGAACTGGCTGACGCCGGAGAAGCGCCGCGAACTGGTCGTGATCGGTGAGGAGGGGCTGCTGCGCGCCGAGTGGGTTACGCAGGATCTGTTCCTCGTGCGCTCCGGCGGGATCGCGGTCGGATGGGACCAACTCGCGCAACTGCGCGGCGACGCCGAAGGCGAAATGATCCGCTTCGCGATTCAAAAAGAAGAACCGCTGCGCGCCGAGCTAGCCGCCTTCCGCGACGCGATCCGCGACGGCGGCCCGCCCCCCGTGCCGGCACTGGCTGGCGCCCGCGCGCTGGCCAATGCGCTGGCCCTGCGCGAAAGCGCAGCGCAGCGCCGCCCGATGCGCCCCTCGCTCCACTCCTCCGATCCGGTGCCTGCCTGATGATCCGCTTCGTCGTTCCGGCTTACAACGAAGAGGCGAACATCGCCAACCTCTTCGCCGACCTCGCGCCGCGCGCGAAGGCGCTTGGCGCGCGCGTGATCGTCGTCGAGGACGGCTCGACCGATCGCACGCTCGATCAGATCGAAGCGCATCGCGGCGAGCTGGATCTGCGCGTCGTGCGCCATCCGCGCAACCTCGGGCTCGGCACCGCGATCAACACCGGGCTGCGGGCCGCGCTGCAAGAGGCCGGCGACGATGATCCGATCGTCACGCTCGAAGCGGACTGCACCAGCGACCTCGACGATCTTCCGCGGATGTTGGAACTGTTCGAGCAGGGCTTCGACATCGTGCTCGCCTCGGTGTACGCGCCGGGCGGCCAGATCATCGGCGTCGATGGCTGGCGGCTGTGGGCGAGCAAGTCGGTCTCCGGTGCGTTCCGCGTCGCCGGTGGCCTGCGCGACATCCACACGCTCAGCTCGCTGTACCGCGTCTACCGCGCCGGGACGCTGCGGCGCGCTGCCGATACCTATGGCTACCTGCTCGTGCGCGAGCCAGGCTTCGCGGCGAATGTCGAGCTGCTGCTCAAGCTCCACAACGCCGGGGCGAAGATCGCCGAGGTGCCGACGATCAACGACTGGACCAAGCGTGGCGGCGCGAGCAAGATGCAGCTCGGACCGACGGTGCGCGCGTACGGCCGGCTGATGGCCGCGCATCTCGTCGGCCGCATTCAGCCGCCGCCGATCTCGCCGCTCTCCGACGAGTCGCCGATCGAGCAAGCACTGGCGGGTGGAGCCGCCCTGCCGGCCGGCCCGAAGACGCCGCCGATCGACGAGCAGGCGGCGTAGGCGATGGCGCGGATCGCGGTTGTCGGTGGCGGCATTCTCGGTGCCACACTGACGCTGCGCCTCACGCAACACGGCCACGAGGTCACCCTGCTCGAACGGGCGCCGTCGCTCGGTGGGCTCGCCGATCGGACCCAGCTCGGCGGCTACGAGATCGACCGCTTTTACCATGTGATCGTGCCGTCCGACGCGCGGATGCACGCGCTGATCGACGAGCTGGGGTTGCGCGAGCTGGTCAGCCAGGCGCCGGTGAGCACCGGCTTCTTCAGCGGCGGCACCATGTACCCGTTCAACGGGATCGGCGACTTCCTGCGCTTTCCGCCGCTCTCCTTCGTTGATCGCCTGCGGCTTGCGCGCTTCGTCGCGTGGTGCCAGCTCAAAGGTGGCTACGACGATCTCGAACGCACCCCGCTGCTCGACTGGCTCGCGAAGGTCTCCGGGCGGCGCGTCGTCGAGCGGATCTGGCGGCCGCTGCTGGACTCGCGCTTTGACGGCGACCCGCGCGGCCTGCCGGCCACCTACCTCTGGTCGCGCACCCGCCGGATGCGCTCGGCGCGCTCTGGCCAAGGCGGCAGCGAAGAGTTCGGGGCGTTGCGCGGCGGCCACCAGACGCTGATCGAAGCGATCGCCGAGGCCGCGCAGGCGGCCGGCGCCCAGGTGCGCACCGGCGTGCCCGTCACCGGGCTGCTGCTGCGCGATGGTGCTGTGTGCGGCGTGACGACCGACGATGGTGAGGAGCAGTACGACCTGGTCGTCCCGACGTTGCAGCCACCGGCACTGCGGCACCTGCTGCCGGCCGAACTGGGTGGGCTGCTCGACGCCTATCCGCAGCGCTTCCTGGGCGTCGTCTGCCTGATCCTGCTGACGCGCCAGTCGCTGACCGAGCACTACTCGGTAAACATCGTCGATCCGACGCCGATCACGACGATCGTCGAAACCAGCCATGTCGTCGGCACCGACCACACCGGCGGGAACCGGCTGGTGTACGTGCCGCGCTACTGCGAAGCCGGCAGCGAAACCTTCGGCCTTGACGATGACGCGGTGTACGCGCGGTTCATCGCGATGGTGCGCAAACTCGCGCCGCACTTCCGCGAGGAGGAGGTGCTCGACTGGACGGTGCAGCGCGCCCCGATCGTCGAACCGGTCCACCAGCTCGGCCACGAGCCGCGCGTCGCGCCGCGCTGGCCACGGGGTGCCGATGGTGCCGCGATCGACGGGTTGGCGCTCGTTTCTGCCAGCCAGATCTATCCGCGACTGCTCAACGGCGAATCGGTCGTGCAGCTCGCCGAAGAAGCTGCGGAGGAGATCGCCGGGCGCCTGCCGGTGGCGCTGCGGCTTGCCTCAGCTGGAGACGGGACGTGACGAGCGCCGCGCCAGCGGCTGCGCCGCCGCAAGCGCCGTCCCGCGCCGCCCGTGCCGGCGCGCTGATGGCGCTCTCGACGCTGGCGATGGCCGGCGCTTCGGCGATCCAGGC
>JASGGQ010000098.1:0-10520 GCA_047604965.1 Patulibacter sp. | reverse complement strand
CCGCAGCTGGCGCCCGGTGCGGCACTGCTCGACGGCGATCGCGCGCCCGACGCGCCGACGCCGCCGCTCTGGATCGCTCCGCCACCGCTTGCTGAACTGCCGCCGGCGGTGCGCGGCGAAGCGATCCCCGGCGGCGCGACGCTCGCCGGCGCTCCGATCGTGCTTCCCGAGCCGATCGAGCCGCCCGCGATCGTCGGCGAGCTGCGGCTCGATGAGGTGATCGACTCCGGCGATGGCTGGCTGCGCCGCGCCGAACCGGGCGAGGTGCTGCGGATCACCGACCTCTCCGGCAACCAGGCCGCCGACACGCTCTTCTTCTGCGCCGAGCGGCCGGCGACGGTGCGCTACAGCCACACGGCAACCGTCGCCGACCAGCGCAACCCGTATTTGAGCGTCGGCAGCAGGATCATGGCGACCGACGGGCAGCCGTTCGCGACGATCACCGCAGACACCGTCGGCAAGCACGACACGCTCGGCGGCGCGTGCGCCCGCGAAAGCAACGTCGTCCGCTACGGCGAGCACACGCGCTACCAGCATGCCTGCCGCGACACCTTCGTCCGCGCACTCGTCGAATCGGGGCTGCCGATCGGCAAACGCGACCTCACCGCGAACATCAACTTCTTCATGCATGTGCCGCTCGATGGCGACGGTGGACTGGATTTCGCCGACGGCCTGTCCGGCCCCGGCCAGTACTTCGAGCTGACCTTCCACCGGCCGACCTGGGTGCTGATCTCCAACTGCCCACAGATCAACAATCCGTGCAACGCCTTTGATCCAACCCCGGTGCGGGCCGAGCTGTACCGTCCCGCGCCGCAGCGCACCTGAGGCTCCGGCGATGCCCGATCACGACACCGATCTGCACACCGACTTTGGCTTCAGCTACGGCCAGACGCTCGCCGCAATGCTCCGGCTGGCAGCAATCGAACGGCCCGGGATGCTGACGACCGTCCAAGATCTCCCTGGCCGCACCGGGCTGTGGGAGGTCGGCGTGCCACCCTCAGGGCCGATGGACGACCGCGCCTTCGCGCACGCCAACGCCCTCGTCGGCAACGACCCGGGCGCGGCGGGGCTTGAGGCAACGCTGGAGGGCCCGTCGTTCCGGCTGCCCGGCGGCGGCGTGATCGCGGTCTGCGGGGCCGACGCGCCGGTCACCATCGCCGGTCGCCCAGCGCCCGCCAATCGGGCAATCACCGTGCCGGCCGGCGCGCTCGTCGAGATCGGCTGGGCGACCCGTGGCGCGCGGATCTACGTCGCGTTCCGTGGCGGACTCGACGTGCCGGAGCATCTCGGCAGCCGTTCGACCTTCATCGCGGCGCGCTTCGGTGGCTTCGAGGGCCGGCCGCTCGCCAGCGGCGACCGCATCGCGATCGGGCGCGTCGGCGAACGCGAGGTGCCGGAGGCCGGCGTGCTGCCGGCGCCGGCCGCGTATCCGGGCGCGCAGTCCGCCGACGATCCGTGGCTACTGCACGTCCTGCACGGCCCGCATGGCGCCCCGGACATTCTCGCGCCGGAGGGGCTGGAGACGATCCTTACCGCAACGTGGAAGGTCGGCACGATGGCCGATCGCACCGGCGTGCGGCTCGAAGGCGCAACGCCGCAATGGGCGCGCGATTCCGGCGGCGATGCCGGGCTTGACCC
The DNA here is from genome assembly GCA_047604965.1 of Patulibacter sp. Taxonomy (GTDB): domain Bacteria; phylum Actinomycetota; class Thermoleophilia; order Solirubrobacterales; family Solirubrobacteraceae; genus JAGIBJ01. The sequence goes on along the minus strand of JASGGQ010000098.1, from coordinate 8,882 downwards.
GAGCAACGTGACCGAGACGCCGTACGCGCTCGGGGCGATCATGGTCTCCGGCGATACCCCGATCATCGTCGGCCCGGACGGTCCGAGCCTCGGCGGCTTCGCGGCGCCGCTCTGCGTCGCGATGCGCGACCGCTGGAAGATCGGCCAGCTGCGACCCGGCGACCATGTGCGGCTCGTGCCAGCCGAGCAGCCGCAGGTGGCGGCGGCCGGCGGCGCGCCGGAGCGTGCTGCGACGCACGCGCTGGGTGCCGCGATCCTTGCCGAAGATCCCCCGGCCGACCCCGGACGCTTTCCACAGGTGCGCTACCGCCGTGCCGGCGACCAGGATCTCGTCGTCGAGTACGGCGAGGCAGTCACCGATCTCGCCTTGCGCTTCCGCATCCATGTGCTTCAGCAGGCGGTGCGCGAAGCGGCGATTCCCGGTCTGCTCGACACGACGCCGGGGATGCGCTGCATGCAGGTGCGGTTCGATCCGGTGCGGCTCGACCATGCCGACGTGATCGCGGCGCTGCGCGAACTCGAAGCGGGGTTGCCGCCCGCGTCGGAGCTGGAAGTGCCGTCGCGCGAGGTGACGATGCCGCTCTGCTGGGAGCATCCTGAGGCGGTGGAGGCGATGCGCCGCTACGCCGCACAGGTTCGCCCGGATGCGCCGTGGTGCCCGGACAACATCGAGTTCATCCGGCGGATCAACGGCCTGGCGTCGGCTGGCGCGGTGCAGCAGACGATCCTCGACGCGACCTACTGCGTGATCGGCCTCGGCGACGTGTATCTCGGCGCGCCGGTTGCGCTGCCGCTCGACCCACGCCATCAGCTAGTGACGACGAAGTACACGCCTCCACGCGGGTGGACGCCGGAGAATGCGGTCGGGATCGGCGGCTCGTTCCTGTGTATCTACGGCATGGAGGGGCCGGGCGGCTACCAGCTGTTCGGCCGCACCGTGCAGGTGTGGAATCGCGCGGCGGCGGCCGGCCGGGTCACGGTACCCGGCGCCGTCGACGGCGAAACGCCGTGGCTGCTGCGGCACTTCGACCGGATTCGCTTTGAGCTGGTCAGCGCAGCGGAGCTGGCACGGCTGCGGGACGCGTCGGCGGCCGGGCGGACGGTCGTTTCGATCACCGACGGCACGCTAAAGCTCAGCGACCGCCTCGCGTTGGAACAAGCGAACGCCGACGAGATCGCCGCGCTGCGTGCGCAACGCGGCGCCGCCTTCGAACAGGAGCGTGCCCGGTGGGCAGCATGACGACACCCGCACCGGAGCCGATCGGTGCGGTCCTTGGCCGCGTCCGCCGTGGCGAGCAGAGCGTTACCGAGTCGGCGCTCGCGGCCCGCGCGCGCGCTGCCAGCCACGGCGCCCCGGCCAGCACGTTGTTTGCCGCGCCCGGCGGGCCAGCCGCCGGTCGCGGCCCAGTCGACGCGGCATGGATCGATCTGCTCGATGAGCCGGCCATCCGCGCGGCGGCACGGCGAGCCGGCGAGACCGGGCTGCACGCCCCGCTCGTTGGCGTGCCGGTCGCCGTCAAAGGCAACATTGATGTAGAGGGCCTGCCGACGACTGCGGCCTGCCCGACCTTCGCCAGCGGCGCTGCGCAGCGGTCGGCGACGGCAGTGCGCCGGCTTCAAGAGGCTGGCGCGGTGGTGCTCGGCACCACCAATCTCGACCAGTTCGCAACCGGACTCAACGGCACTCGTTCGCCATACGGCGCGCCGCACGCTGTCGGTCATCCGGGGAGGATCAGCGGCGGTTCGAGTTCCGGCTCGGCGGTCGCCGTCGCGCGTGGCGACGTGCCCCTGGCGCTCGGCACCGACACGGCCGGCTCCGGGCGCGTGCCGGCTGCGCTGAATGGGATCGTCGGCCTCAAGCCGAGCAAGGGGTTGATCTCAACGGCCGGCGTGCTGCCAGCGTGCCGCTCGCAGGATGTGGTGAGCATCTTCACGGCCGATGTCGACTCGGCGGCGCTGACGCTGGAGGTGCTCGCTCGCCCTGATCCCGACGATCCGTGGTCACGCTGCGCACCGCCGCCGCCAGTTGCCGCGCCCGCACGGGACGGCCTGGTGCTTGGCGTGCCGGCGTCGCTCGCTGGCATCCATGCTGATGTGGAAGCGACGGCGGCGTGGGAGCAGGCGCTGGAGGTCGCGCGGTCGCTCGATGTGCCGGGCGGCGTCACCTTCGTGCCGGTCGACCTCGCGCCGTTCCTGGAGGCTGGCGCGATGCTGTACGGCAGTGCGCTGGTCGCCGAGCGGTACGCCTCGGTTGGCGCGTTCATCGACGCGGCGATCGCGGCGGCGGAGGGCGGCGCGGAGTCGGTAGCGGCGCTCGATCCGACGGTCGCGGCGATCGTGCTGGACGGCAAGCGGCTATCGGCTGCCGAGGCATTCGCCGCAATCGATCGTTTGCGCGCACTGCTCGCGCAAACGCACGCGGTGTTGGCGACGGTCGACGCGCTGCTGACGCCGACGGTGTTGGAGCATCCGACGCAGGAGCAGTTGGCCGCCGATCCGGTGGCGCTCAACGCGCGCTTGGGGACGTTTACAACCTTCGGGAATCTGCTCGATCTCTCGGTCTTGGCGGTCCCGAGCCGGCCGCGCACCGATGGTTTGCCATTTGGCGTGAGCTTCCACGCACCGGCCTTCCACGAGCGGCGGCTGCTGGCACTCGGCGCCCACTGGGAGCGGGCGGCGCGCGCGCACGCAAACGCCGGTACCGACAGCGGCGCTGCGGGTGTGGCGGCCGGCGGCCGAGGGTGCGACGCCAACGATCGGCTGCTGGTCGCGGTCGGGGGCGCGCATATGGCGGGGCTCGCGGCCAATGCGGAGTTGCTGGAGGCCGGCGGCGAGTATGTTCGCCTGACCCGTACCGCCTCCAACTACCGGCTGCATGTGCTCGAAACGCCGGTCGGTCCGCGTCCGGGAATCGAGCGGTTTGCCGGTGAAGGGGCGGGCGTCGAGGTGGAGCTGTGGTCGGTGTCGTCGCAGCGGCTCGGCTGGTTCAGCGGCAAGGTGCCGCCGGGCCTCGCGCTCGGCCCAATGACGCTGCTCGATGGTTCGCGCGTGCTTGGCTTCGTCGCTGCCGCCGCCGATGACGTGGGCGGCGCACCGCTCGTCCCCAGTTGGCGGGCGTTCGCACTACGCTGAACTGTGGCAGCCGTCACACCAATTCCGGCCGGCGAGGCACGCGATGACCCAGCACCAAACGATCGATGATCTCCTCTCCCAGCGGCTCGACGCCGGGGACGTGCCGCCACCGGCCGGCTTCGCCGCGCAGGCGCTCGACCGCGACGACCGCGCCCGCGACCAGGCCGCCGCCGACCCGCTGGGCTTCTGGGCGCAGCAAGCAAATGACCTGCTCGACTGGACAACCCCGTGGGAGACGGTGCTCGACGAGTCGCGGGCCCCACACTTCGCGTGGTTCAAGGGCGGCGGGATCAACGCCTGCGTCAACGCGCTCGACCGCCACGTCGCCGCTGGACGCGGCGAGCGGATCGCCTACCACTGGGAGGGGGAACGCGGCGAGCGGCGCGACCTCTCCTACGCGGAGCTGTTGGACCTCACCGAGCGGATCGCGAACGTGCTGCGCAGTCGCGGAATCGGGCAGGGCGACGTCGTCGGGATCTACCTGCCGATGGTCCCGGAGGTCGCCGCCGCGATGCTCGCCTGCGCGCGGATCGGCGCGATCCACAACGTCGTCTTCGGCGGCTTCTCCCCGGAGTCGGTCGCCGAGCGCATGGCGGTCAGCGACGCCAAGGCGCTGATCTGCTCAGCAGGTGGGCGGCGCAAGGGCAAAGTCGCCGCGATCAAGCAGCAGCTCGACCCGCTGCTGGAGGCGCTGCCGACGATCGAGACGGTGCTCGTCGTACCGACCGCCGGAGACCGGGCGAATGCCCCGGACGACGCGCCGGCAGCGGCGTTCGACCCGCCGATGACACCGGGCCGAGACCTGCACTTCGCTGAGGCAATCGCCGCCGCCGAGCCGCACTGCGATCCGGCGCCGACGACCGCGCAGTCGCCGCTCTTCATCCTCTATTCCTCCGGCTCGACCGCAAAGCCGAAGGGCATCCTGCATCACACCGGCGGCTACCTCACCGGCGTCGCGTGGACCTTCAAGCATCAGTTCGACCTGCGCGAAGACGACGTGTACTTCTGTACCGCAGATGTCGGCTGGGTCACCGGCCACAGCTACATGGTCTACGGCCCGCTGATCGCCGGGGCAACGAGCGTCATGTACGAAGGCGCGCCGGACTACCCGCATCAGGGGATCTGGTGGGAGCTGATCGAGCGCCACCACGCGACGATCCTGTACACGGCGCCGACGGCGATCCGTGCGGCGATGAAGTGGGGGATCGAACACGTCGCCGGCCACGACCTCTCCAGCCTGCGTCTGCTCGGCAGCGTCGGCGAGCCGATCAACCCGAAGGCGTGGCAGTGGTACCACCACGTGATCGGCGGCGACCGCTGCCCGATCGTCGACACGTGGTGGCAGACGGAGACCGGCCACACGATGGTCACCACGCTGCCCGGCGTCGACGCGATGCGGCCCGGCTCCTGCGGCCGCCCGTTGCCGGGCGTGGAGATCGAGGTCGTCGACGAGGATGGCGCGCCGGTCCCGGCCGGCACCCAGGGACTGTTGACCGTCAAGCGGCCGTGGCCGGGGATGCTCGCGACGCTCTACGGCGACGACGAGCGTTACGCGGAGACGTACTGGTCGCGCTTCCCAGGCCGCTACTTCGTCGGCGACTTCGCGCGGCTGGACGCCGACGGCTACCTCTGGGTGATCGGGCGCGCCGATGATGTCATCAAGGTCTCCGGGCACCGCCTGTCCACGGCGGAGGTCGAGTCGGCGCTCGTCAGCCATCCGGCTGTCGCGGAGGCGGCGGTCGTCGGCGCCCGCGACGAGGAGACCGGCCAGGCGATTGCCGCCTTCGTCACGCTCGAAGATGCTGCGGCAGGCGCCGACCGCGACCACCTCGCGGCCGAGCTGCGCGAGCATGTCGCCGAGCGGATCGGCAAGCTCGCCCGCCCGAAGCAGCTGCTCTTCACCCCCGACCTGCCAAAGACCCGTTCCGGCAAGATCATGCGCCGCATCCTGCGCGATCTCGTCGACGGCCAGCCGGTCGGCGACACCTCGACGCTGCGCGACGCCGAAATCGTCGACACGATCGCGACGCTGCTCTGACGAACGCGGTCGCGGAGATCAAGCGGGACCGAGCGGAGCCGGCGGGTCGTCGCCTTCGACCGCCGCCGCCAGCATCTGGTCCTGCCGCATGCTCCACCATTCGCGCAGCATGATCTGCATCGACGCGGCGAACGGCACCGCGAGGATCGCACCGATCACCCCGAAAAGCGTGCCGAACAGCAGCACCGAGACGATCACGACGAAGGGGTGTACGCCGACCACCTTGCTCTGGATACGCGGCTGGATGACATTGTTCTCGATCTGCTGGTAGGCGAGCGACCAGACGACCCAGATGACTGTGTCGGTCGGGAAGTCGGAGAAGAGCGTGACGACGGCGACGAAGACGGCGGCGATCGTCGCGCCGACCATCGGGATCAGGTCGAAGAGCGCCACGAGCACCGAGAGCGGAGCGGCGAACGGCACCCCGAGGATCAGCAGAACGACCCAGGTCGTCAGACCCGCGATCGTCGCCTGGAGGATCGCGCCGCCGACATACGCGCCGACGGCGTCGGCCATGCTGTCGAGCATCCGGCGCAGGCGAACGGCCCGCGCCTGCGAGCCGAGCTCGAGCCCCGCGTCGATCCAGCGCCGCCCGCCGGCGACCATGAAGATGCTCAGCAGCAGGATCGTGATCAGCGCGAACGCCGAGTTCACCAAGCCGACGCCGAGCGAGCCGAGCCACGACGCGGCGTCGCCGAGCCGCTCGGGGAGCTGCGCCGCCTGCTCCTGAAGTCGCTCAACGATCCCGTACTGGGCGTCGAGCTGCTTGAGCCGCTGGCTCTTGTTGACGTAGTCCTCGATGTCGGTCGCGTACCGCGGGACCTGCTGCACGAAGCGCGCGGCCTCCTCCACGAAGGGTGGGACGACGATCATCAGCATGCCGATCGGCACGAACAGCAGACCGAAGTAGGTCAGCGTGATCGCCCCGCCGCGCGGCAGCTTCTGAGCAAGCCAGTTGACTGGGCCGGACACCGTGACGGCAATGAACGCGGCGAGGACCATCCATCCCAGCGGCGTGCGGAGCTGGTAGAGCAGGCCGAGAGCTAGCACGACCGCCACGACCGTCAGCGTCGCGATCAAAGCCGTCCGGGAGACCTGCTGGTGCTTCACCGCGAGGACGCTACCGCCCACGCTGGACGGAGCGCGAGCGAGCGTGCCCGCGCCGACCGCTGGAACACAGCGGCGCAGGATCTCCCTGACGCAGCGGACCAGGCGACCCCGCGCGGAGGCTCAGCCGCGCGTCGGTACCGGCACGCTGCCGGCGTCAACCCAGCGCTTGCGCGAAGCCTCGATCTCGGCGAGCGCGGCAGCCTTGTCGCCCCAGCCGTCGACGGTCACCGTCTTGCCCTCGGGCTGCTTGTAGATCTCGAAGAAGTGCGAGATCTCCGTCTTGAGCTGGCCGTTGAGGTCGTCGAGGTCGTCGACGTTCGTCCAGTTCGGATCGGTCGTCGGGATGCAGACGATCTTGTCGTCCTTGCCCTTGTCGTCGGTCATCTTGAAGATGCCGATCGCCTTGACCGGGATCAGGCAGCCGGGGAAAGTCGGCTCGGTGACGATCACCAGCGCGTCGAGCGGGTCGCCGTCCTCGCCGAGCGTGTCCGGGATGAAGCCGTAGTCGGACGGGTAGACGACCGACGAGAAGAGGAAGCGGTCCAGGACCAGCGCGTTGATCTCCTGGTCGTACTCGTACTTGTTGCGCGAGCCCTTCGGGATTTCGACGTATGCGTGCAGGTCGGAAGCCATAAGGCGGCCATCCTACGCGGTTGCCGCCGCTCGACGCAGCTACGTTACACCGTAGAGCGGGCGATTGACGGACGGCGCGCGGCGAGACGACGCGCCGCCGACTCACCGCTCCCACGTAGCTCAGCGCTTCCGGTTGCCCTTCGCGGCGCGTGCCTCGCGCTGGAGGCGCACGTAGCTGCGTCCGCGCTCCTCTCTGGCGCGCGAGGCGGCGCGGCGGTCGTCAACCCAGGCCTGCTCGCGCGCGAGCTTGCGCCAGGCGGCCAGCCGCTCCGGGGCGACGACCGGGGCGACGGCGCAGCCCGCCTCGCCGTCGTGGGCGCAGTCGCCGAAGCGGCAGTTGGTGGCGAGCGCCTCGATCTCGTCGAACGCGCCGCCGTGGCCGCCGTCCCACAGGCCGACCTCCCGCAGCCCAGGCACGTCGATCAGCAGCGCCCCGCTCGGCAGCGGCAGCAGCTCGCGGGTGACGGTCGTGTGCCGTCCGCGCCCGTCGGCGACGCGCACCGCACCGGTCGCCATCCGCTCGCTGCCGACCAGCGCGTTGGCGAGCGTCGACTTGCCGACGCCGGAGGCGCCGAGCAGAACGGCGGTCGCGCCAGGCGCCAGCGCTTGGCGGAGCGCGCCGAGTCCCTCTCCGTCCACGGCGCTGACCGGGAAGGCCTCGGCGAGCCCCAGCCCGCGCGCCAGCCGCGCGGCGTCGGTGAACGACTCCGGTTCCACGTCGGCTTTCGAGACCACGAGCAGCGGCTCCACGCCGCCGGCCGCGGCCAGGGCGACCAGCCGCTCAGCCCGCCGCGCGTTCACGCCATCGGCCGGCTCGACGATCAGCGCGAGGTCGACGCCGGAGGCCAGCAGCTGCGCCTCGGTCGGTTCGCCCGGCCGGCGGCGGGTGATGGTGCCGCGTCGTTCGAGGATCACCGCGATCGCCCCGCCCGGATCGACGCCGACCCAGTCACCGGCGACCGGCGTACCGCCGGGCTCCGCGCGCAGCCGCCCGCGTGCCGGGAGCAGGCGCGGCGGGAGCTGCGGCGCGCCGCCGAGGGCGTGCGGCGCGGCAGCATCGTCGCCGGGGTCGTGCAGGATCTCGGCGACGAGCCACCGATCGGAGTGCTGCGCGAGCACGCGGGCCGGGGTCAGCTCGGCGAGTCCGAGCGCCTCGAGCTCGCGGTGAGCAGCAGCGGAACGCTGACCGAGGCCAGCGAGGGGAAGATGAGACACGGGAGGTCTCCACAGGTCAAGGGGCGCCCGGCCGAAGCGGGCGCCAGGGCTACGACGTGGCGGGCGTCGCGGAAGCCCATGCGCGCGGCAGCACCTGCCGGACATTCCGCCGGACCACGGCAGCGAGGCGCGGAAAGCGCCCGCAGACCGTGCGGCGAAATCGCAAGGACGTCAGCGGCGCCGTCAGGCAGCCGTGACGGCGCGGAGCTGGATGCGGAGCTGCGTCGTCATAGGTCTCCCACTGTAGCGCCGGCGTCGACGACGATCATCCAATCCCGGCCGCGTCAGCTCACTGGGCGGTAGAAGAAGCCGTGACCCCACCGAAGAAACCGCCCGGGCTCGTGACCCGCAACGTACGGCCGATGTGCTCGACTGTCGTCGGCTGCGTCAGGCTCCACTCGCGGTGCGCGACCCCGTTGACGATCGCCTCGCGAATCGCCACGCTGGGAAGGTCCCGGATCTGGCCGATCGGAAGACCAGCCGGAACGTGCCGGAGGTTGTTGCTCGCCTCGATGTAGGTGAAGACCTCGTGCAGCTCTTCAAGGAGCCCACGGCCACCTTCGAGCACTCGCTGGCGGCTATCCCCGCCCGCGACGTCTCATCGCCGTTCCACCGCCCAGCTTCAAGCAGCGAGAGGGCCCGCTCGACCGCAGCATCAACGGGATCAGGGCCGAAACTTCTGCTCATCGGGGCCCCTGTATGAGAATCATAATATAGAGCCTTCTAAATTATGTATCTAAGACCTTCATGGACA
>JASGGQ010000097.1:0-10538 GCA_047604965.1 Patulibacter sp. | reverse complement strand
TCAGCGAGCCTGCTGCCGCTTAACACAGCCCTCCGGGAACCCCAGGCCGATTCAAGTTCTACCGGGACCAGAACCCGCAGAACACGACTTGTCCTGTGCCTCGGGATTATGTTCCCGACGAGCCGGATGCGTAGGCTGCGGTGCCACGCTCCGCGCTGACCCGCTACCACGCTCCGTGCTGACGGCTCCGCGCTGCCGCGCCGCGAGCGGGATACGGTTGACAGCGACCATGCTTTGGTGTTGCGCGAACCTGCCGATGATTCTGGGGTGCGTACCTTTGAACACCACGGTGCCCCAACCCGGACGGGACTGGCCGGCATGACGCGGCCGCACCGCAGGACGGAAGCGACGGCATGACGACGATCGGGCATCAGCCGATCAGCGACGCCGACGCCGACGAGCTGCTGCGCGCCGCCGACATCACCGACGCTGAACGCCGAAGCCTGCTCGCCGCGCTGATCGCCACACGCGGCGACGCGCTCGTCGCGACCGCCGTACACACGCCGGGCGACGTCGATCGCGGCTCGCTGATCGCCGCCGTGCTCGACGACCGCGCGTTCCTGCTCGACACACTGCTCGCCGCGATCCGCCGCAGCGGCCAGACGGTCCGCGCCGTGCAGCATCCAGTCGTCGCGCTGCCCGACGCCCGTCCGCCGGTCGCGGCGATGGTGATCGAACTCGAAGCGCGGCTCGAACCAGAAGCGCTCGTACCGCTAGAGGACCGCGTACGGCGCGTACTGCTCGCCGCGACCGCCGTCGTCGACGAACGCGCCGCCGGCAGTGCGAACGTCGCCGCGCTCGCCGCAGCCACCGACACCGACCCCGAAGTCGCGGCACTCCTGCGCTGGCTGCTCGACGACCGTGGCGTGCTGCTCGCGACCGGCCACTACACCCTGCGGCCCGGCGGTGCCGACGGCCCCACCGGCGGCACCGGACTGCTCGCCCCCCACGCCTCCGACGGCGGCGCGCGCGCATGGACCGGCCCGCTCGCAGGCGGCGGCACGCTGGAAATCGAACCGCCCGAACCGGCATCGGTCGCGCAGATCACCGGTGGCGCGCCGATCGTCGCCGGCCACATGTCACGCCGCTCACCGGTCCACCGCAGCGTGCGGATGCAAGAACTGCTGCTGCCCGAACACGACGACGCCGGCACACTGAGCGGCTTCCTGCGCGTCCTCTACCTGCTGACGCACCGCGCCGAAGCAGAACCAGCCAGCGAAGTGCCGGTGCTACGCGCCCGCCTCGACGCCGCGCTTGACGCCGCCGACCTGCGCGCCGACTCGCACGACCACAAACACATGGTCGCGCTGTACGACGCGATGCCGAAAGACGAACTGCTCGCGATCACCGCGCCGGAACTCGTCGAACTGCTCGGCGCGCTGATGAACCTCGCGCCGGACGAAGCGCTGCTGCGTTCCCGGCCGCACGGCGACGGCCGAACCGCGTCGATCGTTGTCGCGATCCCACGCGACCGGTACTCCCCAAACCTGCGCGACCAAATGCAAACGCTGATCGGAGAACGCTACGGCACCACCGACGTCGTCGCGCACGAGGTGATCGGCGACGAAGCGCACGTACAGCTGCATGTCGTCGTCCACGACGACCACGGGCTACGTCGGATCGATGCCGGCGAATTGACCACCGCCGTGCTGGCGCTCGCGCGAACGTGGCTGACGGCGCTGCGCGACGAACTGGTGGTGCGCGCCGGCTACGAACAAGGCCGGCTGCTGGCCGCACACTGGGGGCCACGGCTGCCCGAGCAGTACCGCGCCAGCGTCGCCCCCGAACATGCCGTCGGCGATGTGCTCGCACTCGAACAGCTGCGCCGCTCCGGCGAAGCGACGCATGTCGCGCTGCGCCCCGAAGAAGGCGCCAACGGATCGGTCACGCGCGTCGCACTGCTCAGCCGCCAAACGAAAGCCGAACTCTCCCGCGTCATCCGCATCCTCGAAGATCTCGGCCTGACGGTGCTTGAAGAGCGCCCGACGCGCGTCTCCGGCGGCGGCGACGAACTGTGGATCCAGGACTTCGGCGTCACGGGGCCGGGCGGCGGACCGCTTGACCTCGACGTCTGCGGGGAACGGGTCGCCGCGTGCATCATGGCCGTGTGGAACGGCAGCGCCGAAAGTGACCGGCTGCACCGCCTGATCGTCACCACCGAACTTGACCACCAGCGCCTCGAAGTGCTTCGCGCCTACCGCCGTTACCGCGCACGGATCGGCTCGCGGTACACCGAAAGCTTCCAAAATCAGGTGATCGCGGCGCACCCGCACACCACCGCCGCGCTGGTGCGGCTGTTCGAACTGCGATTCGACCCGTCGATCGAACGCGACCCGCACGCCGAAGCGGCACTGCGCAGCGAGATCGTGCGGCAGATCGACGCCGTCAGCTCGCTCGACGACGACCGCATCCTGCGCAACCAACTCGGCTTGATTGACGCGACCGTCCGCACCAACGCCTACGTCCCCGGCCGGCGGACGCTCGCGATCAAGCTGCGCGCCGCCGACATTCCCGCGCTGCCGCAACCCGCGCCACTGTGGGAGGTGTACGTGTACGCACCGCACGTCGAAGGGGTCCACCTGCGCGGCGGCGCGATCGCCCGCGGCGGCTTGCGCTGGTCGGACCGCGAAGATTTCCGCACCGAAGTGTTCGGGCTGATGCGCGCGCAAATGGTCAAGAACGCGGTGATCGTGCCGGCCGGCGCCAAAGGTGGCTTTCGGCTACGCCAGCCACCAAGCGATCCCGCGCAGCTGCGCGCGAGCGTCGAAGCGGCGTACGTCGACTACATCGACGCGCTCCTGGACCTCACCGACTCGCGCGACGGCGAGCAGATCGTCGGACCGCCGCAGGTCGTGCGCCGCGACGGCGACGACCCATACCTGGTCGTCGCCGCCGACAAAGGCACCGCGACCTTCTCCGACACGGCGAACGCGGTCGCGCGGCGGCGCGGCTTCTGGCTCGACGACGCCTTCGCGTCCGGCGGCTCGCACGGCTACGACCACAAAGCGCTTGGGATCACGGCGCGCGGCGCCTGGGAATCGGTCAGGCGGCACTTCCGCGAACGCGGGATCGACCCCGAACGCGACCCGATCACCGTCGTCGGGATCGGCGACATGAGCGGCGACGTCTTCGGCAACGGGCTGCTGCGCTCCCGCACGATCCGGCTCGTCGGCGCCTACGACCACCGGCACCTCTTCATCGACCCGAATCCCGGAGACCCACACGCCGCGTTCGCGGAACGCCAGCGCCTCTTCGACCTGCCGCGCTCCTCGTGGGATGACTACGACCGCGCGCTGATCTCCGACGGTGGCGGCGTGTGGCCACGAACCGCGAAATCGATCCCGATCTCCCCGCAGATCCGCGACGTGCTCGGCATCACCGACGAGCAACTGCCGCCCACTGAGCTGATCCGTGCGCTGCTGCGCGCCGACGTTGATCTGCTGTGGAACGGTGGGATCGGCACCGTCGTGAAGGCCAGCACCGAAACGGATGCTGACGCGCAAGATCGCTCCTGCGACGCGATCCGCGTCAACGGTAACGAGCTGCGCTGCCGGGTCGTAGGGGAAGGCGGCAACCTCGGCTTTACGCAGCGCGCGAGGATCGAGTTTGCGCGTGGCGGTGGTGCGATCAACGCCGACTTCATCGACAACTCCGCTGGCGTCGACTGCTCCGACCATGAAGTCAACCTGAAGATCCTGCTCGGCGAAGCGATCCGCCGTGGCCAGCTTGACCTTCCCGGCCGTGACGCGCTGCTGGTCGAAGCGACCGATGAGGTCTGCGCGCACGTCCTCGCCGACAGTGCGCGCCAGGCACGCAGCCTGACCGAAGAGGAGCTTCGCTCACCATCGCGGATGGCCGCGTACGAAGAGCTGATGGTCGCGCTCGAAGAGCATCAACTGCTGCGCGCCGATCATGACCTGCCGACGAGCGAGCAGATGGGGGAGCGCACCGCGTCCGGCGAGGGCATGAGCCGCCCGGAACTGGCGGTGTTGTTGTCGCTCGCGAAACTTGCGATCACCGGCGAACTGCTGGACTCCCCGCTCGTTGACGACCGCGCGCTGGAAGGCGACCTGCTTGCGTACTTCCCGCAGGCGATCACCGCGCGCTTTGCCGAGCTGGCGTGGGAACATCCGCTGCGCCGCGAGCTGCTGGCGACGCTCGTGGCGAACGATGTGGTCGACACGATGGGGCAGAGCTTCGTGTTTCGTCGCGCCGTCGAGTTCGGTGCGAGCGCCTCAGCGGTCGTGCGCGCCTTCCTGATCGCCCGTGACGTGTGCGACGCCCCACGGCTGATCGCTGAGATCGAAGCGATGACCGTCAGCCCGGCGGTGCGCTGGTCGATGACGGCGGTCGTTCAAGACGCCGTCCGCCAAGTGTCGCGCTGGTATCTGCGCAACGACGTCACCGCTGATGCCGACTTGCGCGACACGATCGCGCATCATCGCGCTGCGGCGCGCGCACTCGTCGAACGTGTCGAAGCCGACGTGGTGCGGGGACTTGGCGGCGACACGCTGGCGGGCTGGCATGCCGGCGGCGCACCATCCGCGCTGGCCGACGAGGTTGCCTGTTGCCGGCTGCTGCCGCTCGCGCCATATCTCGCCGACATCAGCGCCCGCACCGCCCGCTCGATCCAGGAGCTGACAGTGGCGGTCGAGGCGCTGCGTGAAGCGCTGCCGCTCGACACGCTGCAAGGGCTGATCGCCAATCTGCCGGCGGCGACGCGCGTCGCACGCTGGGCGAACCAAGCACTGCGCGACGACTACCTCGCGGCGGTCGCGCGGCTTGCCGGCCTGGCATTGACCGATGGGATCGGTCCGGCGCGCGCGGTGCAGCATGGCGTCGAGCGTCGCAACGCCGGAGTGCGGCGGCTCCAGCAGCTGGTTCGCGAAGCGCAGATGGCGAAGCACAACGAAGTTGCGGGCACGACGCTCGCCGTCCGCCAGCTCCGTGAACTCGCCGACTGGTTCACGCGCCGCCAGGTGCGCCCGCCCGCAGCGCGCGACCACTGAACGCGCGCGGGACAATGAGCTGTAATCACGGGGGGGGGTGACAGGTCACGGCGGATTTGCCGGCGTTCGCGCCTTTCCAGTTGCCGACCGATGGGGAGGGGCGTGGCCTGTTTGTCGCCCCGACACTGACGCTTCGTCGTGGCTCCGGGACGGCGGAGTGCTGGAGATGGAGGTGCCCGGGACCATCGGGCGCAGGCGGAGTGCCGCCTCGATTTCGGCGCGGCGCATCGAGAGGGGATGGCCGAGTAGCTGCTCGGCGGTACGCAGTCGGTAGACGATTGTGCGCTCTGAGACGTCGAGCAACGCTGCTGCCGCCGCCGCACTGCCGGCGGCGAAGTAGGCGTCGAGCGTGTCCCGGAGGACGACGACGCGCGGCTCGTCGTCGAGAAGCGGCCCGAGCTCCGTGGCGACGAACTCGTCCGCGAGGCTCGCGTCCCCGAACGCCAGCGTTTCGAGCGCGCAGGCCGAGTACGCGACCACCGATGAGCCTCCGCGCCGCGCCATCCGCAGCGCCATCCGCGCTTTGCGGTGGCTCGCGCGAAAGCCTTCGACCCCGCAGCCGGCGGCACCGATCCCGGCCGAGCCGCCCGAGACTGCGCGGCGCCAGCGCTCGGCGACTTCCTCGTCGCCGCAATCGGTCGCTAGCCACAGCCAGACGCCCTGGTCGGGGCCGCGCGCCAGGAGCGTCGCGCCAGGGAACTCACCGATGAGGCGCCGCACGCCGATCCCCGCGGTGCGGCCGCGTGCGAGGAGTGCCACGTGCGGGCCGTCCATCGGGTAGCCCAGGGCGCCTGCCGGGCCGCCGGCGAGAACGCTGCGGACGAGCCGTGTGCGCACGCTCTCCGGCTGCACCTCGACCTCGGCGCGGCGCTCGCGATGGATGCGCACGAGGCCATCGACGAACGCGCCGCAGATCCGTGCGACACGCACGGTCCAGTCCGCGACGGCCGAGAGCGGGGCGTGCTCTGCGACGAGCAGCCGGAGCCCGGCGTCGGTTAGCTCGGCCTGGAGGCATCGGCCCGCACGCAGGATCGCGAGCGCGCCGATGCCCTGGTTCACCGACTCCCGCACGAGTCGCTGGATGGCCGGAGGAGGATCCACGTCGCCGCCCGGACCCTGCTGCAGGATGCCGAGCACGAACGTGATCGCCAGCTCGTTGGCGTCGCGCAGCAGCTCCTCGAGCCCGGGCTCGCCCGGTAGCGCCAGCTCGGGAGCGGCGCGCAGCTGCCGGGCGACGATTCGGTCCGCGAGCAGGGCCGAGGACCGCGCGAGCGCGGCTGGCAGGCCGATCTGCTCCTGCCGGGGAGTCACGGCGATGCTCATGCCGGCTGCGGCGCCGGCGCCCCGTGCCCCGCTGCGGCGTCGACGAGGGAGCCCGACGCACCGAGCTTCCGCGCCTCGTGGCGGTAGATCAGTCCGGCGACCGCAAGCATCGACAGCGTGAACACGAGCATGCACGCAGCGACCGCGTAGCCGACCGCCGTCACGCCGCCGTGCTCGATCGACGCGAACAGGTAGACCGTGAGTGTGTTCACGGTCGGGGTGCTCAGCATCGAGGCGGTGATCAGGTTGTCGAACGAGAAGGTGAACGACAGGATCAGCCCGGCGATGACTGCGGGCCGCAGCTGCGGCATCGTCACGTCGCGGAACACCTCGAGCGGACGTGCCCCGAGATCGGCGGCTGCTTCCTCGACGGAGCCGTCCAATACCACCACCCGCGAGCGGACGATCAGCGCGACCACCGCAGTCGGGAAGGTCGTGAGCCCGGCCACCATGGTGGCCATCGAGAGCGTCGCGTGCGTGACGCTGAAGAACTGGAGGAGCGCGACCGCTACGACCAACTCCGGCACCAGCAGGACCGCGGCGAGCACGGCGGTGAGCACGCGCCGTACCACGTGGCTGCGCGCGCGGACCTGCGCGAGGCCGGCCACGACGCCGAGCGCCGTGGCGATCAACGCCGCGAAGATCGACGAGACCGCGCTGTCGGCGATCGCTGCGGAGATCGTCGGGCTCTCGACGAGCTGCGGGTAGGCGCGCGTCGAGAAGCCCGTGAACTGCGCCGTTTGCCGACCGTCGACGCCGGCGTTGAACGAGTAAACGACGGCCGCGACGATCGGGACGAACAGGAACACGAACGCCAGCGTCGTGATGAGGTAGAGGCCTCGCTCCGACCAGCTCAGGAGCTGACGGCCACGGAGGACCTGGAGGACGCTCATGCGGTCTGCCCCTGCCCGGCCCTGCGCGAAGCGAGGCCGATCAGCGTGATCGCGAGCCCCACGACCAGCAGGAGCGAGATCGCCATCGCGGAGCCCAGCGGATAGTCCGCCGAGCTCAGGTACACCGACTGGATCGTGCTCCCGTACAACGCGCCCTTCGCGCCACCGAGCAGTCCCGGGATCACGAACTCGCCGGTCATCGGCACGAACGTCAGGAGGGTCGCGGCGACGAGCCCGGGTCGCGCGAGCGGCAGCGTGACGCTACGGAAGGTGCGCCAGGAGTTCGCCCCGAGGTCCTTGCTCGCCTCGATCGTCGCATCGGGGATCCGCTCGAATGCGACGAACAGCGGAATCACCGCGAGCGGCATGTAGGCGTAGACGATGCCGATGAACACCGCCGTCGGCGTGTCGAGCCAGGCGAGGTTTCCGCTGTGCAGGTGTAGCCCGTTCAGGATCTGCTCCACGAGGCCGCCCTGGTCGAGTAGTGTGCGCCACGAGAGCACGCGGACGAGGAAGCTTGTCCAGAACGGCACGAGTAGCAGCACGAGCAGCGCCAGCTTGAAGCGGCCGGACTTGCGGGCGCAGGTGTATGCCACTGGCACCGCTGCCGCCATGACGAGGGCCGTGCCGGTCGCCGCGAACCGGATCGTCCGCAGGAACACGTCGACGTAGAAGCCCGACCAGGCCTCCTTGTAGTTGTCGGTTGTGAACCCGAGTTGCACGCGCGCGAACTCGGAGTGTGCGAACGAATACACGAGCGTGACGCCGAGCGGTACGACGAAGACGATCGTCAGCCAGCAGACCGGCAGCAGAGGCAGCAGCGCGCCGCCCGCCTTGACCGGCGCGAAACTACGGGCGCGGACCGACATCATGCTGCGGCGGCCTTGATCTTGTTGCCGAGCTTATCGATGTCGCCCTGGATCTTCGGATCGAGCTTCGTAGGGACGAGGTGCGCGTACTCCGCCTGGCTGGGGAACACGACCTCCGGGCGCTTGAAGCTCGCGGGCAGGTTCGCCTTGGCGTCCTTGACCGCCGTCGCATAACCGATTTGCTCGGTTTCGCGGAGCATCGTTTCCCTGTTGAGGAAGTACGACAGGAACGAGTAGGCTTGGGCGAGGTTCGGCGTCCCGTTGACGATCACGAAGTTGTCAACCCAGAGTTCGGTCTGCGGCTTGAGCAGCACGTACTTGAGCTTCGGGTGGGCGATCAGCGCGCGCCGGGCGACGGACGAGTCTGTCGTCATGCCCCAGATCTTGCCGCTGACGACCGGGTCGAAGTCGAACGTGCCGCCGAATGCGTTGACGTGCGGGACCACGTCGGAGATCAGGTAGTCGGCGGCTTTCTGCCATTCGGCGAGGTTCGTCGAGTTGCGATCGTAGCCGTAGTAGCCCATGCCCCACTCGACGAGCGCCTTGCCGCCGTCGGGGAGGTTGAGCTTGCCGGAGAACTCCGGCTGTTGGACGAACTCGAGCACCTCTTTTCGCGTCGTGAAGTCGCGGCCGGTCACCGTCGGGTCGTACAGGAAGCCGGTGGTCCCGAAGCTCTTGGGCACCGAATAGTCGTTGCCCGGGTCGAACTCCTTGCCAAGCAGCTCCGGGTCGAGGTACTGCCACGGAATCTTCGACTTGTCGAGCCGCTGGATCTGCTTGAGTTCGGCCATCGTGGCGACGTACTGGCTCGTCGGCACCACCAGGTCGTATGAGCTGCGCGCGGCCGTGTTCATTTTCGCGAACATGTCCTCGTTGGACTCGTACGTGGAGATATTCACTTTCGTGCCGGTCTTGGACTTCCATGCGGCGAGGTCCTTCTCCCCGAAGTAGTCGGGCCAGGAGTAGATGTTCAGTTCGCCGCCCTGCGCGAATGTCGGGGTCGTCGGGCCGACCAGATCGGCGACCGACGTGGAGGAGCCGCCCGCTGAGCCGGAGCCGGTCGAGGAACCGCTGCTCCCGCACGCGGCAAGGAAGGCGCTGACGCCGAGGCCAGCGCCGGCCATGAAGCCCGCGCGCGAGACGGCTCCCCCTTCGGCGAGTGTTTTGAGGCGCTCGGCGGCGCGGTTTGGGTGGTAGCGATGAGCGGTCACGGAGATCCTGTCTGGGAGCCGGGGGTGGAGGGGGAGCCGGCCTTGCGGGCCGGCGGTATGACTCGTTCGCCCGGCGGTTAGGCCGGCGACGACAGGGGCGTGAGAGCGGCGGCCACCTGGGGAGCTGGGGGGTAGGCGTGGGTGTCGTTCGGGCTGAAGCACGCGGTGGCGCGCTGGCCGGGGCGGAGATCGGACGTGCCGGTGCGCGGTAGGCGCATCACGAGCTCCGTGCCGTCGATGGCGCGCACGACGACCTTCAGCACCGGCCCGAAGTTCATCGCGCTTTCGATCGTCACCGGCAGGGCGTTGGCGGCTCCGGTCACGGTCGGGTCGAGCGCGATCGAGAACGCCTCGGGGCGGATGGCGAGGGTTGCCATGCCGCCGGGAGCGAGCGCCCCATGTCGGTGGGCGGCGTTGATTCGGCCGACCGGCGTCTCGACGCCGAGGCGCCCGCCCTCGTCGGCGACGACGCGGCCGTGGAGTTGGCTTGAGGTGCCCACGAAGCCGGCGACCCAGAGCGACGCCGGATGGTCGTAGACGTCGCTCGGCTCGCCGATTTGCTCGATCTTGCCGGCGCGCATCACGACCAGGCGGTCGGACATGCTGAGCGCCTCCTCCTGGTCGTGCGTGACGTAGACGAACGTGATGCCGACCTGCCGATGGATGCGCCGCAGCTCGATCTGCATGTCCTCGCGGAGCTGGCGGTCGAGCGCGCCGAGTGGCTCGTCGAGCAGCAGCACGCTCGGCTCGTTGACGAGCGCGCGAGCGAGCGCGACGCGCTGCTGCATGCCGCCCGAGAGCTGCCCCGGGCGCTTGAGTCGGGCGTGGGCGAGCTGCACGAGTTCGAGCATCTCGCAGGCCCGCGCGCGCCGCTCCCGCTTGCCGACGCCCTTCATCCGCAGCCCGTAGGCGAGGTTGTCCTCGACCGTCATGTGTGGGAAGAGCGCGTAGCTCTGGAACACCGTGTTCACGTCGCGCTCGTAGGGCGCGCGGCCCGCGACGTCGACGCCGGCCACCTCGACCCGCCCGCTCGTTGGCTGTTCGAAGCCGCCGATGATCCGCATCGCGGTCGTCTTGCCGCCGCCGCTTGGGCCGAGGATCGAGAGGAATTCACCGGCGCGCACGTCGAGGTCGATGCCGTCGAGCACCGTGTGGTCGCCGAAGCGCTTGGTCACGCCGATCAGCCGCACCGCAAGGTCGTGCCCCGCGCCGTCGGGCGGCTCGTCGCCCGCC
>JASGGQ010000096.1:0-10818 GCA_047604965.1 Patulibacter sp. | reverse complement strand
GACGCGGCGCTCGAACTTGCGCGCGCGCAGGTTGCCGCTGGTGTCCGCGAGGTGGCGTGTACGCCGCACGTCAACCGTGGCTATCCGGCGAACACGTCGAGCGCGATCGCGCGATGGGCCGTCGAGTTTCAGCAGCAGCTCGACGGCGCGCAACTGCCGCTGCGCATCCACGCTGGCGCCGAGGTGGCGGTCGCGACGGCGATCGAGCTTGGCGACGACGAGCTCAGCGGCCTGCATCTCGGTTCGAGCAATCTGCTGCTGCTCGAACCGCCGCTCGCCACCGATCTGCCACGGCTTGAGCAGCTCGTGCTCGGGTTGCAGCGGCGTGGCCACCAGATTCTCGTCGCGCACCCTGAACGGTGCGTCGCATTCCATCGCGATCCGAAGCTGCTCGGCGCGCTGGTGCGTCAGGGCGTGTACGCGCAGGTGACTGCCGGTTCGCTGGCTGGAGCGTTTGGGCGTACGGTCGCCAAGCTGGCACGCACGATGGTCGATGAGCAGGTTGTGCAGGTGGTCGCCAGCGACGCGCATGATGTGCTCCGCCGCCCGCCGGGGTTGGCCGAGCCGCTGACCGCAGCCGGCTACGAGTGGCTGACGGAGTGGGCATGCGAGGAGGTGCCGGCCGCGCTGATCTCCGGCGAGGCGCCGTCGCCGATGCCATCGCCGCCGCGCCGCCGCCGTTTGTTCCGGAACCGCTAGGGAATCACTGATCGATTGGTTGCGGCCACGGGGAGTGGCTGATCCTCAGGCGTCGTGTGGCGGCGCGTCAGCGTTACTTGGCCTTGATCACGGTGTAGCGCGCCTGCGCGCCGCGCAGGTCGACGTTGCCGGCAGCGTCGACCGCACGGATCTTCAGCAGCTGCGAGCCGGTTCGTTTCGTCGTGACGCGCTGTTTACGGTTGCAAGACTTCCACTTTTCGCTGTTGAGCTTGCACTGGTAGGTCACCGTTTCGGCGGTGGCGCTGGCACCGGCGCGCGCGGCGGTCACGGTGCCGAGCCGCACGGTGACCGCTTTCGAGCGCACCCGCTTCGGCGGCCGCTGCTTGAAGATCGTCGTTGGGGCGGTGAGGTCGACCGTCCAGCTCGTCGACACCGGCTGGCCGATGATGCCTTTCGACGAGATTGCACGAACCTGCAAGGTGAAGGTGCCTTCGCCGAGCGTCTTCGGAATCATGTACGGCGTCGAGCAGAGTTCCCACGCGCCGCCGTTGAGTGCACACTGCGCGTTGCCGGCGTTACCCATGTCGGTCACGAAGTCCACGCGCGGCCGCCCGCTCTTGCCGACGTAGCGCGGGGCTTGGATGATCGAGACCACCGGCTGACGGACCGTCGCCACCGTTGCTGCCGGTGTGTTGCCGCCGTCGAGCGGGCAGCTGGCGCCCCGTCCGTTCGGGAGCTCCTTGCCTCCGAGGTATTCGCGGAACGCATCGGCGGCCGGCTTTGGCTGGCCGTTGAGGTCGTACAGGCCGGTGTGCATCCCCCAGTAATCGTCTTCGCCGAGTGCGGTGGGGGAGACATCTTCGACGGAGAACCAGTAGGTCCGTGCGAGATCCCAGCGGACCGAGCAGCCGACCATCAGGTCGAAGGCGTTGCGCAGCTCGGTCGCTTGGCCGCCCAGGTCGCGTACGAACGGATGCGCCGGGCCACCGCTGGCCCAGCCGACTTCGGTGATCCACAATGGCCGGTTGTCTCCGGCGGCGTGCATGATGCCGCGCGCGGTATCGAGGATGCGGCCGGTGCCGGCGGCGTCACTGGCGTAGCCGTGTACTGCGACGACATCGCCGGAGCTACGGAACGCGGGATCTTGTTCGAGCGCGGTCAGGAATTGCGCGAGCGTTTGGCCGCTGCTGACGGCGGGGAATTCGGCGAGCCCGGAGGTAACGACCGTTGCGGCCGGGTCGATCGCCTTGATTGCCGCATTGGTTTGCGTGAGCAGTTGGAGGTACCCGCTGGCGGTTGGGTTGGGCCAGTCTTGGCCGACGTTCACTTCGTTCCACACCTGCCAACTGACGTTGATTGGCGTCAGTTCGGGATGGGCGGCCCAGTAGGTGCCGGTCGAGCCGTAGCGCGTGACGGCCTCTTGCACGAAGGAGAGGAACTGCGCGCGTTGCAGGTCGGTTTGTGGTGCGACGCGGGTCGCGCCGCACGACCAGGCCACGCAGCCGTTGATGGCCATCAGCAGGCCGTAGCCGTTGGTGGCGGCGTTGTTCATCAGTGTGTCGGTGCCGCTCCAACTACGCTTGCCTTGGGTGTGCTCAACCCAGTCCCACGCGAGTGCGGCGCGGACGGTTTTCACGCCATCGGCACCCATTTGGGCGGCCTCGGCTGCCGTTGGCCAGCCCCAGTTGCTCAGGCCGGCGAAGCTGGCGGGGGCGCTGGCCGCGTGGGCCGCACCGGTGGTTGGGGAAAGGGGCGTCGCGAGGGCAGCAAACACGGTGATGACGGTCGTCCTGACCCACCGCCGCCCGAAACGAGCGGCTTTGCTGCGCCCCCGCACATCCGTGCGCAGGGGGTGTTGCATGCCCCAGAAGTCGGCGCAGTTGAAAACCGGTGTATTGGATTGCCTCGCGTTCGGCGTTTGGCGGCTGTGGTGCCCGTATGATCGTCCGGTTCGACCCTGCCTTCTCCAATGGACCACATGGACGGCCGATCACGCACCGGCATCTGGTGAGATGGGACGCCGCGAAACGGGGTACTGAGGTGGTCGCGGGTGAAACGCCGCGACGTAGCCCGAGACGGCGCCCCGTGGGCTGCGGCGTCGACCGGGCCGTCAGGTTGGCGGGGCGTGCTGCGTATATATCCAACGTGTCCGCCCGCCCGTTGGTCCGTCGTCTCCATCTGCTGGTTGCGTTGGTATTGCGCCTGCTGGTCGTTGCTGCAGCTGGCGCCGGAGTCGCAGCCGGCGGGGCGCACGCGGCCTCAAGCGCCGAGTATCTCGGTGTCAATACGCAGCCGCTGGTGAAGGACGCGACGATCGCGCCGACCGAGTGGGGTCGATATTTCGATCAGTTGCAGTCGGGCAATCTGAATGTCGACCGAGTGCAGATCTCTTGGATGACCGTCGAGCCTGTGGCGCCGGTCAACGGCGTGCATACTTACCGCTGGAACGTCGGTGGCGCCGGTTCGCGCGACTCCGTTGATTATCTGATGACGCAGATGGCGCAGCGCGGATTGCGGGCGGCCCCGCTCTTTGCGACCGTGCCATCGTGGTCGAGTAGCAACTCGTATCGCATGACCGCTGCGTCCTACCCCGATTTCGCGGCCTTCATCGCCGCGTTTGCCCAGCGGTACGGCCCCGGCGGTGCGTTTTGGTCGGAACACCCGGAGCTCGCCGCGCTACCGGTGTACGACTACGAGATCTGGACCGAAGCAAACTCCACGAACTTCTGGACCGGCTCGCCAAACCCCGCCGAATATGCCGCAGCGATGAAGGTGATCTCGCCGGCGCTGCACGCCGCGCAGCCCGCCGCCAAACTGCTCGCGAGCATCGGCTGGCAGGATGTCGTCGGCTACGTCAACGCCTTCTGGGCAGCCGGCGGCGGCTCGGCGATCGACGGGATCGGCTACCACCCGTACGCGCCGCATGGGCCCGCGATCATCGGGCTGGTGACGCGCTTGCGCACCACCTTGACCGCACTCGGCGTGCCCTCGATGCCGATCTACGTGACCGAATCGGGGCAGCCGGTCGTGATGTCTGGGACCGGTGCATCGTCGGCCGGCTCCGGGCTGGTGACCGATGCGGCGCGGGCGGCGACCCACGAGTTCGCGGCCGACGTGTTGGCGCGCAGCAACTGTGGCAGCGAGCAGTATTTGATCTACGCGATCACCGGTTCGGAAACCAATCGCGAGCCGATCAGCGAGGGGTACATGGGGATTTTCCGCCACGCGGACGGCGCGCCGTACCTCACCGGAGCGGCCGCGCAGCGTGCGGCAACCCGC
Organism: Patulibacter sp.; assembly: GCA_047604965.1. Taxonomy (GTDB): domain Bacteria; phylum Actinomycetota; class Thermoleophilia; order Solirubrobacterales; family Solirubrobacteraceae; genus JAGIBJ01. The sequence goes on along the minus strand of JASGGQ010000096.1, from coordinate 6,879 downwards.
TGGCACAATCTGATTTCCTCCGGCCAGCGCCCGGGCGTGATCGGCGCCTGCGACAGCCTCACCACGAATGATCAGGATCTCCTCCCGCTCGGTTTGGTGCTGACCAAGACCGGCGACACCTGCGTCAACGGCGTGGTGACCTACGACGGCAACCCGCTCGAAGGGGCGACGCTGGAGTTCCGGGCAACCGGCCGTGCGTACGGCCAGTCGACGAATGCCTTCGGCCGCAACCAGGTGTGCCTCACCAGCGGCGTGACCGTCACGAGCTTCCAGGTGTTCGCGCAGGTCGCGAACATGGCGCGCTCGTCGGTGTACGAGTGCGACCTGCCGATTACTTCATGCGAGATCGTCAGTGCCGCGCCCGATGCGCCGGGCACGCCCGACGTGTCGTCGTACGAAACGCCTTCAGGCTCGACGCTGCTTGAGGAGACCGTCGCCGGCTCATCGGCGGCTGCGACTGCGAACGGGTGTACGTGGACGGTCGCTGGCAAGGGCACGAACACGCGGGTACGTGGCCGTAAGTACGTGAAGGTGCGCGCGAAGTTGACCTGTGCGAACCCGGGGACGTATGCCGGGCGCAAATACCGCTTCCGTATCGCCGTACGCCGCAAGGTGACGGTGAAGACGACCAGCACCACGAAGAACGGCACGAAGAAGACCACGACGAAGACCAAGACGCGCGACCACTACCTGCGGACGGTGAAGCTACGCGCGCAGCGGACGGTGACCTTCAAGGTGCGTTTGAATCCGCGCACCGGTGACCGGCTGCTCTTGCTACACCGCGCCAGCACGTCGAAGTCCGACACGCTCCCGAAGGTCCAGCAACTCTTCACGCTCAAGCCGTTCAAGCACTGACGCGGCTGCGCCCACGGCCAGGCGGCAGCCGGCGTCGGCCGTCGTGCCGATCGCTACGGCGCGCGGAGACGGACGATCGCGAGTCGTTCGCTGGCGTACACCATCTCGCCGCGTGGGCGCGAGCGGGCAGCGGCGGTGGGGCAGGTTGGGTCGAGCAATGCGTAGCGAACGCCGAGCTGCTGCGCGAGGCGCTGGCCTGCGTCTGAGCCGGAGAGCATGCTGCGGCCTTTCTTCGCCAGCGCGAGTTCGGCGCGCGGCCCGATGTCTTGATCGGCGAGCGCCGGGTAGGTTGGAGTGCTCAGCAGCCAGGTTGCGAGGAAGCTCCAACACCGGTCGGTGGTGACCGGCTCGCGGGGTTTGAGCGTTGCCGAAAGCGCGTTGAGGCCGCGCAGCGACCCGGCGTTCGCAAAGCCGTAGAAGTCGCGCACGATCGTCGCTTGACGCTCGGCGTTACGCACCGAGAGGCCGCCAGCAACGGCGATCGCGGCGGCGGCACCGAACGCGAGCAGGCGGCGTGCCGGCGCGGGTTCGGTGGCCGGGCGCTGTGCCGTGGGCTGTGTGTTGGCGACGGCGCTCGTCCCACTGCCCGGCGGGCGCAGCAGTTCGGCGAGCTGCTGGATGCCGGCACCGGCGAGCGGCGCCAGTGCCACCGGCCAGTAGTAGACCATCCGCGCGTAGTACATCGCCAGGTGCGCGACCCAGGCGTACGCGACGAGCAGCGTGATGGCGCCGAGCAGTGCGGCGGGCCACACGCCGCGCGGCAGGCGGCGGCTGGCCGCGAGAATCGCGAATGAGCCGGCGCCGAGGACGACCATGATCGGACTGACGTCGCGCATCGCGAGCGAGAGCTGGACTTTCGTCGTGAGGTACGCGGTGTACGGCATCGTGCCGGCCGAGGTGGCCGAACGTGCGCGCAGGTCGAGCGCGACGAGGAGCCCGAGCACGACGATCCAGCAGCCGGTGCGCGCCAGCGACCAGCACCGCGCGGGCAGCGTTCCGCGCCGCCATGCGAGTCCGAGACCGAACACCGCGACGGCGCAGAGCATCAGCGCGGCGAGTGCGAAGGTCAGCCGGTGTGCGGCGGCGAGCGCCACGATCAGCAGCGCCAACCCCGCTTCGCTGCGGCGCCCCAGTTCGCCGCAGCACCACAGGCCGACGACGCCCAGCATCAGCGACAGCACGACGAAGCCGCCGACGTTGGCCAGCCCATGCCAGCCGAGGATGTTTTGCGTGGCCGGAGCGACGGCGAGCAGCGCGGCGGCGGCGAGCGCGCCGACGCGCCCTACGGTCACTCGCACGCTGGCGTACAAGGCCGCGACACTCAGGAGCTGCAAGGCCACGATGCCCTGCGCGAGCGCTCCGGCCGGCGAGCCACTGAGGATCAGCAGCGAGCCGTAGAGCGACGGCACGCCGGGATCTTCGCGGAACGGCATGCCACCCAGCCAGTAGGGATTTTCGAGCAGCAGCCGGTGATGTTCGGCGATTTGCGCGGCGTACAGCAAGTATTTTGCCCAGTCGTTGCCGGGCACCGGCGTGGCGCCGATCACGGTGCGTGCCAGCAAGGCGCATGCGGCCAGAATCACGGTGACTAGCACGCCGTCGATCCAGTCGCGCGGCCCGTGCTTGCCGGTCGTCTCGGCCGCTTCGCTCGTGTCGGCCAGCGGGGATGCGGCGTCGTCGCAGCCTGCCGCGACCTTCACACGGTCGGCGCTAAGACGCCAGCCGGCTGCGACGAGCGCCAGCAGCGTGAGGTGGATCGTCACCGCAGTCAGCGGTACGCCCAGCCGGCTGAGCGAGATCAGTGCGACGCTCGATGCGGCGACGCCGAGTGCCGGCGCGGCGCAGAGCAAGGTGACGCCGCTGCGACGCATCGCGGATGGCAGCAGCCCGTTGAGCGCGAAGCCGGGCGCAAGGAGCGCGGCGGCAGCGGTGAAGATCGACGACGCGCCGGAGGCAGTCAGCAGCGCGCTGGCGAGGACGAGTAGCGCGGCGAGCCCGAGTGGCGAGTCGGGGCGGTTCACGCCGGTTGCAGCAGCACGATCATGTACGCGCTGTGGCGTGGGTCGCAGCGCACGGCGTAGCGCGCAATCTTGGGTGGTAGCGGGTAATACCCGACGCTGACGGTGCTCGTCGCGCGCAGTCCGTGGTGTGCGGCGAGTTCGACCAGGGCGCGAGTGGTGAAGAGGCGCAGATGCGTGCGGCCGAGATCCTCGTGTTGCCAGCCATGTTCAGGGTTGAGTGGATTGCCGACGATGATCTCGTCGCTGACGTGCATCGGCATCGGCTGGTGGCCGAGCGCGAGCGACACGACGTTGTGCCACGAACCCATGTTGTTGGTCGAGACGCACGCGATGCCGTCGGGTCGCAAGACTCGCCGGATCTCGGTGAAAAACCGGTCGGTGTTGCGGACATGCTCGATCACTTGGTTGGCGAGCACGAGGTCGAAGCTGGCATCGGCGTAGGGCAGCCCGTCGTCGACGTTGCCGAGGGTGACCGCGATGCCACGCTGCTTGGCGTCGTCGATGTGGTCGGGGATCAGCTCGATGCCGTGGACGTTCGTCGCGCCGACCGCTTCGGCGACGCGGGCGGTGTAGTCGCCCTTGTGTGGCCCGATGTCGAGCATGTCAGCGAGCGTGTGCCCACCGAGCTCGGCGATGATGGCCTGCCGGTTGGCTTCTTTGGTCGCTTGAAATACGCGCCCAAGCGCTGAACTCATGGGCTTACCTACGGAGGCCGGCACGGCAGTCTGACATCACTGCACCCTAACCGGTGTTCGCGCCAGGTTGAAGCGCTGGTTCTCAGGATGCTCGCCAGCGCTCACCGCTGCGATCTGCGCGGGCCGTGCGTTGGCGCTGTCGCACCGTCGGAGTACTCCGAGTAGTGCGTGGCGCGAGCGCATCCTCGTTCTTGCTTCTGCGGCCGGTTGGCATGCGTAAGATCGGGCCGCATGACGGTGAGTGATCTGCCACCGGCTCCCGCAGTCTTCGTGGAGGCTGCGGCGGCCCTTGATGCCTCGACGGGGGTGGCTGCCGGCACGCGTGATCTGTATGCCCCGGCACCAAGTTCGCGTGGCTCCGGGGCCACGACGAGCTTCTATCGCAGGTACGGCCACACGTTTGAGGCGCTCGAGTTGCGCCAGGGCGTTCCGATGGGCACGTTGACGGCGCAGCGAGACGAGACGACGATCGCCTCCCAGCGTGCCGGGGTCGGCGTCACAGCCGGGCGTGGCCGGGCCGCGTTGCTTGGCCTGCTCGTGCTGCTCGCGGCGGCGGCAGCGGCGATGGTCGCGGCTCCGGCCGCGCGTGCGGCGTTGCCCAGCCAGTTCTTGGGCGTGACGACCGAAGATGCCTATGTCGGCACCGACGCCTACGCGCAGCAGCAACTGAAGGCGCAGCGCGCCGCAGGTTTTACCGTCGTACGCCAGGTGTTCCGGTGGGACGAGATCAATCCGCTGGCGAACGTGTTCGATTTCTCGGCCACCGACCGGTTCGTGCGCAATGCGGCGATCGCCGGCATGCGCGTTGTTCCGCTGCTGCAAGGCGAACCGAAGTGGGCGTCTTCGCGTCCGGCCGGCAACACCTCCCGCTACATCTATCCGCCCCGAAGCGTCACGACATACGCGGCGTTTGCCGGCGCGATCGCGCGCCGCTACGGCCCGGGCGGTGAGTTCTGGCTCGGCCACCCTGAGTTGACGGCGTACCCGATCACGCGCTACCAACTGTGGAATGAGCCGAACTTTCCGCTCTATTGGGCGGGCAAGCCGAATCCGGCGGCGTACGCGAAGCTGGTGATCGCTGCGGCGGCGTCGATCCGCAGCTTCGACAAGACGGCGTACATCATCAGCGCCGGCCTGCCCGATTCCAAGCTGGGGCAGAAACCGGAGCGGTACGTGCGGCGGATGCTGAAAGCCGGGGCTGGCAAGGCACTCGACGCGATCGGGATTCACCCGTACGCGCAGACGCCGGCGCTGTCGCTGGCGATCGCGCGCCAGTTGCGGCGCGCCGTCAACCGGGCCGGGGGACGAAAGCTCGATCTGTGGGTGACGGAGATCGGCTGGGCGGCCGGCGGACCGAAGACGCCGGCGCGTACCGTCACCCGCGCCAAGCAGGGGCCGACGATCGTCGCGGCCGTCCGCAAGCTCACGGCCGCGCGCAAGTCGCTGCGGCTCAAGGGCATCGTGTACTACGCCTGGCGCGACGCCGAGGTGTACGCCGGCGGCAAGGACTTTTGGGGGCTGCATACCGGCCTGCTCGATCGCAACGGCAAGGCCAAGCCGGCGCTGAAGGTCGTGTCGCGCGCGCTGCGTAAGCTCAAGAAATGAGCCGAAGTGTGGCGCCGCAGGTGGCGCATTTGCTGGTGGCGGTGGCCGCTGCCGTGGCGTTGACCGTGACGCTCGGGGGATGCGGCGGCGACCGGCCGGCGGCGAGCACGAGCGCTGCGCCGTCGCAGTTTTCCTCGTCGGGTCGCGAGTTTGTGGGGCTCGTCGCTCCCGAGCTGCTGCCGTTGGCCCTCGACCGACAGCGCAGCGTATTTCACCGGCAGGCTGCGGCCGGCGCCGGGCTGCTGCGGCAGACCTTCCAGTGGAACGAGATCGAACCACAGCAGGGCCATTGGTCGTGGGCGCTGCACGATGCGCTGGTGCAGGCGGCGGCTGAGAACGGCATCGAGATCCTGCCGATCGTCTTCAACGTGCGCGCCGATCAGCAGGCGTCAGCCAAGCCGGGTGTGACGATCACCGCGACGACGACCATGCCGCCGAAAAGCCCGCAGGCGTTCGCCGCGTTTGCGGCGGCACTGGTCAAGCGGTACGGGCCGACCGGCAGCTTTTGGACGAGCCATCCGAAGGTACCGAAGCTCCCGATCAGGTCGTGGCAGGTATGGAATGAGCCGAACCTCAAGGCGTATTGGGGTGGGCGTCCAAACCCCGAGGAGTACGCGCGACTGCTCGCCGCGACGGAGCGGGCGATCCACCGGGTCGATCGGTCGGCGGAGATCGTGACCGGTGGCGTGCCGGAGAGCAAGCTCGGCATTCCAATGCGGGACTACATCAAGCTCCTGGCGAAAGCGGCACCGGACGGCTCGTTCGACACGCTGGCGATCCATCCGTATGCGAAGACGGTCGATGGGGTGGTAGCGGCGACGCTGCGCGCCCGCGCGTACCTCGATGGCGCCGGCTTGCGGAACGTCGGCCTGTGGGTCACCGAGGTCGGCTGGGCGGCCGGTGGCCCGTCGTCGCCCTTTACCGTCGGCCCGAAGACGCAGGGGCAGCATGTCGCCGAGGTGTTGCAGCGGCTGGGGAACCTGTCGGAGAAGCTGCGGCTGCGCGGCGTCGTGTACTACGCGTGGCGCGATGCCCCGCCCTATCCCGGCGGCAAGGAGTTCTGGGGGCTGCACACCGGTCTGCTGACGCGGGCCGGGACGCCGAAGCCGGCGCTGAAGTACTTCGCGAGCGCGGCGAGCGCACTGCGCGCCGGATAGCGCGGAGCGGCTGGGCGGCGGAATGGCGGAGCCTTGGGGTGGCCGTCGCTCGGTAGGCTCGGCGGCGATGGAAGTCACGAAGCTTGATATTCCCGGTGCGCTACTGATCGCTCCGGTGGTGATCGGTGACGAGCGTGGGTTCTTCGCGGAGACGTACCGTGAGCCGCTGTGGTCGGCGCATGGCGTGCCGTCGCAGTGGGCGCAGGACAACCATTCGCGCTCGTCGCGGGGCGTCTTGCGCGGGATGCACTTTGCGGTCGGGGAGGGGCAGGCGAAGTTGGTGCGCTGTGCGCGCGGCGCGATCCTCGATGTGATCGTCGATTTGCGCAAGCAGTCGCCGACCTATCGCCGCTGGGAAGCGGTCGAACTCAGCGACGAGAATATGCACCAGCTGTACGTGCCGATCGGCCTGGCGCATGGCTTCGTGGTACTCAGCGAGGTCGCGGATGTCACCTACAAGTGCAGCACTCCGTACGACCCGGCGGTCGAGCGCGGGATCGCGTACGACGATCCACAGCTCGGTATCCAGTGGCCGAGCGGCTTTGA
>JASGGQ010000095.1:0-10892 GCA_047604965.1 Patulibacter sp. | reverse complement strand
TTGCATGTGTTAGGCACGCCGCCAGCGTTCATCCTGAGCCAGGATCAAACTCTCCGTGACAGACCGCACGAGCCGTGAGGCTCGGACGGCACGGTAAGAGTTGTCAAGGCTTGCGCGAGGCTGGGTACACCAGAACCTCGCACCCTGACGGGATAATTGATCTCCTCCGTAGCGCTGGCGCTGCGGAGGACTAAAGCTCGTCATCACATTCTGTCCACTGTGGACAGATGCGTGCATACTGCTGAGTTTTCAAGGACCGTCGCGCTCCATCGAACGAGGTTCTCTCGTCTCGATCCCGCGAGGGATTCCGGCTCACCGGGCGAGGCAATCTAGCAGACTCCTCAGGCCGGTGTGTCCCGGGCGGAGAACTGTATCAGATCTCGCCGGGCCCTGTCCAGGCCGGGCGAGGAACTTAGCAGGTCTCGCTCCGGTCTGTCTGGCCGGGCGGGGAGCTTAGCAGCCCGTCCGCTCGGCCAGCTGGCCGACGCCGTTGGCCATTGCTGACCTCCAACGCGAGAGAAAAGCTAGCAAGCAAATTCCAAACGTGCGTCGTGACCCCGTCACTGGTCCGCCTCGTCGCCACGGTGCGCACCGACATCGCCCGTACTGGCGGGCTTTACCTCGCCGAGAACAGTTTCGACCGACGCCCGTCCTACGGCCGCTGCGGCCAGTCTGATTACGAGGCGCCGACCCGGAGCCGCGCGAAACGACGCTTACCGAGTTGCAGTACCCGTCCATCGAGCTCCAGCGCCGGCACGTCGAGCGGCTCGGCCGCCAACACCGCGCCGTCGCACCGCACCGCCCCCTGCGCCAGCAGTCGCCGCGCCGCCGAGCGAGACTCACCAAACGCCGCACCGAGTACCGCCGGTAGGTGCGCCTGCCCGGCCGCAATCTCGACGATCGGGATCTCCTCCGGGAGCGCCTTCGCGACGAAGACCCGTTCAAAGGCACTTGCTGCCGCCTCGGCCGCCGCCGGATCGTGGAAGCGCTCCACCAGCCGCCGCGCAAGGGCATGTTTCGCATCCCGCGGGCTGGCCTGCGCCGGCATCGGCTCGCCCAGCAGCAGGTCGTAGTACTGGCCCATCGCCGCGTCGGGGATCGACAGCAGCTTGCCGTACATGTCGTCTGGCTCGTCCCGCACCCCGATCTGATTGCCGAGCGACTTGCTCATCTTCCGCTCACCGTCGAGCCCGGGCAAGATCGGCATCGTCAAGATCGACTGCTGGCGCTGGCCGTACGCCCGTTGCATGTCGCGGCCGAGCAGCAGATTGAATTTCTGGTCGGTTCCCCCGAGCTCGATATCGGCGCGGATCGCGACCGAGTCGTACGCCTGCATCATCGGGTACAGCAGCTCAAGCACCGTGATCGGGCGACCGGCCGCGAAACGCTTGCTGAAGTCGTCGCGCTCAAGCAACTGGGCGACCGTCGTCGTGCGCAACAGCGCGAAGAGCTGAGCGGTCGGCATATCGAGCCACTCGGAGTTGCGAACCACTTCGACCCGTGCCGGATCGAGCACCTTGAATGCCTGTTCCTGGTAGGTCGCTGCATTGGCGTCGATCGCGGCATCGCTGAGCACCGGGCGCGTTGAGTCTCGCCCGGAGGGGTCGCCGACGCGGGCCGTCATGTCGCCGATCAGCAGCACCACATGGTGGCCGGCGTCCTGAAGCTCCCGCAGCTTCTGCAACACCACGGTGTGGCCGAGGTGGATATCGGGCGCGGTCGGATCGAGCCCAAGCTTGCAGCGCAGCGGCTCCCCGGTCTCCCTCGCGCGCGCGAGTTGGACAGCGAGTGCATCCGCCGGCAGGGCATCCTCAACGTTGCGGGTAAGCCACGCCGCAGTTTGAAGGTCCTCGTCGGTCGGTACGCGCTGGGGTTCGGACATCGCCGCCAATGCTAGAGTCGCGGGCTCCGCCAGGTGCGTCTCCCCCGCTTTCGCGTGCCTGACCCCCGCCGACCGCCATGCCCCGCAGCGTCCGCAGCTCACGCCGCCAGCGCGGCCCGGAACCGGCCACGCGCACGCGGCCGAAGATCCTCCGCATCTTGATCGTCGCACTCGGCCTGGCCGGCCTCTCGGCGATCTCCGTGCTATTCGGGATGATGATGGCCGTCGCGCCGCAGGTGAAGGGGCTTCAAGCCGAACAGGAGTTCAAGACCGGCCAAAACTCGCAGCTGCTCGATCGCGACAACCGATTCCTCGCCGAACTGACCGGCGATGACGGGCGCGTGATTCTCAAATCCGACCAGATCGACGCCGACATGAAGGACGCGGTCGTCGCGATCGAAGACAAGCGCTTCTACGACCACGGCGGCGTTGACCTGCGCGGGATCGCGCGCGCATTGGTGCGAGATGTCGCCGCCGGTGGAGCCCGTGAGGGCGCCTCGACGATCGAGCAGCAGTTCGTGAAAGTCGTCTCCGGAAACGTCAACAGCCGAACGCTCGAAGCGAAGATCCGCGAGACGGCACTGGCGTACCACCTCTCGCACAAGTGGTCGAAAGACAAGATCCTGACCGAGTACCTCAACGCGATCTACTACGGCAATGGCGCGTACGGACTGGAGTCGGCGGCGCGCACCTACTTCTCGACGATGAACGGCAACGAGTGCGGAACGCCGCGCCACCCGGAGTGCGCGGCCGACCTGCGGCCGGCGCAGGCCGCGATGCTCGCCGGGATTATCAACTCGCCGACCCGCTATGACCCGGTGAGCAACCCGGCAGCGTGCCAAAAGCGCCGTGACCTCGTGCTCTCCCAGATGCGCGCGCAAGGCATGATCAATCCGGTCGAGTATCAAGACGCGCTCGCCGAGCCGATCCCGGCACCGCAACAGATCAAACCACCGACGCTGCACCTCAAAGACCCCGGCACCGGCTACTTCGTCGGCTGGGTCAGCGCCCAACTTGTCGAGCGCTACAACAGTCCGCGCGTCGCCTTCGAAGGCGGGCTGAAGGTCCGCACGACGCTCGACAGCAAGCTCCAAGCAGCGGCCGAGCAGTCGATCGGTGCGTGGCTGAGCGGCAGCGGCCCCTCGGCGGCGCTGGTCGCGATCGACAACAAAACCGGCGAAGTGCGCGCGATGGTCGGCGGCCAGAACTTCCAAAAGAGCCCATTCAACATCGCCACGCAAGGTCGCCGGCAACCGGGCTCGTCGTTCAAGCCGTTCGTGCTCGCGCAGGCGCTGCGTGAGGGGATCAGCCCGAACTCGGTGTGGACTTCCGAAAAGAAGGTCTTCACGGTTTCCAAGAAGACCGGCGAGAAGTTCACCGTCAATAACTACGACGACGCCTACGCCGGGCAGACCACGCTGGCACACGCCACCGCGTTCTCGGACAACTCGGTCTACGCGCAGCTCGGCATCAAGGTCGGGACGAAGAAGATCGCAAAGCTTGCCGAGCAGATGGGGATTCGCACGCCCGTCTCCTCGAACTACGCGATCACGCTCGGCGGGCTGCGGACCGGCGTCAGCCCGCTCGATATGGCGCATGCGTACGAAACGTTCGCACAGGGCGGCAAGCTGACGTACGGCACACTCGGCGCGCCCGATCGTGGACCGGTCGGCATCAAGTCGATCGGTTACCGCAGCGGCGAGAAGGACAAACACACGACGAACAACCACACCCTGACGCGCCGGGTGATCGCGCCGGCAGTCGCCAAGCAGACGACCGACGTGTTGACCGGCGTCGTGCGCATCGGCTCCGGCAAGGTCGCGAACATCGACGGCCGCTACGTCTGGGGCAAGACCGGAACGACGGAGAATTACGGCGACGCCTGGTTCGTCGGGTCAACCGGCGACCTGACCGTCGCCGTCTGGGTCGGCTACACCGATGGCACCACGCCGATGCTCAACGAGTACCGTGGCGAGCCGGTCGCCGGTGGCACCTTCCCAGCACAGATCTGGCACACCTTCATGCTCCGCGCGCTCAGTCTCGACGAGCAGCGACGCGACGAGGTCTGCGCCGAACTGGCGGCGAAGGGCAAGCAGTGCGCTGAAGCGGTCGAACCGACCACACCCGATCTCTCGGTCAGTGCCGGTGGCGATTCCTCTGCCGCTGCGACGACCGGCGGCACAAGCTCAGGCAGTTCCGGCGATGCCACGCCGGCCGGCGGCGGGACGGGCGGCACCGCCGCGAACTCAGGCGGCAGCAATTCGTCAAGCGGCACGAGCGGGTCGAACGGAAATCCGTCGTCGGGCACGAACTCCAGTGGCACCGGCGGCAACAGCAACACCGCGCCATCACAACAGCAAGCGCCGGCCGAGCAATCTGCGCCATCGGCCGGAACCGAGAGCGGCGGCGCGGCGACCGGCGGCGGCGTCGTCGCTGGCGGGCAGTAGCGCTTACAGGTCGAGCACCGCGCGCGCCTGCTGCAACTGCTCGTTGACGCGCGCCAGCGAGGTGCCGCCGAGCGAAACCTTCGACTCCAGCCACGCGCTCTGCTGGAAGATCTCGTAGATCGACTCGTCGAACAGTTCGCTGTGGGCCCGCAACTCTTCGAGCGAGAGCGCTGAAAGGGTGCGCCCGCTCTCGACCGCCGTGCGCACGATCCCGGCGACGACGCCATGCGACTCGCGGAACGGCAGGCCACGCTTGACGAGCCAGTCGGCGATGTCGGTCGCCGCGATGTTCTCGTCAGAGGCGGCCGCAGCCATCGCCGCGCGCCGGAAGGTTGCCGTCGACAACATCCCGTTGGCGGCATCCAGGCACACGGCGACCGTATCGACGGCATCGAAGACGTGCTCTTTGTCTTCTTGGAGATCCTTGTTGTACGTGAGTGGCAGCGCGTGCATCACGCCATGCAGCGCCGCGAGATGGCCGACGACCCGTGGCGCTTTGCCGCGCAGCAACTCGCCGCAGTCGGGGTTCTTCTTCTGCGGCATCAGCGACGAACCGGACGACCACGCATCGCTGAGCTCCAAAAAGCCGAACTCGGAGCTGCTCCACAGCACGATCTCGGCACCGAGCCGCGAGAGGTGCGTCGAAAGCACCGCGCACGCCTGGAGCAGATCGAGCGCGAAATCTCGGTTGGACACGGCGTCGATCGAATTCGGGACGACCCCGGCGAAGCCAAGCTCGCGGGCGACGAGCGTGCGGTCGGTGTCGAAGTTCACGCCGGCTAGCGCGCCGGCACCGAGCGGCAGCACGTCGGCCTGCCGCGCCGCGAAGCGAAACCGCTCGCGGTCACGCACCAGCATCCACACGTATGCGAGCAGATGATGCGACAGGTAGACCGGCTGCGCGCGCTGGAGGTGCGTATACCCCGGCAGCGCCCAATCGAGGTGCCGGCCCGCGACATCGAGCAGCGTTCGCGCAAGCGCCTCGACCTGATCGGCGAGCCGCGCCGCATGATCGCGCACGTACAACGCAAGATCGGTCGCGACCTGATCGTTGCGTGAACGGCCGGTGTGGATCTTGCCGCCGGCCCGCCCGGCCAACTCGGTCACCCGCCGCTCGATCGCCATGTGAATGTCGACGTCGTCGTCGCGGAACGGGAACCGGCCGGCGCTCAACTCTTGCTCAACCTGGTCGAGCGCGGCGTGAATCGCCTGTTTGTCGGCGTCGCTGATGATCCCACGGGCCGCGAGCATCGTGGAGTGCGCGCGCGACTGAGCCACGTCGTACGGCCAAAGGCGCCGATCGACCTCAAGCGACCGATCGAGCGCTTGAAACAGCGGATCTTGCGGCTGGGAGAAACGCGACATCTCGCCTCAGTCTCTCAAAAGCAGCGTCGTCAGCCGCTCCGCGACCCGCGCAACCTGCGACTGGGTCATCGCCGGGAAGAACGGCAATGCCAGCGAACGGGCGCCGATCGCTTCGCAAACCGGGAACATCCCCTCGCGGTAGCCCAGCTCGCGGTAGAAGGAGAAGAGGTGAATCGGCGGCAGGTACGGCTTGCCATCGATGCCGGCGGCCCGCAGCCCGCGCAGCACCTCGTCGCGATCGACGCCCGGCGGCACCTGCACGACGAACACGAACCAGCTACGGCGGTTGCCGCCGTGATCCTCGCACGGCAAGCCGAGGCCGGTCGCGGACGCCGCCTCGGCGAGCGCTTCTCGGTACCAACCGGCAACACGCGCACGATCGGCGAGCATCTCGTCGAGCCGCTCGAGCTGCGCAACACCGAGCGCCGCCTGAAGCTCGCTCATCCGGTAGTTGAAGCCGAGGCGGTCATGATCGAGCCAGCCCATGTCCGGAGCGCGCCCTTGGTTGCGCTCAGATGCGATGCGCTCAGCGGTCGCCTGATCGCCGGTGACGACCATCCCACCCTCCCCGGTTGCGAGCTGCTTGTTGGCGTAGAACGCGAACACCGCAGCGTGGCCGCGACCGCCGACCGGCACCCCGTCAGCGTGGATCGCGCCAAGCGCTTCGCACGCATCTTCGACGATCGGGAGGCCGTGGGCTTCCAGCGCCGGCGTGTCGGCCGGGTAGCCGAAGATGTGGACCGGCAGCAGCGCCTTGGTCTTGGGGCCGATCGCCGCAGCGACGGCGGCCGGATCGATGTTGAGCGTGACCGGATCGATGTCGACGAAGCGCGGCACCGCACGCTCGAACAGCACCGCGTTCGCGCTCGCGATGAAACTCAGCGGCGAGGTCACCACTTCATCGCCCGGCTCCACGCCTGCTGCACGCAACGCCAAGTGCAGGCCGGCGGTTCCGCTGGAGACGGCACGGGCGTGCGGCTGCCCGAGCCGCCGCGCAAAGCCGGCCTCGAAGGCAAGCGTCTTGGGCCCGAGCGAGAGCTGCCCCGAACGCAGCACCTCCAGCACCAGGCGCTCCTCTTCGGCCCCGATCACCGGCCGCGCCATCGGGATCTGGTCGAGCGGCTGCGTCATGCGTCGCCTGCCGACCCCGGCCGCTGCTGGATCGCGTACGCCAGCGAATCGACGAGCGCCTGCCAGGACGCTTCGATCAGGTTCGTCGAAACGCCGATCGAACCCCACGTATCAATGCCGTCGGAGGCATCGACGAGCACGCGGATGTTCGCGCCGGTGCCCTTTTCCGCGTCGAGGATGCGGACCTTGAAGTTGACGAGTTCGATATCGGCGACGTGCGGATGGACTTCGCTGATCGCCGCCCGCAACGCGGCATCGAGCGCGTTGACCGGGCCGTTGCCTTCGGCGGTCCGGATGACCCGCTCGCCATCTGACAGCAGCTTGACGGTTGCTTCGGTGGCCAGCACTCCATCGGCGCGACGCTCGACGATCACGCGCCAGGACTCCAGCGTGCAGAGCGTGGTATAGGTGCCAGTTTCGCGCCGCAAGAGCAGCTCGAACGAGGCGTCGGCGGCCTCGTACTGGTAGCCCTGGTGTTCGAGCGCTTTGACGTGATCGAGGATCGACTCGGCCTGGCCCGGCGCGAGTTCGATGCCCGCTTCCTCGGCCTTCTCCAGCACGGTTGCGCGGCCGGCCAGCTCGCTGATGACCAGTTCGCGCTGATTGCCGACGAGCGTCGGGTCGACATGCTCGAAGGTCGACGCGTCGGTGCGCACGGCGGCGATGTGCAGCCCACCTTTGTGAGCGAAGGCGTTGCGGCCGACGAACGGCTGCGACGGCGCCGGGGCGCGGTTGAGCAACTCGTCGACGGCATGCGCGACGCTCGTCAGCCGCCCGAGGCGGCCGGCTGGCAGGGCGCGGCGATCGAGCGCGACCTCAAGCGCACCGATCACCGAGGTGAGGTTCGCGTTGCCGGTGCGCTCGCCGATGCCGTTCATCGTGCCTTGGACCTGCGTCGCGCCGGCCTGCACGGCCGCGATCGAGTTCGCGACGCCGCACTCCAGGTCGTTGTGGCAGTGCGCGGCGATGCGGGCCTGCGCGCCGAACTGCTCGACGACCGCGGCCGTCGCATCGGCGACTTGGAACGGCAGCGAGGAGCCGTTGGTATCGCAGAGCGACAGCACCTCCGCGCCGGCTTCGACGGCGGCGCGCAGGCAACGCAGCGCGTACGCGGCATCGTCGCGGTAGGCGTCGAAGAAGTGCTCCGCGTCGTACGTGACCCGTTTGCCCTGGCCAACGAGGAAGGCGACCGAGTCGCTGATGATCGCGAGATTCTCATCGCGTCCGACCCGGACGACCTTCTCCAGATGCAGCCCCCAGGTCTTCCCGACGATCGTGGAGATCGGCGCGAAGCTCTCGGCGAGCACCCGCAGGCCCGGGTCGGCGTCGGCGGCGAGGTCGCGGCGGCGCGTCATGCCGAAGGCCGCGACGGTGCTGGTGCTCAGTGCCTCGCGTTCGAGCAGCGAGAAGAACTCGAGTTCTTTTGGGTTGGAGGCCGGGAAGCCGGCTTCGATCACGCCGACGCCGAGCCGGTCGAGTTCGAAGGCGACACGCAGCTTCTCGGCGGCGGTCAGCGAGAGTCCTTGGCCTTGCATGCCGTCGCGTAGCGTCGCGTCGTACATCTCGACGGAGGTCGACGGCGCGGCGGCAGCGCAGTGCTGCGGGGAACTGGTCGTTGAGGGAGTGGGCATGGGATGCGGATGTGCTGGTGGTTGAGCGAAGACGCGAACGTGGGCGTCGCCGCCCCCGACCAGCGGGGACCGCGACGCCTAGCGAATTCGCCGGGCGGCCGGCCGCATCACCGCCGCAGCGATCATGCGGCGGCCGTTCGGGCCGGCACCGGGTCGAGCCAGCCGATGTAGCGAGCGTCTCGCCCATGCAGGGCATCTTGGAAGATCGCCTGGATGGCGCGGGTGACCGAGCCGGGCGTGCCATCGCCGATCGAGATGTCGTCGATCTCGACGACCGGCACCAGCTCGGCGGCGGTACCGGTCATGAACACCTCGTCGGCGAGGTACGCCTCGGCACGCGCGATGTCGCGTTCGATCAACTCGTAGCCGGTGTCGCGAATGATCTGCATCACGGCGCTGCGGGTGATCCCATCGAGGATGCCGGCCGTCTGCGGCGGCGTGTAGATCTTGCCGGCCTTCACCACGAAGAGGTTCTCGCCGGAGCCTTCGGAGAGGAAGCCGCGCTCGTCGAGCAACAGCGCCTCCTCGTAGTACGGCGTGCCATCCGGCTTGCGGCGCCGCGACACCTCGTTCTTGGCGAGCACGCTGTTGAGGTAGTGGCCGGACGCTTTGGCGTGCGGGATCAGCGAGTGGTGGCTGGTGCGCCGCCACGATGAAACTTTGGCGCGCACCCCTTCGCGCTGCCCGACTTCGCCGAGCAGCGAGTCCCATTTCCACGAGGCGATCGCGACGCGCATCGGCGAGCCTTGCGCGAAGAGCCCCATCTCGCCGTCGCCACGGAAGACGAGCGGACGGATGTAGCACTCGCGCTGCTCATTTCTGGCGATCAGCTCCAGCGTCGCGGCGCGGATCTCCTCGCGCGTGAACGGCACCTGGAGGTAGTACAGCTTCGCCGAGGCGAAGAGCCGCTCGACGTGCTCAGGGTGCCGGAAGACCGCCGGGCCAAGCGCGGTGTCGTAGCAGCGCACACCTTCGAACACGCCGGTGCCGTAGTGCAGCGCGTGCGTCAGGACGTGGACCTGCGCCTCGTCCCAGGGGACGAACTCACCATCGAGCCAGATGTAGGGCGCAGTTTCCACGGGACTCTCCTTACGAGTGCAGGCGGCTGAGAATGTCGGTCACAACCTCGGCCGTCGTCGCGCTGCCACCGAGATCTGCGGTGCGAAGACCATCGGCAAGCGCGGCGTCAACCGCGGATTCTAGAGCGGTAGCCTCAACCGGTCGACCCAAACCGTCCCGCAGCAGCATCGCGGCCGAGAGAAACATCGCCAGCGGGTTCGCGATGCCTTGGCCGGCGATGTCCGGTGCGGAGCCGTGTACCGGCTCGAACAGGCCGGGTGTGCCGGGTTCGCCGAGCGAGGCGCTGGGCAGCATGCCGATCGAGCCGGTGAGCATCGCCGCTTCGTCGGAGAGGATGTCGCCGAAGAGGTTTTCGGTGACGATCACGTCGAAGCTCGACGGGCGCGAGATCAGCTGCATCGCACAGTTGTCGACGAGCACATCTTCGACGTCGATCGCCGGGTAGTCGGCGGCGACCTCGTGGACGACCTGCCGCCATTGGCGCGACGTTTCCAGCACGTTGGCTTTGTCGACCGAGGCGAGCTTGCCGGCGCGGCGGCCGGCGAGCTCGAAGGCGACGCGGGCGATCCGCTCGACTTCAGCGGTGGTGTAGGCGCATAGGTCGCTGGCGCTCGTGGCAGTGCGGGTCTTCTCGCCGAAGTAGATGCCGCCGGTCAGTTCGCGCACGACAACGAGGTTGGTGCCCTCGATCACCTCCGGTTTGAGCGCTGAGGCGGAGTAGAGCGCCGGCAGCGGGCGGACGGGGCGCAGGTTCGCGAAGAGCCCGAGCTCTTTGCGCAGTCCGAGCAGGCCCTGTTCGGGCCGCGGGGCGTTCGGGTCGGTCGTGTCCCATTTGGGGCCGCCGACGGCGGCGAGCAAAACGGCGTCGGCGGCACGGCAGCCGGCGAGCGTCTCATCGGTGAGTGCGGTGCCGTGCGCGTCGATGCTGGCGCCGCCGAAGAGGTAGTCGGTGAACTCGACCTGCGAGCCGAGCAGCTCGCCGAGCACCTGCACGGCGGGGGCTGCGATCTCGGGGCCGATGCCGTCGCCGGGCAGGACTGCGATGGTCGTCATAGGGCGCGAAGGCTAACTGACGCGGAGCATCCGACAGCCCTTCGCTCGGAGAGCGCGGAGCATCCGACAGGCCTTCGCTCCTGCCCGCGTGCTGGCGCGAGCAGGAGCGAAGACGCCGGGGACATGGGGCGCGCCCGGTACTGGCGCACTGTCGGGACCAAGATCAGCCCGGGCCGAGCGTACGTGGGACATCCGTACGCTCGGTTCCACGGGAGCCCACCCTCTGCGAGCGGGGGGACAACGCCGAGACTCTGTGTCAGGCGTCACGGACCTTACGGGACGGCCGTCACTCAAGGAAGCCCA
>JASGGQ010000094.1:0-11046 GCA_047604965.1 Patulibacter sp. | reverse complement strand
AAGTCTTCGACGATGGCACGCGGCGGCGGCCCGGCGAGTGGATCGCCGAGGGCCGACGCGACGACTGGCTGGAGCTGGCCTTCACGCACAACTACTTCGTGCCGACGACGACGGTGATGCGCGCCGACGTGTGGGCCGGACGACGCACGAAACGCTGGCCGGAGACGACCGTCGGCGACGTGGTGTTCTGGTACGACGCCGCGCTCGATGGCACGCCGCTGTACTGGGTCGCCGAGCCGCTCGCCGACTACCGCCGCCACGCGGGGCAGATCAGCCAAGACCTCGAAACGCGCTCCGGGCAGGTGCTGGTGAACTCGCGCTACGCCTTCCCGGAGCGGCCGGCGATCGACGCGCTGCGGCGGCGGCGCGTCGCGCTTGGGCTCGTCGGCCGCGCCGGAGCACGGCTGCGCGGCGGTGATCGGCTGGGCGCGCGCGGCGATCTGGCGCAGGCACGCCGCGAGTCGCCCGGCACGCTCACCGGCCGGCGCCGCATTTTGACGCTGCTGACGTGGCTGCCGGGCGCCGCGCGTCTGGCAGCGCTGCGGAGCGCACGACGACGATGAAGGTGCTGCTCGTCACGATCGACTTTCCGCTCCCGGTCAACGCTGGGGGCGTCGTGCGGCTGCTCGGGATCAGCGAAGCGCTCGCGCGGCGCGGCCACCAGCTGACGATGCTCGCGCGCCTGCGCGAAGCGCACACCGATCCGGCGCTTGTCGGCGAACTCTCGGCGCGGCTCGGCGGCGCACCGGTCGAAGTGTTCGGCGCGCCAACCCGCCCGGCGCCGGGTGGCGCGTGGCGCGTCGCCGGACGCTGGGCGTTCTCTGCGGCGACGGCGACGCCGCCGTGGGTGTGGACGGCCTATTCGCGGCCGCTCGCGCAGCGCTTGCGGCAGCTCGCACCACAGTTCGATGCGTGCCTGATCCTCGACGACAACGCTCACCACTACGCGCTCGACACGCGCGGCCTCGTGCCGACGGTGCTCGACATGCAAAACGTGATGGCGGCCTCCTGGAACAACACGAACCACTGGGGCGGCGCCGCGCCCTCCCGCAGCGAGCGTGCCCAGCAGGCGCTGGCATACCGGCTGCTCACCAGCTGGGAAGGGCGGGTGTCGCGCGCCGCTGACGCGGTGATCGTCACCTCCGCCGCCGAAGCCGAGCGCTTCACGCACCACCACCGGCTGCGCTGCGATTGGGTCGGCTCGGCGATCGGCACGCCGCCGCTCGTCGGTGCGCCGCGCGCCGCCGCACCGAAGGTCATCTGGCTCGGCGACCACCGTTACCACGCGAATGTCCACGGCCTGCTGCGCTTCTTGCGCGAGGCGTGGCGGCCGCTCGGCGAGCGTGGCCTGCGGCTCCAGATCGCCGGCCGCGACCCCGGCGAGGAGCTGCGCGCGCTCGCCGCCGAACTGCCGGGCGTTGAGGTGCTCGGATTCGTCGACGACCTCGACGCGCTGCTGGCCGGCGCCGCCGCAGCGGTCGTGCCGGTGTGGAAGGGCGCTGGGATCAAAATGAAGACGCTCGTGCTGATGGGCAGCGGGCTACCGGTCGCATCGACCAGCGTCGGGCTCGAAGGCATTGCCGCGGCCGACGGCGCGCAGACACGGATCGCCGACGACCCGGTGGCGCTCGCGACCGCCGTCGGCGATCTCGTCGCCGACCGGGAGCTGGGCGAGCGGATCGGCCTCGCCGGCCGGGAGTTGATCCTCGGCGAGCACACGTGGGATGGCGTGATCGGCCAGGTCGAAGCGGTCCTCGACCGCGTCGCCCGGTAGGCCGCCGTGGCGACGACCGGGTGATGCGGGTCGAGCTGTCGATCGATCGGTCGCGGCGACTCGCTCTGACGCTGCGCACCTGACAGACTGACACCCTGTGCAGTCCCCCGAGCCGCCCGCGCCACGCGCACTGAGCGCTGACGATCACGCGCGGCGGGTCACCGTCGGCGAGGTGCTCGAACTGCCGGCGCTCAGCTGCGGCCTGCCAGAAGTCGTCGCCGGCCACGAGGCGCTTGGCCGGCATGTCCGCTGGGTGCATGTGCTCGATGTGCAAAACCCATCCGATCTGCTGCGCGGCGGCGAACTGGTGCTCTCGACCGGTTTGGGCGCGGGCCGCAGCCCGCAAGAGCAGCAGCGATTCGTGCAGGCACTCGCCAACGCAGGCGCCAGCGGCCTTGTGATCGAACTCGGCTGGACCTTCGATCGTGCGCTACCACAAACCCTGATCGACGCCGCCAACGCGGCGCAGTTGCCGGTGATCGCCCTACAACGCAAACTGCGTTTTGTTGAGGTCACCGAGGCGATCCACGGGGTGCTGCTCGACCGCCAGCTGTCGCTGCTGCGGCGCGCCGACGAACTGCAAGATCGCTTCATCGAGATCGTGCTGGCCGGTGAGGGCGCCGGCAACGTGCTCACCGATCTTTCGCGGCTGATCGGCAATCCGGTGGTGCTCGAAGATCACGCCCACCGGCTCGTCGATCACGCGCTCCATGACGCCGGCCGCGAAACGGTGTTGACCGCCTGGGAGCAGCACCATCGCGCGCAGGACCGCCAGGATCATGCCGAGCTCGACGCGGCGGTCGCCGAGGTGCCGGTGCGCGGGCGCATCTGGGGCCGGCTGGTTGCGCTTGCCGTCGATCGACCGCTCAAGGAGGTCGACCGGCTCGCCGTCGAACGCGCGGCCATCGCCGTCGCGCTCGATCTACTCGCCGAGCAATCCGGGCCACGGCTGCGTGCGCGCGCACGCGGCGGGCTGATCGCCAGCCTCGCGCACGGCCGGCTCGATGAGCGCGACGCGACCCGCTGGGCGGCGTCGCTTGGCTTCCCACGCCGCCACGGGCCGCTGCTGCCGGCCGCCGCAGTGTGGCGCACCGAACGCTGGGGCGAATGCGCCGAAACCGAACAGGACGCATGGGATCACGTCGTCGACACGTTGCCGCGCCGCACCTCATCCGGCCGGGCGCTGATCGCCGGTACATACGGCAACGGGCTGCTGTTGGCGCTCGACCTCGGAGAGCAGGAGCGCGGCGGCGGGCAGCTCGAACGCGCCGCCGGCGACCTGCGCGGGCTGCTGGAGCGCAGCGGCATTCCCGGTGACGAGCTGGTCCTCGCGATCGGCCGCCCCGCCGACTCTTGGAGTGCGCTCGGCGCGAGCCTTGATCGCGTGATCCGCGCGGCGGCGGCAGCATGCAGCAGTGCGCCGCGCCCGTGGCACGATGCTCGCCGAGGCTCGATCGTCGATCTGCTCTTCGGGTTGCGCTCGTCGGTCGAGCTCGTGACCTTCGTGCGCGAGCAGCTCGGGCCACTGCTCGACGAGCGCGACGCGCGCGCCGCCGAGCTGCTGCGCACCTTGGAGCTGTATTTGGCGAAGGGGGGCCGCAAGGCCGAAGCGGCCCGCGCGCTGCACCTCGAACGCCAATCGCTGTACGGGCGTCTTGAGCGGATCGAGCGCACGCTCGAAGCGCCGCTCGACGATCCCGACACACTGCTCGGTCTGCACCTCGCGATCCGCGCGCTACGGCTGATGGAAGCCGACGGCGAACGGCCACGCCCACTGACGTAACGCGCGGCACCGAGTGCGCGCCGGCAGGGCGCCCGCGCGCCGCAGCGCCGATCGGTCGCCCAGCCGGGGCGCGCAGGACGCCGGTGTTAGTCGCCGAGTTCGACCGAGGTAATGACCTGTGGCTCTTGCGGGCGGTCGCGCCCGTCGACCGGGGTCGACTCGATCGCCTCGACCACCTCGTAGCCCTTCGTCACCTCGCCGAACACGGTGTGCTTGCCGTCGAGCCAGTCACACGACTCGCGCGTGACGATGAAGAACTGCGACCCGTTGGTGTTCGGCCCGGCGTTCGCCATCGCCAGCGCGCCGCGCACGATCTTGTGGTCGTTGAACTCGTCCTCAAAGGTGTAGCCCGGGCCGCCGGTGCCGGTCCCGTTCGGGCAGCCGCCCTGGATCATGAAGTCGGCGATCACGCGGTGGAAGCCGAGACCGTCGTAGAACCCGTCGGCGGCGAGCTTGCGGAAGTTCTCAACCGTCTTCGGCGCGTCGGCGTCAAAGAAGCTGATTTCGATGTCGCCGGCGGTGGTATGCAGCGTGGCGGTAGACATGACGGGACTCCTTCGGAGGGGTGCGAGCAGGTGCTTACGGAAGCACCTGAAGGTTGCTGATGGCGACGCGCGTGGCGTCGGTCGTCGGCGGCGTGGTCAGCCACAGCAGGACATATCGCGCCCACTCCGGTTCATCGGAGAGTGGGACGACGACATCGTCGCTGACGCTCGTGACCGTTGCGGCCTTGACCCAGGTGTCGTCGGCAAGCGTCTCCGGAATCTCGGTCGCGTCGGCGCGGTAGATCTCGGCACCGAAGCCTGGGGTGGGCGTTTGAATGCGCAACGACGAGACGCGCTTGGTCGACTTGAGATCGAGCACGATGCCGACACCGAATGGCTGGCCGTCGGCCGGGATGTTGACATCCCACACGGTGCGCGTGCGCTTGTCGACCGCCGCTTTCGGCTTGCCGAATTCGACGCCGACGCGCTGGTTGGGGTCGTAGTTCTCGGTGTGCTTGACTTTCAGCTTCGTCGCCGTGCCGAGGTCGTCGGAATCGGCGCCGGTGTCATCGTCGGTGTTCTCGCCATCCTGGCTGGTGCTGCTCGACGAGTCGTCGGTCGTGTCGCTGTCGGTCGTCGCGTCGTCAAGCGACGGCAGATCGGGCAGATTGAGCACGTCGCTGGCATCGTCGGCGTTGTCGCGGTCTGGCGGTGCCGGCTCGGGAGTCGGCGACGCGCTGGTCGGCAGATCGGCAGCCGGGAGCGGATTGCCAGCAACCTCGACCGGCGCGGAGGCGGTGTCGGCCGACGCCGAGGCATCGGCGGCGGCGCGCTCGGTGACGGCGGCCTGGGCGACGACGACGGCGCCACCGCCGAGCGCGGCGACAAGCAACGCGGCAACCAGCGGGGTGCGCCGCGCCAGCCGGCGGCGCTGCTCGACCGAGCCGCCGCAGTTGGTGCAGCGGCGCTGCCGGGGCTGCACGCGCGCACCGCACCCTGGGCAGGCGCGAACGGGGGTGGTGCGCGTCTCGTCGGACGTGTCCATGGGTTGCAGCGTAACGCCGGCGCCGCCGGAGGAACCCCGAGAGTCCGTTACCCGAGGGTCGTCAGCGCCAGGTCACGACCATCGATCGCGGGCGCGCTCGCCAGCACCGTGCCGAGTTCAGCGGTCGGGATGCGCAGCAGCGTGAAGCGCTCGCGCACGCGCACGTCGCGAACCGCTTCGCCATCGAGCGCGGAGGCGTCGGTAATCGCACGCACGACATCGGCAACCGAAACGCCATCGACCGCCC
Source organism: Patulibacter sp. (assembly GCA_047604965.1). Classification (GTDB taxonomy): domain Bacteria; phylum Actinomycetota; class Thermoleophilia; order Solirubrobacterales; family Solirubrobacteraceae; genus JAGIBJ01. The sequence continues at coordinate 5,712 of JASGGQ010000094.1, read as the reverse complement.
CGAGCTGCGCCACGACCGAGGTCAGCGGTCCGTCGCCGCGCGAGAGGCCCGGCTTGCGGCCACGCCGACGGCTATGGCGCGGACCGCGTTCGCGGTCGTCGCTGTCGTCACCATCTCGCGCTTTGCCGGCGTCGCTCTGGGCGGGCGCCCCGGCGGCGGTGGAAGCGGCGCTCTCGCTCTGCGGCGCGCGAGACGGCTCAGAATCGGCCTTGCTGCGGTTGCGGCGCTTGCGCACCGGCGCGCCGTCGGGCGCCGCCGCATCGGCCAGCCTTGCCTCATCGGAGGTGGGGGTTGCGGCAGCCGGCGCGTCGCCGTCGGCAGCGCCGCCGAAGCGCACGCCGACCTTGCCCGGCGCCCACTCGGGCACGGCGTCGTTGATGTGCCGTTCGATGGCGTCCAGCGCATCGGTTTGGCTCGGCTCGATGAAGGTGATCGCACGACCCTGGCGCCCGGCGCGTCCGGTCCGGCCGATGCGGTGGACGTACACGTCCGGCGAGGTCGGCACGTCGTAATTGATGACGTGCGTGACCGAGTCGATGTCGAGCCCGCGGGCGGCGACATCGGTCGCGACCAGCACCGCGACGCGGCCTGCTTTGAAGGAGAGCATCACGCCGTCGCGCTGCCCTTGGCTCATGTCGCCGTGCAGCGCTTTGACGTTCATCCCGCCGTCGCGCAGCTTGCGGAACAGCTGCTCACAGCCGAGCTTCGTGCGGCAGAAGACGATCGCCTGCTCCGGGCGCTCGCTCTTGACGACCTCCACCAGCCGGTCGGCCTTCTCACGCTTGGGGACCATCACATGGAACATGTCGATCCGGTCGACGGTCAGCGTGTCGGACTTGACCTTCACCAGCGCCGGGTCGTACAGGTAGTTGTCTGCAAGCGCCGCGATCGGCGGCGGCATCGTCGCGCTGAAGAGCGCGGTTTGGCGGCCGTTCGGGCAGAGTTTGATGATCTTCTCGACATCCTCCAGGAAGCCGAGGTCGAGCATTTCGTCGGCTTCGTCGAGCACCACGAAGCGGCAGTCGTGCAGGATCAGCGAGTGGCGGCTGATGAGGTCGAGCACGCGACCGACGGTGCCGACGACCACCTGGGCGCCTTTGAGCTGCGCCTGCTGCGTGCGGATCGGAGCGCCGCCGAAGGTCGCGACCACCTCAATGCCTTTGTGAACGCCGTACGCACGCAGCGCCTGGGTCACCTGAATGCACAGTTCGCGCGTCGGCGTGAGCACGAGCGCCTGCACCGTTGTCTCATCGGTGTCGATCGCTTGCAGCAGCGGCAATCCGAACGCGGCGGTCTTGCCGGAGCCGGTTTGCGCCTGGCCGATCATGTCCCGCCCGGCGAGCAGTTCGGGGATTGCCTCGGCTTGGATCGGGGAGGGACGTTCGTAGCCCAAATCCTGCAACGCCCGCAGGATCGGCTCCGAGAGGCGCAGGTCAGCGAAATCGGTCACGTCGCGCATAGGCTACCGGGCGGCGGTGCGGTACGGTCCCGCCGCCGCACCCTGCGGCGCCGATCGCCGTTGCACCCGGTCGCGACGCGACGATAGGCCGCCCGAACAGCGCGCCAGCCGGGGCCTCAGCGGACGACCCGCACGGAGAACTGCTTGGTGCCCAGCGCGCAGTAGCGTTCGCCGTCGAGGTCGTCGGCGGTGTTGCCTTGCGCCGCCGACACGGTGTACCGGTAGCGCCGCCCGACCGTCGCGCGGTTCGACACCTTGAACGACACCCGTTTCGTGACGGTCGATCGGTTCGCTGGCATCGTCGATCGTTTGCTCCAGCGCTTCGCGGCGGCGTTGGTCTGCCCCCACCCGGAGAGTTCGAGCACGTACGCCGTCGCCGGCAAGCGCTTGATGGTGGTCTTCACCGCGAAGCTCTTGCCACGCCGCGCACGCTTCGGCGCACCGCTCACCGTCACCCGCAGCAGGCTGTACTTGTCGTCGGCAATGCGCGCGCAGGCGCCGGCCTGCGCGCTGTCGGTGGTCGGCGTCGGCGTCGGGGTCGGGGTCGGGGTCGGGGTTGGCGTCGGGTTCAGGGTTGGCGTCGGGGTCGCTGCGGCGACCGTGGCGCCGATAGTGACGCGGCGGCCGACGTAGGTGCCGCCCGCGTTGGTCGCGTACGGCCGGCAGGAAAGGTGGCGACCGGCGAGCGACGCCGGCAACACGAAGGTGGCGCTGCTCCCAACGCTGCTTTGCAACACGGTGCCGTCATCGTCGGTGAACTCAACGCGCACCTCGGCAGGACTGTTGGTGAAGCTCCCAGCGAAGCAGCTCACCGTGTCGCCAACGCGGAAGGTACCTGGGGCACGCATCGAGGGGTCGGACTGCCACCGTGGCGCTTTCGGAGGCGCCATACTGCCGTCGATGAACAGGCGGTTCTCCGGTGCGTAGAGGCTGACGTACCGATCGATCGTGTTCGCCCCGCAGTCAGCGCCGTTGCTCACGACGCCAACGAGCACCGGCGTCGTCCCGGCTGTCACGAGCGGCCCACCGCTATCTCCCTGGCAGCTGGAGCCGGCGGCGGAGATCGCGCACAGCTCGATCGCGTTCTCCTCACTGCCGCCGCATTGGTCGGGGTCGGCGATCGCGGTGGTATCGACGCTGCGGAGCTTGAGATCGGTCGCTCCGTTGTTGGTCGTCAGGCCGTAGCCGCTGACGCGCAGCGCCGTCGGGATCGGTGGTGCGGAGCTGACCGGTGTCCACGGGTCCGGCAACGCGATCGGCTGCACCGACGCAGTGAACTCCAGCGGCGTGCTGAGCGTCAAGACGGCGAGGTCGCCGGTCGTCGCGACCGGACCAACGAAGTCGTAGTAGGGGTCGACCCGAACTGCGCTGACGATCGCCTGCTGTTCGGTCGCTGGCGTGGTATCAAGATCGGGGTTGCCGGCGATCACGCCGATGCCGCCGTTCTCCGGTGTCTCCCCGGCGACGACATCGTCGGCACAGTGCGCCGCCGTCAGGATCACGGTCGCGCTGAGGATCGAGCCGCCGCACAGTCCATCCGGTCCGACCGCGAGCGCAACCTGGTAGGGCGCGCTGCTGCTGGCGATCAGCGTGCCACCGACGATCCGGGCGGTGCGCGCCGAGGCGTCGTCGGCGCGCCTGCGGGCGTTCGCGAGTACCTCCGCCTTGTCGAACAGGCGCTGCGATGGCCCGTCGGCCGGAGCGTTCGCTGACGATGGCCCGTCGGCCGGAGCGTTGGCTGCCGATGACCCGTCGGCCGAAGCGTTGGCCGGTGCCGCTGCGAGCAAGCCGGCGGCGCACCACGCACCGATGAATCGTCGTACGCGCACCGCATCAAACACGCCGCGTATCCAAGCATGTCCGACATGCCGTCGGCATCACGACCGCGACGCAGCCCCCAACCACACCCCACGATGCACCGGATCTCGGAGCGGCAGTTGGTGTTCGAGCGAACACCAAAGGACCATTCGAATCCGGCCTCGCCCGCGCCGGTGAACCCGCCGCGCGCCGCGACCCGGTTATGCGCGGACGTCGAGCAGCAGCTTGCCGGTGGTGTGGCGGCCAGCGAGTGCCTGCTGGGCGGCGGCGGCCTCTGCCAGCGGCCAGGTCCCGCCGATCGTGGGCGTCACCTCGCCACGCACCGCGCGTTCGAACAGGTCGACGAGCGGGGCGCGCAGCAGCCGCTGCGGGTCACGCAGGCAGTGAAAGAGCCAGAAGCCGATCACGCTGCGGGAATTGCGCAGCAGGTGGCCGGTGCGCACCTCGTTCGGCTCCGTGCTGGAGATGCCGCACACCACGATCCGCCCGAACGGCGCCAGCGCACGCAGCGACCGGTCGAACACCTCGCCGCCGGCCATGTCGAACACGACATCAACTTCGCGTCCCCCGTTCGCTTCGAGCAGCCGCTGCGTGAGGCCGTCCGCGCCGCCGTCGATCGCGATATCGGCACCGAACGCCACGGCTGCCGCGCGGCGCTCATCGCTGGAGGCCGTCGCGATCACCCGGCCGGCGCCGGCCAACGGCCGCGCGAGTTGCACGGCGAGCGATCCAACGCCGCCAGCGCCGCTGTGAACGACGACCGTTTCGCCGGGCTGCGTATGGGTGCAGGTGCGCAGCAGATGCCATGCCGTCAGCCCCTGGATCTGAAGGGCGAGCGCCGCCGCGTCGCTCAGGCCATCCGGGATTGGGGCGAGGCGATGTTCCTCGACGGCCAGCTGTGTCGCGTAGCCGCCGCGCTGGCAGAGCGCCACGACGCGTTCGCCGGTGTCGCGCCGCACGCCGGCCACCTCCGCCCCTGGGATCAGCGGCAACTGCTCCTGGTGGACGTACTCGCTGCGCCGCGTGTGCGTGTCGGCGAAGTTCACCCCGGCCAGCGTCACGTCGACGATCACTTCACCCGGCCCGGCGACCGGATCGGGCAGCTCCACCAGCTCAAGCACCTCTGGCCCACCGAACGCCATCTGCTGGATCGCACGCATGCGCGGCACCTTAGGGCCTATCCCGCTACGGACGTGGTCTGTGGCCGCGGGCTGCGGCGCGGCAGGCCAACCGGTTCACAGCGCGTCAGCGTCTCCACGCGCAGTGGCGTTGGCCGGCCCGGCGAGCGGTGGCGACCGAGCCGGGAGCGGACCGCGAGCAGGAGCGCCTCGCAGCTACAGTGGGCGGCCATGAGCCTCACCGTCGTCGGATCTGTCGCGTTCGACGCTGTCGCCACGCCGTTCGCTTCGCGCGAGCGGATGCTCGGCGGCGCCGCGACCCACTTTGCCCTTGCCGCAAGCTTCTTCGATGAGGTGCATGTGGTGGGGGTCGTCGGCGACGACTTCTCCGCCGATGATGAGGCGGTACTCACCGCGCACGGGATCGACACGTCCGGGATTGAGCGGATCGCAGGCGGCAAGACCTTCTTCTGGAAGGGCCGCTACCACGACAACATGAACTCGCGCGACACGCTCGATACGCAGCTCAACGTGTTCGAGAGCTTCCAGCCGAAGCTCTCGCCGGCCGCCCGGGAAGCCGAAACGGTCTTCCTCGCCAACATTCAGCCGTCGCTTCAGCTCGACGTGCTCGACCAGTGCGCGAACGCTTCGTTTGTCGCGCTCGATTCGATGGATCTCTGGATCAACATCGCCAAGGAGGATCTGCTGAAGGTCCTCGCGCGCGTGGATTGCGTGATCCTCAACGACGAGGAGATCGAGCTGCTCACCGGCAAGCCGACGAGCGTTTCTGCCGCGCAGGCGCTGCTCGATCTCGGCCCGAGCGTCGTCGTCGCCAAGCAGGGCAAGTACGGCGCGGGCGTGATCACCCGCGAGGGCAGCTTCTGGCTGCCGGCGTACCCGCTGCATGAGGTGCATGACCCAACGGGCGCCGGTGACACCTTCGCCGGTGGGTTCGTCGGCTACCTCGCGGCGCATCCGCAGCGCCCAGTGACCTTCGATGCGTTGCGCCGCGCGATGGCGTACGGCTCGGCGATCGCGTCGTACAACGTCGAGGAGTTCGGGACCGATCGCGTCGCCCGGCTCACCGGCCCGGAGGTCGTCGAGCGCGTCCACGAGCTGGCCCGGATCACGCAGTTCGACGGCGCCACCGAAGTCCAGCTGCGCCGATAAGGATTCGCGAACGTCCGCCACTCGCCGCGCACGCGGCGCAAACACGCCGCCGACCGTTCCGCAAATCCACCGCTGCGAATCCCGCAAATCCACCGCTAGTGTCCTGCGCCGTAAATTCGTTGGCTAAGTTGTAGAATGGGGTATGGC
>JASGGQ010000093.1:0-11072 GCA_047604965.1 Patulibacter sp. | reverse complement strand
TTCGCGGCGCGCCACAAAGTTTTCGTGCCAACACTTTCGCCCGCTCCGAGAACCGGTGCATCGGCGGGCGCGCGTCCCGGATTACTCCGGCTCGCCCAGGGCGCGCAGCAGCCCGATGAACTCGTCGAGTTCATGCTCGGCGAGCGGCGAGGCATCGTCGGCGCGACCGGCACCATCTCGAAGCTCTTCGCGCAGCGCGCCGGCCAGCGGGTCGTCGCCGCCGATCAAGTCGTCGAGGTGGCCGATCCAGACGATGCAATAGAACTCGTTGACGAGATCGTCGAGTTCTTCGGCGATCTCCGGCGCCAGCTCCGGCAGTTCGCGCAGCGCCGCATCGAGATCGAACTGCGGCTCACGCCACGCTTCGTGATCTTCAGCGAAGGCGTCCGGGTCCGCGAACGGGTGCGCATCGAGCAGCGCATACTCCAGCGCGGCGCGCGTCGGGTACCAAAAGAACTGCTGCGCGCCGTCTTCCCACGGGTCGCCGATCAGCACGCCGAAGCGTGCGTGGCGCGGATCAGCGTCCCGCGCCGCCTCAAGCGTCCGCAGCACCTCACGATGCGCCTCATAGACCGGTCGTGACTCCACCGGCCAAGTGCTACCAGAACGACCGTCGCCCGGTCCCGGAGCGAGACGAACCCATACGGTCCCTCACGCCCCGCGACGACTCCACGACGCGCAGGCGCCGGGATCAGTCGTTATCCCAGTCGACCGGCTTGCCGAGGACCGCCGAGCCGGCGAGCTGCACGCGCGCGTCGGTGCCGAGCGGAATCTTGATCCCCTCGATCCGGCGCACATGCTGCGCGATTGCCGGTTCGTCGAGCAGCGCATCGATCACCGCCGGCATCGCTTCCCATAGCGCGGCGCGCTTACTGGCGGCGTTGCGGCGATGGCCGGCAAGGATCAAATAGATATCGAAGAGCGGAACGTCGCGTTCATCAAAGCGCGGCGATTCGCCATCTTCGTCGGTTGCCGTCGTCTGCTTGCGCAGGCGCGCCCACTGGCCGGCCGTCGAGAGCAGCGCAACGTATGACAGGCCTCCGAGCAGCGCGAGGATCGGGTCGGCGTCCTCGCCGTACTGGAGCACGCCAATCACCGGCAGCGCGTCCTCGTCGCGAGACTGAAGCAGCACGTCGACGGAGAACTGGGCCGACGGGTCGCCAGCCGGCACGTCGTCGCCGCCGGACGGGTCGAACACCGTCGCGTCCTTCGCGCGCAGCGGCGAGATTTTGTAGCCGGCGTAATCGGCGGCGAGCGCCGGACGACCGGAGACGGTAATCCCGCCGGCCTCGTAGATCGCGTAGAGGATGTCGTGGGCTTTTTCGGCGTCGCTCTTCGGACCGACCTTCGCAGCGGCCTTCCTGCTGTTGCGCGCCTTGGTCGGCGTCGGCGGTGGCTTGGGGCCGTTGCGCGTTTCGCGGGTATTCAGCGAGATGTTCGTCAGGCTCTTGCCGACCGCCGCATCGAGTTGCTCGATCGAACGGGCGAAGAGCTGCGCGACCTGCTCCGGCGCATCGATCAGCACCGCGTCCTTCCAGGCAACGCGCTCAGCCGTTGAGAGCCTCTGAACCCGGTGGTACTCGCGCAGGATGTCGACGTACGGGACCGTCGCGGCGGCCGGGGCTTCAGCACTCATGCCGTCCAGCCTACCCATTCCCGGGCGCCGGAACGGACGGTCAGCTTGCGAGCCGCAACGCCGATGGCGATGAACGTACCGGTGAGATTGATCGCCGGGGAGTGACTCGCCGGCGGCGCGGACGCGCGGCTACGCCTCGCCATTGGGGCGAGGCACGCCAATGCCGTACTCGCCCGGCGCGATCTGATCTTCGAGAATCAGGTCGGCGGCCGGCACGCCCGGGGTGCGCTCGATTTGCAACTCCTCGCCCTTCTCCGATCGCACCGGCACCAGCGGCCGGCAGTTCGTCCTCGGCTTCGTGTTGCCGTACACGACCGCCGCTTTGGCGCCGTCGACGCAGCGGATCACCGGCCGCTTCCCGTTTGCCAACGACTCGACGTAGCTGCCTTCGTTGTCGGCGCGACCGCGAATCGTGACGGTGTTCGTCGACTTCGCGCCTTGCAGGCGGATCTGGTTGACGCCGGAACCGACGGTGATGTCGTTGATCCAAGCGCCGGCCCGCACGAAGTTGTTGCCGTTCCCGGCGCTAATGATGTTGGTGCCGCGCCCACCGAAGATGCGGTTGTTGCCATCGGCAACGGTCACCCGCGTCGTGAAGCCCTGACTGCGCGGCAGGCCGGTCGCTTCGTTGTGATCGACCCAGATCTCGTTGTCTCCGCCGCCACCATCGATCGTGCCGCCGCCGTGGCCACCGAACAGCTTGTCGCGACCATCGCCGCCGGTCAGCTCGAAGCTGTTCCACAACCCGGCGATCTTCGCGGTGATCCGTTTGGTGCCGTCGTACGTCGTGATGTTCGGGCAGTGCTTCACCTTGCGCGCGAGAATTTGCAGCGAGTACGGTCCCAAGCCCGAATCATTGACGTACACCGTCGTCGCTGGGTTCCCGCCGCATTCGAGCTTGCGAACCCCGGCCGTGCCCGACAGGTAGATCTGGTTGACACCCGAACCGGCGGTGATGTACGCGATCCCGGAGCCGTAATAGATCGTGTTATTGCCGTTGCCGACCTGGAAGCTGCCGCCACCGGACGCGGTGACGAGCACGTTGTTGCCGTCGCCAAGCACGGCGCGGTCGTTGCCACCGCCGACATCAACGTAGTTGTTGCCGTCACCGGCAACGATCCGGTCCTGTCCGGAGCTGCCGAAAATCGTGTTATTCCCGGTACCGCCATCGATCACGTCGGAGCCGGCACCGCCCTCGATGTAGTCGTTGCCACCGGCAGCGGAGATGCGGTTATCGGAACGCACGCCGTAAATCCGGTCGTCCCCCGAACCGCCGATCAGCGTGTCAGCGCCACCGCCGCCCCACAGGGTCGAGCCGGACGGCTTGGCTTTGAGACGGTCAGAGCCCGGGGTGCCGATCTTGACGGCGCTCGCCGCTGCGACGGCCGGGGTCAGGGCGAGCGCGAGCGCTGCAGCAGCGGTCGTCGCAGGAGCAAACAGCCGGGCACGCGACGCCGTGGGATGCGATGCGTTTTGAAGGGTCACATCCGCAGTAGTCGGCCTTGCCGCACCGAAGATCGGCCACCGATCCGCGAATGACCGACAAGTAGTGCGCCAAGGGCGATGTGGCTCGACGCACGGCCGATCGCGACGCACCGGGTCGGCAGGAGCGCGGCATGAACGGTGCTGCGGCGGCGGCCGGCAGCCGATCAGTACGCCTCGCACGCGGCGGGGCGGCCGCCACCGCCAACTCGGCGGCCACACGCCGGTCCCCGCCGGGCCACGCAGCGGGCGAGCGCGTCATCTCGCGCGCTCATCGGTTAGGAATGCAGTGATGAGTTCGCCTGCGGATGCCCACCCTCAGCCGACTGGCGGCCGCCGCATCCTGCCGTGGGCGCTCGGTGGCTTCGCGCTGCTGATCGTGGTTGCCGTCGTCGGCCTGCTCTCACGCGAGAACGAGTCCAACCCGGTCGACGACGTGTCGGCCGCATTGCAGTCGCACGCGGAGCTGCTCGCCGGCCCGCTCAGCGTGACGGCGCTTGAGCACACGCGCTGCGTCTCGCGTGGCAGCGGCGAGTTTGCCTGCACCCCGGTGATGGACAACAGCGACGCCAAGGCGATCATCGTGCGGTACTCCGGCGGGGTGCTCACCAAGCGCCTGGCTGGCAGCGATCTCGCGCAGGCACCGACAACCGGCGTCGCGATCGCTGCGGCGCTGGACGCCGATGAGCGGGCAACGCTGGGCCGCACGGTGCGGTACGGCTGCGCCTTTACCGTCGGCCTCAATCCCGACGGCACACAGTCGGGCGGCGCTGGTGGCTTTCGCTGCGCGACCGCGAAGCCGCTGCCCGGCGAGCAGGCCGTGCTCCAGCGGTACGTCGAGTTCGCCGACGATGGCTCGGTCACCCGCGACTTCATGCTGCCCGGCGCGTAGGCACCCGGCGAGAGGGATCGTTCAAGCGCCTGCGCTGACGACCCGTTGGCGTAGCACGGAGGCGTCGCGCAGTTCGTCTTCGCGTGCCAGTTCAACGGTCCGCTGGAGCGCACCGGGGGTGTGCGTCGCCGCGTCGTACACGATCACGATCGACTCGTCGCCAGGCTGCAAGAAGGTCGTTTCGCCGAGCGGGGTGTAGCGGGTCGCGCCGATCCCGATCAGCGCGTGGCTTGGCTGCCCGGCGGCGCGCAGGTACGCGCCAACCGGTTCCAGCGGCGTGTCGTCGCTGCCGGTTTGGTGCGCGAGGCGGTCAGCGATCCAGTCGAGCAGCGTGGCGCCGTAGTACGAGTAGTCCGGGAGGCGGCTGTCGATGCCGTACGGCTCGGCGCGGCCGTCGCGACGCAGGAAGCAGGCCAGCCTCCAGCTGGCGGTCGGCCCGTCGGGCGCGAGGCTGTCGACCGCGATCAGTTCGGCGGCGAGGCCTTTGCTCGCCGGCCCCCAGTTCTTCTTGTCGCTGATCTTCTGCGCGCCGGGCCGGCGAATCGAGCAGTCGTTGAACGCACCGATCGCGCGGGGCGCCACGCGCGCCGGCAGCCCCGTGTGCCGGTCGTATTCGATGCGCGCCAGCAGGCCGACTTCCGGCTCGATCTGGAGCTTGCTGTGATCGCCGGGCGGCAACCGAATCTCGTCGTGCGCGAGCGGAAAGATCCGCAGGAACTCGGGGATCTGCGGCGCTCGTGCCTGCGGCGACGGGCCGGGCGGCAGGTACCACGGGAAGATGCCCTTCGGCGCGTCGGCGACGGCATCGACCCGCGCGAAGTCGGCGGACTCACCGGCCTGTTCGAGATGCCCGGCGAAATTCCCGGCCACCCCAACGCCCGCAACGGTGCGCAGGTCAGGCAGCGGGAGCAGCGCGGCGGACATCTCTGTCAAGCGTAGTTGAGCCTTCGTCGAAGAAGCCGGCGCCGGCCCAAAGCCGCATTGCCGGCTCGCCCAGTGCGCCGTGGTTGGGTCGCTACGATGCGCCGCATGCTGATTGGGGGACGTCTCTTCATCACCGTTGCTGCCGCCGCTGCGGCGCTCATCGCCGCCATCACCGGATCGGCGCAAGCTGCCAGTTCGCTCGGCGCGCCACGGGTCACCAACGGCGACCTGATCGTCGACAAGACCGCCACGATCGCGCTCAGTGGGTTTGCCGATCCAGCTGCGACGAGCTGGTCGACCTCCCTCGAGCTCGATGTCAACCCAGCGTCGCTGCCCTGCGCGTCAGACTCCCGGAACAACATCGAGCGGCGCGTCGATTCGGCCGACGATCAATCGGTCAACGAGGGCAACTTCACCGATGCCACGCTCACGTGGGCGCCCGAAACCGCAGGCTCGTTCCTATTGTGCGCCTATTTGAGCGGATACAATGCCCCAACGGTCGCCTCGCAGATTGCGGTCACGGTGCGCGCACCGACCACCAGCCTCCAGCTGTCGTTGCCGGGCCGCCGGTTCGCCGAAAACGTGTCGGTCCCCTTGACGGCAATCGCCTCCTCCGAAGTCCGCCGGGTGTATTCCGTGGAAGTCAATGCGATCGGGATCTCGTGCGGCCCCAGCGTGGAGGCCAATGCAGACAACAAGATGTGGATCTGGGACGACGAGATCGTCGGCGGGCCAACGACCTTCGTGAACAACGTCACGACGCCGTTCGCCGGGCATTACCACCTGTGCGGATACGTTGGCACGGGCACAACCGATGCAACACCCACAACGGTCCTCAACGGGCCGGACTTCTGGGCGGGACCGGCGAACTGCAAGTTTGGAGGCGCGCCACGCCGCCCGTCGGGGCGCATCAAACTCACCTGCACAAACACCGACGGCCCGATCACCGTGACGGCTCGGCGGGGCAACCGCACCTTCACGACCCGGGTCTCGTTGTCCTCCGGCAAAGGCTTTGCAAGAGGCCGCGCGATCGGCCTCAAGCATGGAGCGCGCGTATCGCTCTCGGCCAAAGTCGACGGCCAGCGCTCCGGCAGCCGCGTGGTGCGGGTGCGTTAGCGGCAGCGATTCGCTGATCGCCGCGCGGCGCGGGCAGGCACGCCCCGCGCGCACGCTGCCGGCGCGCTGCTACTCGCCGGTGCTGCGCAGCGCGTCGATCAGATCGGCGGCGGCATCGCGCAGTTGCACCAGCGGCTCGCCGGGATCTTCGGAGCCGTCGTCGCCTTCATCGAGGCGTGCATCGAAGCTCGCGACGCCGCGTTCGAGCGCCTCGCGCAGCGGTTCGGCGAGCGCGCCATCGCCGCCACCATGCTCGGCGATCAGCGTCACGAGCCGCTGAAGCTGCGGGAGGTACACCGGCGCGTCGCCCTCGTCGCCCTGCACACCGTCCGCAGCTGGTTCAGCTGGTTCAGCGGCAGGGTCAGCCTGTTCGGACGGCATCGGCAACCACGGCGGCCCGCCAGGCAAGATCGACGCGGGCGGCACGGCGGTTGCGCCCGCCGGCACGTCGCGCAACCCAACCGACGCCTTCCGCGCATCGGGATCGAGATCGAGCAAACGAACGGTGAGGCGGTCGCCCTCCCGCACGTAGTCGTCGACGTACTCGACAAACTCGTTGGAAATCTTGCTCTTGTGCAGCAGCCCTTCGACGCCGGGCAACAATTCGACAAACGCGCCGAACTTCGTGACCCCAGTCACCCCGCCCTCGATCAGCATGCCCGGCTCGTAGACCTCCGCCAGCCGCTCCCACGGATCGGGGGCAAACTCGCGCATCGTGACGGAGAGCCGGCCGGCATGCGGATTCCAAGCACCGACTCGCACCGGTACCTGCTGGCCGACCTGCACCACATCGGCGGCATGGAACACCTCGCCGTGCTGGATGAGATGATCGATCGACACGAAGGCCGGATGGCCGGTCGCGAGGTCAAGCTCTGCACCGGCTTTGCGGACGGTCGTGACCGTTGCGGTCGTGACCTCGCCGAAGGCCGGCAGCGGCGACCGGCTGATCAGCTCGACGTAGCCGGCGATCAGCTCGACGGCGCGGACGCCTTCTTCGTCGTTGAAGACGGTCCACTGCGGATGGTCACTGGGGTACGGATCGTCGCCATCGAGCGTGTTGTACGCGCGCACCGCGCCGCCGTACACGTCGAGCTTCGGCGGCAGCGCATCGGTCAACGTCCAGGTCAAATCCGGGTCGTCGAGCAGCCACACCGCAGCCAACTCGCCGAGCCGTTCGGCGAGCGCATCAGCATCGACGAACGGCCGGCCAGCGCTCGGCTTCGCCGTGACGACGACCACCGGGCGGGTGCGCTGCGGGTCGCGAATCTCCTGCGCCAATGTGGCAACGTGGGTGTCCGTGCCGACCAGCACGGCAGTCTTCGGGGTGACCTCGGGCATCCGAGCAGCCTACGCGCAGAGGCCCGGTCGCGGCGACTGGCCTGGGACCGCGCAGGTGGCGGCACCGCATCGCTGCGCTACCGCCAACCCAGGCCCGGCGCGACATGCTCGACGATATTCCCAAGCAGTTTCGCGTTGTACTCAACACCAAGCTGGTTGGGGATTGTCAGCAGCACCGTGTCGGCGGCGGCGAGCGCAGTGTCCTCGCGAAGCTGCTCAACGAGCAGGTCCGGCTCGCCGGCGTACGTCTTGCCGAAACGCGCGTTCCCGCCGTCGAGGTAGCCGACGGTGTCGGTCGAACGAGTCTCGCGGCCAAAGTACGCGCGATCTTGATCGTCGACGATCGGCATGATGCTGCGGCTGACCGACACGCGCGGCGTCCAGTCATGCTCGGCGTGCGCCCATTCGGCGCGGAACCGGGCGATCTGCTCGGCTTGAAGTTCATGGAACGCGACGCCGGTGTCCTCCGTCAGCAGTGTGCTGCTCATCAGGTTCATGCCCTGCTGCGCCGCCCATTCGGCCGTCGCGCGCGTCCCCGCACCCCACCAAATCCGCTGGCGCAACCCCGGCGAATGCGGTTCGAGCGGCAACAGGCCCGGCGGATTGGGGAACATCGGCCGCGGATTCGGCTGCGCGAAGCCCTCACCGTCGATCACCTTCAGGAAGACCGCAGCGTGGGTGCGCGCCAGCTCCGCGTGGTCGCCATCGGGCGGGTCGTAACCGAAGTACTTGTAGCCGTCGATCACCTGCTCCGGCGAACCACGACTGATGCCGAGCTGAAGGCGCCCGCCTGAGATCAGGTCGGCCGCGCCGGCATCCTCGGCCATGTACAACGGGTTCTCGTACCGCATGTCGATCACCCCGGTGCCGATCTCAATCCGGCTGGTGCGCGCGCCGATCGCCGCCAGCAGCGGGAACGGCGACGCGAGCTGGCGCGCGAAGTGATGGACGCGGAAGTACGCGCCATCGATGCCGAGCTGATCGGCCGCGACCGCCAGTTCAATCGATTGCAGCAGCGCATCGCCGGCCGACCGCGTTCGCGAGGAAGGGTGCGGCGTCCAATGCCCGAACGACAAGAAGCCGATCCGCTTCATACCGGCAGCCAGGCTACTCGTCGTCCTCATCGAAATCGTGGACCTGCGCCAGCAGGTGCGGGAGTGCTTCGTAGAACAACGCCAGCTCCCCGTCGGGCACGTCGATCGTCGCGCCCTCGAAGTGCGTGTGATCGCCATGTACGCGGATTTTCGGCGCGACCGTTGCACCGGCGATCACGAAAAACGGCAGCCACGTGAAGTAGTCGAGCCCTTCAAACTCCTCACGTTCAAGCCCGCTCTCCTCAAGGATGTTGAGGAACGGCGGGTCGAACTCCGACGAGCCGATGGACAGGTCCGCGATCCGGGTCATACCCGGCACGCTACCGCGCGGCGCATCGCTACTTGACTTCGAGCGTCGCCGACTCGATCACGATCGGGCGCGCCGGAGGACCATCGGGTTCGTCGCCGGCCAGGTCGCTGATCGCATCGACGACAGCCCGGCCGGTCTTGACGTGACCCGCGATCGCGTACTGCGCGGGCAACCCGGCATCGTCGCCGACGACGATGAAGAACTGGCTGCCCGAGGCGCCGTCTGGGTCGGTCGGCGTCTTGGCCATCGCGACGGTGCCGCGCGTGTACTGCGCATCCTTCGGCGGCGCTTCGACGACCTGCCACGGTGGGCCGCCAGCACCGGTGCCGCTCGGATCGCCGCCTTGCACGACCCAGCCCTTGACGACCCGGTGAAACGACAGGCCGTCGTAATAGCCGGCCCGCACCAGCGTGGCAAAGGCATTCGCCGTCTTCGGGTTGTTGCGCTGGTCGAGCTTGATCGTGATCGTGCCGCAGGAGGTCTTGAGCACCGCGTAGTAGTTCTTGTCGGGATCGAGCGATCCGGTCGGCTTCGGGGTGTCGGCAGACTTTGCCTTCGGCGCGTCGGCCTGCGCGCAGCTCGCGACGGCAACCTCACCGTCGTCGGCCGTTCCGCGCTCGGGCGCCGCAGCGGTCGCGCTGGCCGCGACCGAAGCAGCGGACGGTGTGCTGGCGGTGTCGTCGTCCCCACAGGCAGCAGCGCCACAGGCCGCCGCGATCAGCAACAGAGTCAGCGTGGTGCGCACAGACGCACACGCTACCCGAGCGGCGCTATCCGAGAAACGCTTCGGCGAGATCAAGCTCGGCGTCGCCGATCGTGTGCAGCTCAGCGGTCGCGTCGACGAGCGGCACCCGTTCGATCTGCGATCCGCGCAGCGCCACCATCTGCCCGAATGCGCCGTCGCGTACCGCCAGATGCGCGTGCTGGCCAAGCCGGCTGGCAAGCACCCGGTCGTAGGCCGTCGGCGTGCCGCCGCGCTGCACATGGCCCAGCACGACGGCGCGGGTCTCCGCCCCGGTCAATGCCTCAAGCTCGATCTCCAGCCAGTGTCCGATGCCGCCGAGCAGCGGCCGGCCGAGTGGATCGAGGCGCCCCTTGGTGACCAGCTCGCCATCCTTCGGGGACGCGCCTTCAGCAACCACCACGATCGAGAATCGCCGCCCGCGTTGGTGGCGGGCGTGAACGCGCGCGGCAACCTCGTCGAGATCGAATGGGCGTTCCGGCACGAGGATCACGTCGGCACCACCGGCCAGCCCAGCGTGTAGCGCGATCCAGCCGGCGTTGCGGCCCATCACCTCCACGACGACGGTGCGGTAGTGGCTTTCGGCGGTCGTATGCAGCCGGTCGATCGCGTCGCAGGCGATCTGCACGGCGGTATCGAAGCCGAAGGTGCGGTCGGTGCCAGAGAGATCGTTGTCGATCGTTTTCGGGACGCCGACGATCGGATGCTCGGCAGCGAGCTCGTTCGCGGCGTACAGCGTACCGTTCCCACCGATCGCGATGAGCCCGTCGAGCTGGTGGTCGGCGAATCGCTGCGCGACCAGCTCGCGGTGTTCCAGCGCGCTGCGGCGGGAGGTGCCGAGGATCGTGCCGCCGCGCGGGAGGATGCCGGCGATCCGGTCGAGGCCGAGCGGCACTGCGGCGTCATCGAGCACGCCACCCCAGCCGTCGCGAAAGCCGACGATCTCATCGCCGTGGAGGTAGGCCGAGCGCACGACAGCTCGGATGACCGCGTTGAGGCCGGGGCAATCGCCGCCGCCGGTGAGAATGCCGATCCGCATGGCGATCCACCCTGGCGAAGCGGCCGGCGGCGCGCAAGGGACATCTGGCCCTTGCTCCGCCGGCCGGCGTGGTCAACTGGTGTTCATGCCGGTTTCGCGTCTCCTCATCGACCCGCGCCCGAGCGCCCCCGTGGTGGGCGCGGCGGAACCGCGCCTGACCGTCGGCCTGCCCGAGCGAACGCGCTCAGCGGCGGCCGGTGGGCCTGCGCCGCTCGGCTTGGGCCAGCTCACGGGGAACGACCAGGGCGCACACCGCTTCGCCGCCGGCGCGACGGCGATCCCTCCACGCCAGTCGGGCAGCAGTGAGCCGCTGGGCAACGCGATCGTGGCGGCACCGCTCAGGCCGATGCAGTCCGCGCGGTGGACAGCTCAGCGTGGCACTGTCGCGATCAGCGGGGCGACCGCGTCCGGCGCAGCGCCCGGTCTGGCCGAACGAGCCGGCGCCGCCGTCACCGGCTCGTAGCCGCCGTCACCGGCTCGTAGCCGCCGTCTGGCCGCC
>JASGGQ010000092.1:0-11221 GCA_047604965.1 Patulibacter sp. | reverse complement strand
CCCGCTCGCTCCGCCGCCGGCCCGCCGGGTCGGCGAGTCGGTCGCTCCGCCGCCCACGCGCGCGCCGACCCTACGGATCGCGCAGCCCGCCTACGCCGTCGCCGAAACGCGCATCGTCGAAGCACCGATGGCCGCCGCTGAACCATCCGGCCGCAAGCGGCGCACGCGACGAAGCGAGTTCTTTTCGGTGCCCGCGTGGATGAGGCGCGGTAGCGGGCAGCGTGATGCCGACGACCTGCCCGACCTCAACCCGCCGCAGTTCGACGAGTAAGCGGAGGCTCTCGTTCTGCGTTCGGCGCCGGCTCAGCGCAGCAGCTCGGCGAGCGTTTGCGTCTGGTCGTCGTCTGCCTCACCGGGCAAGCCGAGATCGGTGACCGGCTTCGCCGTCGACCACCGCGCTGCGGCACCGCCGGCACCAGCGTCGGCGCCAGCGATGTTCCACAACGCGAGTTCGAGCGCGTCGATGCTGACGCCGGTTGCCTCAACGAGCGCCGCAGCGCGGCGCTCCAGGAGCGCGACATCGGCGACCGCGAAGTAGCGCTTTGCCGCATCGGTGACCTGATCGCTCCCGAGATGGAGCGCGTCGGCGCGCAGCGGGAGCGCGCCGCAGCGCCCGAGCGCCGTCAGCAGATCAAAACGCACCGCACGCGGCAGCCCGCGCAACGCGAGCCGGTCGAACAGCCGGGCGAAGCGGCGTTCGGATGACCAGCTGGCGTCGCCGGTCAGCGCCGATTCCAAGCCGCCCTCCGAACGTTGTGCGAGCTGCGCCGGGACCGCGAGCGCGGCGGCGGTCGCGTCGTGCGCGCGCGGCCCACGCGGGCCGGCAGCCAGCAACGCAGCGAGCTCATCGATCGCGGCCAGCTCGCCGCGAGCTGCTGCGTCACCCCCACCTTCGAGCGCCTCCTGGGCCGCCGCAGCCGTCGCGATCGATCCGGCCAACGAGTCGGGTGAGGCCAGCGCCGTCACCAGCGCCACGATGAATGCGCGATGCGGTTCACCGGCCAGCGCGGCCACCGCTGCCCACGGACCGGCCTGCGCGCCACCGTACGCCGCGAGCCGCGTTTCGGCGAGCACCAGCTGCTCGGCGAGCTGCAACACATCGGCGGTCGAGCGCACGCCGGGCAGCAGGTCGGAGCGATACCCGTCGTCGGCCGCGCGCTGAAGCTTGCCCGTGACGACGCCACGGGTACGCGCTGCACCAGTACGCGATCCGACCGGCGCCGACGCGGAGCTTGCCGGCCGACGCGACGCCCCGCCCTTGGTGCGCGGCGTCACCGCTTTCGGTGCGGCCTTCGTTTGCTCTTGCCGGCAGATCGCGCAACTTGCTTCAAAGCGACCGTGGCGGCAAAAGGTAGGCACGGCCAGCAGTCTACGTTCTCGCGGACGATGTGCCGCGTGCGATCCGCGCGCGCTCGCGTCCAGCGCGGCGTTCGCGTTCGAGCGCCGGCATGTAGTCGAGCGGATCAACCTGGAGCCGCACGCGACGAGCCGCCGGATACCGCTCGCGGCTGATCGCCTCTTCTTCGGCGACCAGGTCGAGTCGCTCCGCTAGGCCGGGGAGCTGGTAGTCGCCGCAAAGGTGATCGGCGATCAGCCTCCCTTGGGCTTCGGCGATCGGCATCGACACCATGCCGGCGTCGACGAGTCCGGCGAACGCCAACTCCGGTGCGTGTGGATGAAAGACGCGGCGCAGCAGCGGCGGGCCGGCGTGCTGGTCGTCGATGCTGCGGTAGCGCTCGGGAAGGAACCGGTGTAGGACATGCCATCCGGTGCAGAAGACGATGATGTCGGCCGGGTCGATCCGGCCGTCGATGAACTCGACGGAATCCTCATGCAGCCGGGCGATCGCGGGGCGCGTCGTGAGTTGCCCATGCGCGAGATGTGAGAGCAACCGGCCGGAGCGCAGCGGATGTACTTCACCGTAACCGTGTCCGGGATGCGCGATGCCATAGGCCGAGAGCGGCCCGAGTTGGGCGGCAGCGGCGCGTGCAAACAGTGAGCGACGCGCCTTCCAGCCCATCGGAATCGGCGGACGCCACCGGTCGGCGGGGCGCCCGAAGAGAATCTCCGGCAAAAACCAGGCGCCTCGGCGCATCGAATGCAGCGCACTGTCGGCATGTTCTGCGGCGTCGCACGCCAGATCGACGGCGGAGGTGCCGACGCCGACGACCACGACCCGCTTGCCGGCGAGCTGCTGCGGACCACAGTAATCGTGGACGTGCAGGAGTTCGCCGGAGAAGCCCGAAAGCCCAGGGATCGCCGGCTCCGGCCAGCGTGGCTCACCGAACGGACCGCTCGCGACGACCAGCGCTTCAACTTCGCGCACGCCGGCTGAAGTCGTCGCCGTCCAGTGGCCGTCGTCGGTGCGCACCGCCGCGTCAACCGATTCGCTGAGGCTGATGCGGTCGCGTAGCCCGAACGTGTCGACGTACTGCTCGCAGTACGCGCTGACCTGCGCGGCGCTCGGGAAGACCGGGAGCTGGCGCGGTGCGGCCAGATCGGCGTACGCGAGCGCATCGCGCGACGTGGCGCTGTGCAGGGTGCGGTATGCGACCGGCCCGAATTGCGGGTCGTCATTCGCCCAACGCCCGCCAATCTGTGGCGCACGGTCGACGGCGTGTGCGTCGAGTCCACGATCACGGAGCGTCTTGAGTGCGGCGATGCCGGCGCTGCCGGCGCCGATCACCAACACGCGGGGGCGGCGAGCGGGCGTCACGCAGCAAGCGTACCCCGCCGCTGCGGCGGCGTGTGCAGCCTCGCTCGCGAGCCATCGGCGCGCGCGCCGGGCCGCGCCGCCGCCTCAGTGTGCGGTCAGCGCGTCCGCGATGTCCTTCTCGCGGGTGCCGAGGTAGCGGTCGGCCATCTTCGCGGCGCGGCGCCCTTCGGAGATCGCCCAGACGATCAGCGACTGGCCGCGGCGGCAGTCACCGGCGGCGAATACACCATCGACCGACGACGTGTACGGCGCCACCGACTTGACGTTGCCGCGCGGATCCTTTTCGACGCCGAGCCGGTCGAGCAACTCCTGCTCGGGATGGAGGAAGCCCATTGCGAGGAGCACCAGATCGGCCTCAATCTCGAACTCGCTGCCTTCGACCGGTGCGAACGGCGGCGCATCGGCAGCTTTCGACACCTTCAACTTCGTGACCTTGCCGTTCTCGCCTTCGAAGGCGGTCGTCACGACGGAGAAGTCCTGCTCGCCCTTGTCGAGCGCGTCCAGCTCCTCTTTGGCGTACGACTTGCGGTACTTCGCCGGCCAGAGCGGCCATGGCGTGCGGTCGTCGGGACGGTTGAGGGGTGGCTCGGGCAGCAGCTCCAACTGCACGACGGAGACGGCGCCTTCACGCAGCGAATTGGCGACGCAGTCGGCGCCGGTATCGCCGCCGCCGATCACGACGACCTTCTTGCCGGTCGCCGTAATTCCCGAGTCGGGCGGCGTGGTGCCCTGCGGCGTCGGTCCAAACTCGCGCGCGACCCGGCGGTTGCGCTCGTAGAGGAACTCCATCGCGAAATGCACGCCGTCAAGTTCGCGGCCGGGTACCGGCAGGTCACGCGGGACGCGCGAACCGGTCGTGAGGATCACCGCATCGAACTCGTCGCGCAGTTCCTCGACGGTCAGGTCGACGCCGACGTCAACGCCGCAGCGAAGCTCGACGCCCTCACCGGTGATCTGCTCGACGCGCCGCTCGATCACGGCCTTTTCGATCTTGAAATCGGGTACGCCGAAGCGCATCAGGCCGCCGGGCGCTTCGTCGCGTTCCAGCAGCGTGACGGCGTGGCCCATGCGGCGCAGTTGCTGCGCGGCAGCGAGGCCGGCCGGGCCGGCGCCGACGACCGCCACCCGATGCCCGGTCTCATGCTCGGGCGTCTCCAGCGGCAGGCCGGCGTTGACGGCGTAGTCGCTGATCGATAGCTCGATCTGCTTGATCGTGATGGCCTGACCTTCGTTGATCTCCATCACGCAGGAGGCTTCGCACGGCGCCGGGCAGAGGCGGCCGGTGAACTCGGGGAAGTTGTTCGTCGAGTGCAGTTGCAGGACAGCGTCGTCCCAGCGGTTGCGGTAGACGAGGTCGTTCCAATCGGGGATCAGGTTTCCGAGCGGACAGCCGTTGTGGCAGAACGGGACGCCGCACTCCATGCAGCGCGCGCCCTGCTGGGAGACGACCTCCGTCGGATTGCGTTCGATGAACTCTCGGACGTGCTCGACACGCCCTGCCGGGTCGGCGTAAGAGACGTTGTGCTTCTCGATCTTGAGAAAGCCGCCAAGTTCACCCATCAGGCTGCGCCTCCGGTCGTCCCGGCCGCTGCGGCGCGCTGCGCAAGCACCCGCTTGAAGTCGGTCGGGAAGATCTTCACGAATTCACTGACCGCTTCGTCGAAGCGGCCGAGGATACTTTGCGCCACCGCCGAACCGGTGCGCTCGGCGTGTTCTTCGAGCAGCGCGCGGAGTTCGTCCTGATCTTCGCTGGTGAGCTCTTCAAGCTGGTCGCGCATCGACGGATTGACCCGTTGATCGAAGGTGCCGTCGGGGTCGTAGACGAACGCCAGACCACCGCTCATCCCGGCGGCGAAGTTGCGGCCAGTCGGGCCGAGCACGACGACGCGGCCACCGGTCATGTATTCGCAGCCGTGATCGCCAACTCCTTCGACGACGGCGCTCGCGCCGGAGTTACGGACGGCAAATCGCTCGCCGGCACGGCCCCGGAAGAACGCGCGACCCTCGGTCGCACCGTACAGCAGCGTGTTGCCGACGATCACGTTCTCCTCGGCCGCGTAACGGGCGTCGAGCGGCGGGCGAACCGACAGTACGCCACCGGAGAGCCCCTTGCCGGTGTAGTCGTTCGCGTCACCTTGGAGTGCGAAGGTCACGCCGCGCGCGAGCCAGCCGCCGAAGCTCTGCCCGGCCGAGCCGGTGAAGTTCACGGTGATCGTGTTGTCCGGCAGGCCGGCTTGGCCGTAGCGTGCGGCGACATGGCTGGAGAGCACGCCGCCGGTACAGCGGTCGGTGTTGCGCACCGCCTGTTCCAAGACGACCGGCTGACCGGCGTTGATCGCATCCTGCGCGCGCTCGACGAGCTTCCAGTCGACGTGATCGTCGAGCACTGACGGCGGAGCCTGCACGCGGTGGCGCGGCGCGGATGGGTCCACGTCGCTCGGGAAGTGCAGCAGATGTGTGAGGTCGAGCCCCTTGGCCTTCCAGTGTTCGATCGCGTCGTCGGCCTTCAGCAGTTCGGTGCGGCCGATCAGCTCGTTGAGCGTGCGCACGCCGAGCGACGCCATGATCCCGCGCAGCTCCTCGGCGACGAAGAAGAAGTAGTTGACGACATGCTCAGGCTGCCCCTTGAAGCGTTCACGCAACACCGGATCCTGCGTGGCGATGCCAACCGGGCAGGTGTTCAGGTGGCACTTGCGCATCATGATGCAGCCCGATGAGATCAGCGGCGCAGTCGAGAAGCCGTATTCGTCGGCACCGAGAATCGCCGCGACCGCGACATCCCGGCCGGTCTTGAGCTGGCCGTCGGTTTGCACCCAGATGCGGGAACGTAGGTCGTTCTTGAGCAGCGTCTGCTGCGTCTCGGCGAGACCGATCTCCCACGGCACGCCGGCCGAGTAGACCGACGACAGCGGCGAGGCGCCGGTGCCGCCATCGTGGCCGGCGATCAGGACGTGATCGGCGTTGGCCTTCGCGACGCCCGCGGCAACGGTGCCGACACCGACCTCGGCGACCAGCTTCACCGACACCGACGCACCAGGGTTCGCGCAGCGCAGGTCGTAGATCAGCTGCTTGAGATCTTCGATCGAGTAGATGTCGTGGTGCGGCGGCGGCGAGATCAAGCCGACGCCAGGCGTCGAGTGGCGAATCCGGCCGATGTAATCGTCGACCTTGTGGCCGGGCAACTGGCCACCCTCGCCGGGTTTGGCGCCCTGCGCCATCTTGATCTGCAACTGATCGGCGTTGACCAAATACTCGATCGTCACGCCGAACCGTCCGGAAGCGATCTGCTTGATCGACGAGCGACGCGAGTCGCCGTTGGCCTCGGGCTTGAAGCGAACCGGGTCCTCCCCGCCTTCGCCGGTGTTCGAGCGCCCACCGAGGCGGTTCATCGCGATCGCGAGATTCTCGTGCGCTTCACGCGAGATCGAACCGAGCGACATCGCACCGGTCGCGAACCGCTTGACGATCTCCTGCGCCGGTTCGACCTCATCGAGCGGCACCGGCGTCACGCCGGCGGCGTTGAACTGCAACAGGCCGCGCAGGAAGCCGGCACGGTTGGTTTCCTCATTGACTTCGCGCGCGAACCGCTCGTAGGTCGCCTGTGCGTCGCCTCCCTGCCCACGAACGGCGTGCTGGAGCAGTGAGATCGTCTCCGGCGCCCACGCATGCTTCTCGCCATCGCGCCGCCAAGCGTAGATGCCGCCGACCGGCAGCAGCTCGTCGTGGAGCGTCGGGAACGCCTCAGCGTGGCGGCTGAGCGTCTCTTTGGCGATGACATCGATACCGATGCCACCGAGCCGCGACGCGACACCGGACAGGTACTTATCGCACAGCTCCGGTTCGAGGCCGATCGCTTCGAAGATCTGCGCGCCGGTGTACGACTGCGTCGTGGCGATCCCGATCTTCGAGATCGTCTTGAGCAGTCCCTTGCCGAGCGCCTTGACGACGTTCTTCTGGGCGTACTCGCTGGTCAGATCGCCGGGCACCCGCTCCTCGTCGAGCAGCTTGTCGACGGTGTCGAACAACAGGTAGGGGTTGATCGCCCCACAGCCAAACCCGAGTAGGACCGCCATGTGGTGAACCTCGCGCGGCTCACCGGATTCGAGGATCAGCCCGCACTGCAGGCGCGTGCCCTCGCGCACGAGATGATGATGCACGCCGGCGACGGCGAGCAGCGCCGGGACCGGCACGCGCTCCTGCGAAACGGCACGGTCGGACAAGATCAACACGGTGATGCCGTCGGCCATCGCCTGCGTCGCCTCTTGGAACAGCTCTCCGAGCCGGCGCTCAAGGCCGGCTTCGCCGTCACTGCGCGGGAAGGTGATGTCGAGCGTGCGCGCCGTCAGCGAGCCGTGGTTGATGTGGCGGATCGCTTCAAGCTCGTCATTGCGCAGGATCGGCTGATCGAGTTTGAGCTGGTGGGCGTGCTCGGGATCTTCGTCGAGCAGGTTGCCTTCCGATCCGATGTGCGCAGAGAGGCTCATCACGACCTCTTCGCGGATCGGGTCGATCGGCGGGTTGGTGACCTGCGCGAAGAGCTGTTTGAAGTACGAGTAGAGCGGCGGCCGCTTATCGGAGAGCACGGCAAGCGCCGTGTCGTTCCCCATCGAGCCGAGCGGCTCCTCGCCCTTCGCGGCCATCGGGCCGATCAGCACGCGCTCATCTTCCTGCGTGTAGCCGAAGGCCAGCTGGCGCTGGCGGGTGGAGAGCGCCGGCACCGGCGAACGCCGCTCCGGCAGGTCGGAGAGCCGGACCTTGCGTTCCTGCACCCATTGCGCGTAGGGCTGCTGCGAAGCGATCTCGTGCTTGACCTCGGCATCGTCGACGATGCGGCCGGCTTCGAGGTCCATCAGGAACAACTTGCCGGGCTGCAAGCGGCCCAGCCGCTTGATCCGGTCGGTCGTGATGCCGGGCAGCATGCCGGTTTCCGAACCGAGCACGACAATGCCGTCGGTCGTCTCGATCCAGCGACCGGGGCGCAGCCCGTTGCGATCGAGCGTCGCGCCGACCACGCGGCCGTTCGTGAAACAGACCGCAGCCGGACCATCCCACGGTTCCATCAGCGAGGCGTGGAAGGCGTAGAAGCCTTGAAGCTCGGGTGAGAGATCGGTGCGGCGCTCGTAGGCTTCCGGCACCATCATCATCACCGCGTGCGGCAGCGAGCGGCCGGCAAGCATCAGCAGCTCAAGCACGTTGTCGAAGGTCGCGGAGTCTGAGCCGTCTGGGCGCACGACCGGCGTGATCTTCTTGAGGTCGTCGCCGAACAGCTCGCTCTCAAGCTGGCTTTCGCGTGCCCGCATCCAGTTGATGTTGCCGCGCAGCGTGTTGATCTCGCCGTTGTGCGCGATCACGCGGAACGGATGCGAGAGATCCCAGCTCGGGAAGGTGTTCGTCGAGAAGCGCGAATGCACCAGGCAGACAGCGCTCGCGATCCGCTCGTCGGCGAGATCGGGGAAGAACTTCGGCAGCTGACCGGAGATCAGCATGCCCTTGTAGTTCAGTGTCCGCGACGAACACGACGCGACGTACAGGTCGCGACCGAATTGCAGTTCGGCGATCCGGCGGATTACGTAGAGCTTGCGCTCGAAGGCGTCCTGATCGTCGACCTGGCCAGCGCCGATGAACAGCTGCTCGAAGATCGGGCGGCTCTGGTTGGCGACGACGCCGATCGTGTCGGGCTCGACCGGCACGGTCCGCCAGCCGATCACCGCTTGGCCTTCGGTGACGACCGTCGTCTCCAGGAACTGCTTGATCTCGGCGCGCAACGCCGCATCTTGCGGCAGGAAGCACATCGCCACGCCGTACTGGCCGGCCGGCGGCAGCTCGGCCGGCGCAACCGCGCGCAGGAACTCGTCGGGCAGTTGCAGCAGGATGCCGGCACCGTCGCCGGTGTTGGCATCCGCACCTTCGGCACCACGGTGCTCAAGGTTGTCGAGCGCCTCCAGCGCCATCGACACGATCTCACGAGTGGGAACGTTGTCCAGCTTGGCCACCAGCGCGACGCCACAGGCGTCGTGCTCATTGCGAGGGTCGTAGAGGCCGTCCGCCGGTCGCGTCATGCAAGTCCGCAAGGTCGTAGGTCAGTTTCGGAAAATGGTTCCCCTGAGCCAGAGAGCGGGGCACGAGGGTGCGCGAAGTCTACCAACGGGGCGCCTGCGCGCTTTATCCAGTTGGCTAGCCCGGCGCGACAGCGAAGGCACCGCCCCAAACGCCCGGGGGACAGCAGATGACGCTCGTCGCTGCGGGAGCAGCCGCACGCGGGCGCCGCGCGCGGAACGGTGGTGGGGTCGGCGGGCAGCGCCGGCCGACCCCGCAGGTCAGCGCTCTTGCTGGCGTTGCGCCGTTCAGGCAGCGCTGCTCAGCGCCACGACTGCCGGCGTACGCGAGAGCCGGTCGAGCGCGCGGGCTTCGATGTCGCGCGTGCGCGACGCCGAGATCCCGAGTTTCTTGCTCGCCTGTTCGACGGTGTGCGCACCCTCCGCGCCGGTGCCGAATCGCAAGGTGATCACTTCGCGCTCATCAGAGGGCAGCAGCTGGATCTGGTTGCGTAGCCCTGCCCGCACCGACTGCTCGGCGACAACCTCCGCGATCTCCGGCCCATCATCGGGGAGCAACGAGGAGAGCGGTGTCTCGCCATCCTCGCCGACACCGGCGTCCAGGCTTGCCATCGTGCGATCGTGGTGGCGCAACTTGCCGATCTCTTCGAGGTCGGTTGCCAGTGCGTCGGCGAGCTGCTGCTCGGTCGGCACATGCCCGAGCTGCGTCGCAAGTTCACGCTCAAGCCGCCGCATGCGGCGGACCCGCTGCGCGACGTGCGCGGGCAGACGGATCGTCCGGCCACTGTTGTCGAGCCCGCGTTGCAGCGCTTGACGCACCCAGATCGTCGCGTAGGTCGAGAAGCGGTAGCCCTTGCGGTAGTCGAACTTCTCGGCGGCGCGGATCAGCCCGAGCATGCCTTCCTGCACCAGATCGCCGAGTGGCAGCCCTTGCCCCTGGTAGTTGCGCGCGATCGACACGACCAGGCGCAGATTGGAGTTGATGAGTTTTTCCTTTGCGTCGAGGTCGCCGGCCTCGATCCGCTTGCTGAGCTCGATGACCTCCGGGTGACTGAGGAGCGGGTACCGCTCAGCCGCGCGGAGGATCTGATCAAGCTGATCGCCTGGTTCCATCGTGTCTCTCTCCGATGTCTTCGTCGCCCGTTGGCCAGTATGACGCAATCTCCTTGCAATTGCAACGAATTGCGAAGAGTCGTTGCTGAAGCAATGAGTTGGCCGGTCGTTTCGGGCCGTTCGCCGTCGGAATGAGCGTTCCTCCCACCCGGTGTGCCTGAGCGATTCCACGGCAACCCGCAACGGGCGCCACAGCGGCCCCGGGAATCGCTCGTCTATGGTCGGCGCTGTGCGCAATGCCCACAACACCACCGGTCAACCGTCTCGCCTGCGCACTGCGGCCAGCGTGACGTGGTCGGCTGGGAAACAGCTGGGAGGTGGCGGAACCGACCGCGCGGCCGCGCTGGCGTACTACGCCGTGCAGGCGATCTTCCCCGGCCTGTTCGTACTCGCCTTCATCTCGCTGCGACTCAGCACCGAACAGTCGATCGCCGAAGCACTGAATTGGGGCGTCAAACAAGGGCTCGACCCAAGCCTCGCCGAGTCGTTGCACCACTCGCTCGCCGACGCCTCCAATCGCGCACGCGGCACCGCCGGCCTGGCCGCGATCATCGCCGCAATAACGGCGATCTCCGGCGCTTCCGGCTGGTTTGCCGCCGCCGGCCGGGCGATCGAACCCGACCCGGCGCTGCGCCGGTCGCGCAACCTGATCGTCGGCAAGCTCCGCCCGGCGGCCTGGACGCTGCTCCTGATCGCACTGCTGGTCGCCGCACTCACGCTGCTCGCTGGCGGCCGGCAGTTCGCCGACCAGCTGTTCGACCTGCTGGGCGCCAGCTCCGGCGCGCCGCTGGCCTGGCGGATCGCCCAGTGGCCGCTGGTGCTCGGTGGCATCGTCGCGACGATGCTGCTGCTCTACCGCGTCGCCCCCGACCGGCTCCACCCCACCCCGGTGCGTCACCTGCTGCACGGCGCGATCGTCGCCGGCTGCGGCTGGGTGATCGCGTCGTTGGCGTTCTTCTACTACATCTCGAATCTCGCGTCGATCGGCAGCACGTACGGTGCCTTCGCCACCCCGATCGTGCTGCTGCTCTGGCTCTACCTCAGCGGCGTCGTCGTCCTGTTCGGCGCCGCGATCAACAGCGAGCTCGCCCGCAGACGTGGCGAACTGCACCGCCCCGTCTCCTACCCCGGCGCCGACGACCCAGAGATCGCCGGCCACCCGGCCGGGCGGCTGCCGACCGCCGAAGATCTGCCGTAAGCAGCGCAGCGCCGCTGGATCGCCCAGCCACTGTGCGCGATCGGCGGAGCCAGCGCCAGGCGGGCGCGCGGTGAGCGGCAGCGGCCAGCGACACAGCGACCCGCGGGCCGGGCAGCCATCGCACAGCAGCGCGTCCGG
>JASGGQ010000091.1:0-11366 GCA_047604965.1 Patulibacter sp. | reverse complement strand
AACGCCAGCGCCCGCAAGAAGCTCAAAGGCAAAAAGAAGGCCACCCTGCGCATCACGCTCGTCGACCTCAGCGGCAAGCCCAGCACCCTCACCAAAACCGTGACAATCAAGTAGCAGCGCGCCCGCACACGAGTCGAGCGCGCCCGCCACGTGAAACTGACCGCAGGCTCGCCGCACCAGATCCGAAGACGAGAGCGAATCTCGCTGCGGCCACGGCGCCCGCCGTCCGAGTCATCCCTCGGCCGCAGCGACTGATACGGTGAGCGCGTCCTTTAACCCGGTCCGGAGAGGCCAGGAAGGAAGCCCGCCATCATTACGAAGACCGTCCTCGACGGCGATGCCGTCCGGCGTGCGCTCACCCGCATCGCCCACGAGATCGCCGAACGCGATGCCCGGCACGGTCCGATCGTGATCGTCGGCATCCACCGGCGCGGCGTGCCGCTCGCCGCCCGCCTGGCACCCGAAGTCGCCGCGCTGATCGGCGCACCGGTCGCCACCGGGTCGCTCGACATCGCGCTCTACCGCGACGACCTCGGTACCCGCACCGCGACGCCGATCGTGTACGCCACCGAAGTCGATGTCGACCTGACCGGCAAAACGGTGGTGCTCGTTGACGACGTGCTCTATACCGGCCGCACGACGCGCGCCGCGATCGACGCACTCTTCGACCTCGGGCGGCCCGCGCGGGTGCGGCTCGCCGTCCTGGTCGACCGCGGCCACCGCGAACTGCCGATCCGCCCTGATTTCGTTGGCAAGAACCTGCCGACCAGCAGCGACGAACGGGTGCGGGTGCGCGTCCACGAACTCGACGGGGAAGACGACGTGACGGTGGAGCAGACCGCATGAACCACTGCATCTCCATCGCCGATCTCACGCGCGACGACATCGAGCAGCTGCTCGAACGCGCCGCGTCGTTCCAGGGCATCGCCGACCGCGAGATCAAAAAGGTGCCGGCGCTGCGCGGGCGCACCGTGCTGACGCTGTTCTACGAGGCATCGACGCGCACCCGCAGCTCCTTCGAACTGGCCGCCAAGCGGCTCTCGGCGGACACCGTCAGCTTCGCCGCGAGCGGCTCCTCCGTCGAGAAAGGCGAATCGCTCAAAGACACGGTGCTGACGCTCGCCGCGCACTCACCCGACGCGATCGTCGTCCGCGCGCCGTGGGCGGGGACGCCCGACCTCGTCTCCCAATGGACCGACGCCGCGATCATCAACGCCGGCGACGGCAAACGCGAACATCCCACGCAGGCGCTGCTGGATCTCTTCACGATGCGCCAACAACTCGGCGCTGATCTTGCCGGCCGATCGGTCTGGATCGTCGGCGACGTCGCGCACTCGCGCGTTGCCCGCTCGCTGATCCGCGCGCTGGTGCTGACCGGCGTCCACGTCACCGTCTGCGGCCCACCGACGCTGATCCCGCGAGACATCGCCACGCTCGGCTGCGAGGTGACCTTCGACATCTCCGGGATCTCCGGCGCCGATGTGGTGTACACGCTGCGCCTGCAACACGAACGGATGACCGCCGCCGGCCTGCTGCCGAGCCTTGGCGAATACGCCGCGCGCTACCAGGTCAACCGCCAGCGGCTCTCACCGCACCAGGTGGTGATGCATCCCGGGCCGGTCAACCGGGGCGTCGAGATGAGCGGCGAAGTCGTCGACTCTCCGCAAGCGGTCATCACGATGCAGGTCAAAGCCGGCGTCGTCGTCCGCATGGCGGTGCTGTACGAATTGCTCGCCGGCAACCGCACGACCGCCAGCACCACGGCCGCGCCGCGTGCCGCCGCCACTCCGCTCGCTCAGGAGGCGACCGCATGATCGTCCGCGCTGCACGACCAACGACCGACCTGCTGATCCGCGGCGTCCACGCGATCGACCGGCGCGCCGGCCTCGATCGCCACATCGATCTGCTCGTAACCGGCGGGCAGATCACCACGATTGCGCCGGCCGGCGAGATCGACCTCGAACCGCTCGACGGCGTGACGCTGATCGACGGAACCGGCCTGCACTGCTTCCCCGGCTTCTTCGATCCGCACGTCCACCTTCGCACCCCCGGCCAGGGCTACAAGGAGACGATCGCAACCGGCACCGCGTCAGCGGCGGCCGGCGGCTTTACCGGGATCGTCGCGATGCCGAACACCAACCCGGTCGTCGACTCGACCGCGGTGCTCGGAGCGCTGCTCGACCAGGGCCGCCGCGAAGCGGTGATCGGCGTTGGTTTCACCGCCTGCATCACGAAGGGCATGAGCGGCGACGAACTGACGGAAATGGCGGCGCTCAAAGCACTCGGCGCCGTTGCGTTCACCGACGACGGCAAACCGGTCGCCGACGCGCAGATCTTCCGCATGGCCTGCCGCTACCAGCAGCTCGTCGACGCCGTGCTGATGCTGCACGAAGAGGAGCCGTCGCTCTCCGGCGGCGGCGCGATGAACGAAGGCGCCGTCAGCGCCGCACTCGGCATCTCCGGGCAGCCAAACATCGCCGAGTCGACGCTGATCGCCCGCGACGCCGCGATCGCCGGCTACGAAGGCGCGCGCATCCACGTACAGCACCTCTCCGCGCAAGAGTCGCTCGACGCGGTGCGCACGGCACGCGAAGCCAGCGTGCAGATCACCTGCGAAGCGAGCCCGCATCACCTCCTGCTGACCGATGAAGCGTGCCGCACGCTCGACACGCACACCAAGATGAACCCGCCGCTGCGCACCGAAGATGATCGCCAGGCGCTGATCGCCGCCGTGCTCGACGGCACGATCGACTGCATCGCCACCGACCACGCGCCGCACTCACGAGACGAAAAGGCGCTGCCGTTCGAGCAGGCGCCATTCGGCGTCACCGGCCTGGAGACAGCGTTCGCGGCGTGCTACACCGAGCTGGTGCTCGGGCATGGGCTGCCGCTCGGACGGCTCGTCGAACTGATGAGTGCGGGCGCCGCACTGGTCGGCATCACGCCGCCGACCCTCAAGCCCGGCGCGCCGGCCGACCTGTGTCTCGTCGACCTGTCGCGCCAGTGGGTGGTCGGCGCCGACGGCTACGTCAGCAAGTCGGCGAACTGCGCGTTCGATGGACACACGCTGCACAGCAAGGTCGTCCTGACCGTTTCCGAAGGCTCGATCGCGTACGCGGACGCGACGCTCGGCTTGATCTCCGACCCCGCGCAGGCTCACGCATGACCTCAGACGCTTACCTCCTGCTTGAGGATGGCACCCGCTTCGATGGCAAGGCCGTCGGCGCGCCCGGGCACGTGACCGGCGAGGTGGTGTTCACCACCGGCATGGCCGGCTACCAGGAGTCGGTCACCGACCCATCGTTCGCCGGGCAACTCCTTACGTTCACGTACCCGCACATCGGCAACTACGGTGTCAGCCAAGCGGCGATGGAAAGCGACCGGATTTGGACGCGCGGCGTGATCATGCGCGCCGCCACCAACGGCGAAGACGCCCCGACCGCCGAAGGCGGCTGGCTCGACTGGCTGCGCGACTGCGGGATCGTCG
The DNA here is from genome assembly GCA_047604965.1 of Patulibacter sp. Lineage (GTDB taxonomy): Bacteria > Actinomycetota > Thermoleophilia > Solirubrobacterales > Solirubrobacteraceae > JAGIBJ01. The sequence goes on along the minus strand of JASGGQ010000091.1, from coordinate 7,879 downwards.
CGATCGACGAACTCGACACTCGCGCGCTCGTCCAACATCTCCGCGACCGGGGTTCGATGCGCGGCGGAATCTTCCCCGCGCACCTCAGCGACGCTCAAGCTCGCGAACTCGTCGATGCCGAACCGCCGATGGCCGGCCAGGATCTCGTGCAGGAGGTCAGCCCCACCGTGATGACCGAGCACGGCAGCGGCGACGGACCGCTGATCGCCGCACTCGACACCGGCATCAAAGGCTCGATCGTCCGCAACTTCGTGCAGCGCGGCGCGCGGCTGCGGCTCTACCCGGCACGAACCGATGCGCAGGCGTTGATCGACTCCGGTGCCGACGCGATCTTCCTCGCCAACGGACCAGGCGACCCGGCCGCGCTCGACGACATCGTCGACACGCTGCGCGGCGTGATCGGCCACAAGCCGACCTTCGGCATCTGCCTCGGCCACCAGCTGATGAGTCGCGCGCTCGGCTTGGAAACGTTCAAGCTGCCGTTCGGCCATCGCGGCGGCAACCATCCGGTGAAGGATCTCGCAACCGGCCGCGTGGAGATCACCTCGCAAAACCACGGGTTTGCGGTCGTCGGACCGGGCGGCGTCCGGCGCCTGGAGACCAACGAGCCGGTCCGCTGGGAGACCGCCCTCGGTGCCGCCGAGCTGAGCCACCTCAACCTGTACGACCGCACCGTCGAAGGGCTCACGCTGCTCGACGTACCGGGCGGGACGGTGCAGTACCACCCGGAGGCCGGCCCCGGCCCCAACGACGCCCTCTACCTCTTCGACCGTTTCCTGGAGCAGATCAATGCCGCGTCGTGACGACCTCAAGCGGATCATGATCCTCGGCTCCGGCCCGATCGTGATCGGGCAGGCCGCCGAGTTCGACTACTCCGGCGCGCAGGCCTGCAAGATTCTGCGGGAGGAGGGCTACGAAGTCGTGCTCGTGAACTCCAACCCGGCGACGATCATGACCGACCCGCAGTTCGCGGACGCGACCTACGTCGAACCGCTCGTGCCGGAGGTCGTCGCGCAGATCATCGAGAAGGAGCGCCCCGACGCGATCCTGCCGACGCTCGGCGGCCAAACGGCGCTGAACCTCGCGAAGTCGCTTCAGGAAGACGGCACGCTCGCGAAATACGATGTCGAGCTGATCGGCGCCGACTACGACGCAATCCACCGCGCCGAAGACCGCGAAGCGTTCGCCGCGACGATGGCCCAGGCCGGACTGAAGATGCCGGCCTCCGGCATCGCCGAAGCGCCACTCAAAGACGACGGGCAGCGGGATCTCGACGCCGGCTACGCCGCCGCACTCGCAGTGCTGGAGGAGACCGGCCTGCCGGCGATCATCCGGCCGGCCTTCACGCTCGGCGGGCGTGGCGGCGGCATCGCGTACACGGGCGACGAGTTCGAACGGATCGTGCGGCAGGGGCTCGACGCCTCACCGATCGGCCAAATCCTGATCGACCAGTCGGTGATTGGGTGGGGCGAGTTCGAACTGGAAGTGATGCGCGACCGCGGCGACAACGTCGTGATCGTCTGCTCGATCGAGAACATCGACCCGATGGGCGTCCATACCGGCGATTCGGTGACGGTCGCCCCGCAGCAAACGCTGACCGACCGCCTCTACCAAAAGCTGCGCGACCAAGCGATCGCCGTGATCCGCGCCGTTGGCGTGGAGACCGGCGGCAGCAACGTGCAGTTCGCCGTCAACGCGCAAACCGAGGAGATTCTCGTGATCGAGATGAACCCGCGCGTCTCGCGCTCCTCAGCGCTCGCGTCGAAGGCGACCGGCTTTCCGATCGCGAAGATCGCCGCGCGGCTCGCCGTCGGATACCTGCTCGAAGAGATCGACAACGACATTACCGGTGCGACCCCGGCGGCGTTTGAGCCGACGATCGACTATGTCGTCGTGAAGTGGCCGCGCTTCGCCTTCGAGAAGTTCCAGGGCGCCGACCCGACGCTCACGACGCACATGAAGTCGGTCGGCGAAGCGATGGCGATGGGCCGCACCTTCAAGCAGGCCTTCGCGAAGGCGATGCGCAGCCGCGAACTCGACGCCACGCCGCAGGTCGATCAGTCGCTCGACGAGTTGCTCACGCGGCTGGAGACGCCGACTGCCGACCGCTACGAAGTGCTGTTCGCGGCGGCTCGCGGCGGCGCATCGATCGAGCAGCTGCACGAGCGCACGAAGATCGACCGCTGGTATCTGCGGGAGCTGGTCGAGCTGGCGAAAACGCCGAGCCTCGCCGACGCCGGGCAACGGACGTACCGCTCGGTCGACACCTGCGCCGCCGAGTTCCCTGCGCGCACGCCGTACTTCTACTCCGCGTGGGAGCACGGCACGCCGCAGCACGAGGTGCAGCGTGGCGACAACCGTTCGGTGATGATCCTCGGCTCCGGGCCGAACCGCATCGGGCAGGGCATCGAGTTCGACTATTGCTGCGTGCATGCGGCGTGGACGGTGAAGGCCTCCGGCCGCGACGCGGTGATGGTCAACTGCAACCCGGAAACCGTGTCCACCGACTACGACACGTCGACGCGCCTGTACTTCGAGCCGCTGACGCTCGACGACGTGCTCGCGATCGTCGAGGTCGAACGGCCCGAGGGCGTGATCGTGCAGTTCGGCGGCCAAACGCCGCTGAAGCTCGCCGCCGGGTTGCAGGCGGCCGGCGTCCCGATCCTCGGCACCAGCGTCGACGCGATCGACCTTGCCGAAGATCGGGGCCGTTTCGGCGCGCTGCTCGACAAGCTCGGCCTCGTTGCGCCGCCGTACACGACTGCCGAGTCGGGGGAGCAGGCGCTGCGAATCGCGGGGGAGGAGGTTGGATTTCCGTTGCTCGCCCGGCCGTCGTACGTGCTTGGCGGTCGCGCGATGGAGATCGTCTACGACGAAACCGGCCTTGAGGACTACCTGCGGCGTACCGGTGGAGATGATCTCTCCGCCGCACGGCAGATCTACCTCGACCGCTTCTTGGAGCAGGCGATCGAAGTGGATGTCGATGCGCTGTGCGATGGCCACGAGGTGTGGATCGGCGGCATCATGCAGCATGTCGAGCAGGCCGGCATCCACTCCGGCGATTCAGCGTGCGTGCTGCCTCCGCACACGCTGCCGGAGGCGGTTGTCGCGGAGATCCGCCGACAGGCGGAGCTGATGGCGCTGGAGCTCGGCGTCGTCGGCCTCGTGAACTTCCAGTTCGCCGTGCATGGCGATGCGGTGTACGTGATCGAAGCCAACCCGCGGGCGTCACGCACCGTGCCGTTCGTCTCCAAGGCGATCGGCCAGCCGCTTGCCGGCCTGGCAGTGCGGCTGATGCTTGGCGAGTCGATCGCGTCGCTTGGACTACCGGACGATCCGACCGGCCACGGGTACGTCGCCGTGAAGGAGGCGGTGCTGCCGTTCGACCGCTTCCACGGCGCCGACGCGGTTCTCGGACCCGAGATGCGGTCGACCGGCGAGGTGATGGGGGTCGCGCGCGACGTGCCGACGGCGTTCGCGAAAGCGCAGGCCGGTGCCGGCGCCGCACTGCCGATGGCCGGCACCGCGTTCATCACCGTCACCGATGCCGACAAGCCGGCTGCGGTGCGCATCGGCCAGCGTCTCGCGGGGCTTGGCTTCGAGCTGGTCGCGACCGCCGGTACGGCGCGAGCGCTGCGCGATGGCGGCGTGCCGGTCGCCACGGAACTCAAGAAGGTTGGCGAAGGCTCCCCGAACGTCGTCGAGATGATCGAGGGCGGATCGGTCGATCTCGTGGTCAACACGCCAACCGGCTCCGGCGCGCACACCGACGGGTGGCAGATTCGCCGCGCGGCGATCGCGCATCGCGTGCCATGTATCACCACGACGGCCGGTGCTGAGGCGGCGGCGGAGGCGATCGAACGCTCCCGTGCCGGTGCCGTGCCGGTCATCAGTTTGCAGGAGCTGCACGCCGCTGCGGCCGCGCGCTGACCGCTGCCGATGGACGCCTATCCGTGGATCGCCGCCGGACTGTTTCGGCTGACCGACCCTGAACGCGCCCACCGCCTGGCGGTGCGGGCGCTGCGCTTGCATCTGGTGCCGACGCCCGACATGCCGGACGATCCGCGGCTTCGCGTGCGTGCGCTGGGGCTGGAGTTCCCGAACCCGATCGGGATAGCCGCCGGCTTCGATAAAGACGCCGAAGTTCCAGATGCGCTGCTGCGGATGGGGTTTGGTTTTGCCGAGGTCGGCACCGTCACGCCGCTGCCGCAACCGGGCAATCCGAAGCCGCGAATGTTCCGGCTGCCGGAAGATCGGGCGCTGATCAACCGGCTGGGCTTCAACAACGCCGGGCATGCGGCGGCGCTGGCGCGACTCGGGCGGCGAGCGGGCAAGCCCGGAATCGTCGGTGTCAACGTTGGCGCGAACAAGGATTCCCACGATCGCCTCGCGGACTATGTCGCTGGGATTCAGGCGTTCGCGCCGCTCGCCGACTATTTCACGGTCAACGTCAGCTCCCCGAATACTCCGGGGTTGCGCGACCTGCAAGCCGAGCGCGCGCTCGATGATCTGCTCGCGCGGGTGCTGGAGGCGCGTGATGCGGCGGCGGCCGCGAACGGCCACGCGGTGCCGGTCTTGCTGAAGGTCGCTCCCGATCTCGACGACGATGCGCTTGCCGCCGTGGCGAAGGTCGTTCTCGCGCGGGGCGTCGATGGGCTGGTCGTCTCGAATACGACGGTTGACCGATCCGCGCTGACTGGTGTGGCCGCCGCTGAGGCCGGTGGTCTCTCAGGCCGGCCGTTGTTTGAGCGTTCGACGATCACCTTGGCGCGGCTGCGTGAGCTGGTCGGGCCGCAGCTTCCGATTGTCGGCGTCGGCGGCGTGGCGACCGGCGAGGATGCGTTTCAGAAGCTTGCGGCCGGCGCGACACTCGTGCAGCTGTACAGCGCGATGGTGTTCCGTGGCCCGTGGATCGCCGCGCATATCGCTCGGGAACTGCTCGATTGCCTGGAGCGAGAGGGAATCGCGTCGGTCAGCGAGCTGTCAGGGCGCGCGAGCGACAGCTGGGCGTCGCGTCCGCGTTCCTGAACGCCTACCGACTGCGATGTGAAAACTTCACTGTTTCGCAGTGCTCGATAATGTACGTTATGTCAAGTAGGAGCGAGGTGCTTTGGCGCTGACCCAGACCTGGCCGGTCTCGCCAGCTGCGCGCAGCGTCACGTCGCCGGCCTCGGCTGATGCGGCCGATCCACGCGCGGGGCTATGTCCAGCCATGCAGCTCGACCCGGCAACCGATCCCCGGCGCGCGTGCGAGACGGCGGTCGCCGGTGAGCAGCGGAGCGTCGAGCAGCTCCGCGAGGGCGACGTAGGCCGCGTCGTAGACGGTGAGGTTGCTGTGCAGCTCCCAGCAGCGCGGAAGCAGCGCGCGGTGCGCGGCGCGCTCGATCGGCAGGTCGGCGAGGTCGGCGAGGGCCAGCGCGGCGCGACGTTGCGGGAGCGAGCCGGCCCGCTCTTTGCGGCGCAGGACCGACGTGACTTCGAGGTCGATCAGTTCGGGGGCTGCGAGGGTCTCGCCACGCAGTCGTTGCCGAGCCGCATCTCCTGCCTGCCCGTCGTCGGCAAGCGCGACGATCAGCACGCTCGCGTCAACGACTATCACGGTCGCTGCGCACCTCAGCCACAGCCTCCGAAAGCGAGATACTGCCTCCCGCCCGCCCCCCGGCACGAGAGAGCACCTCGTCGACCGTCGGGCGGCTCGCCTCGGCGATCAGCCGCTCCCGCAAGTACTCCTGGAGTGACTGATGTGAGGAAGCCGCCCGCTGCTTGAGCACTCGGTGCGTATCGTCTGGGACGTCTTTGATTTGCACGCTCGGCATGGCGCCATTATGGCGCCAACGCATGTAAAGCACAAGGCGTCGCGTGGCCCGACTTCGCCGGACCACGACTTGATCCCGGATCCGCACCATTTGGGGGTGGGCAAGCAGATCGCGGTTTGCCTCTCCGATGACCTCGTGGATTTCGTGGACGGCGTGGTGGCGGCCGGCGCCGCGCGGAGTCGTGCGGCGCTGGAGTGTGAGCGTTGGCGGCCGGTGGCTGCGCGAGACGCGGCGATCCTCACCGAAGCCGGCATTGACCCGGACCTGACGGGTCTCGCCGGCTACGCGCAGCGGCATGTCGCCGGGCTCGACTGATGCGGCCGATTCACGTCGCGCAGCTCGACAAGGCGCGCCACCGCTCGTCTTCGATCGGAGCCCCTTACGTCGCCATCCGCACGCCGTACGCGGCGAACTCCCCGTCGCGGGTGAGTACCGTGTAGTCGCTGGCGAGGGCGTGGGCGACGAGCACGCGATCGAACGGGTCGCCGTGGTGGCGCGGGAGCTGGGCTGCCTGTTCGAGTAGCGCTGCGTCGAGTGGCAGCATGCGGAACTGCGCTGCGAGGACTGTGGCGAGCTGGCGCGGAGCGCGGAGCTTGCCGGCCTCGCGCTTGATCGCGGCTTCCCACACCGAGATGGGGCTCAGGACGCGGTCGATTCGCGGGCTCGTGAGTACGGCGCGCTCGGCGTCGCTGAGTCGCGCGGGTTCGCCAAGCGCCCACAGCGCGATGTGGGTGTCGACGAGCACGGTCCCTGAGTCGGCGGTCATGTGTACGGCGCGAAGTCGTCGAGCGGTGCGTCGAAGTCCTCGCCGAGCTCGATCTCTCCGGCCAGGAGGCCGAGCTGCACCGGCGGATGCTGTACGCGGACCGGCGTGAGCTTCACGGCGGGCGTCCCGCGCCGCGCGATCAGCACCTCCTCCCCCGCTTCAGCGGCGGCCACCAACTCGCTGAGACGCGTCTTCGCGTCGTGCATGTTGACCTTCATAGCTAGATCCTAGCTACGTTTCGCTCCGGGAGAAGTCGACCAGTCGATCGGCCGAGTGCTGGCGAGACCCAGTCCGGCTATCACGTCGGCGCGCTGCGCAAGCGGGCTAGCGGGAGACCGCTTGGATGGCTGAACACCGTCTCGGTGATCGACGAGCGCCGCTGCTCCAGCAGCGCTGCCCGCACTTCCGCAGCCGCGGCAGACGCCTCATATGCGTGTGCGCTTTCCTCGCCGGGCCAGCGTTCAGCAGCGATCTCGTCGGCATTCACGAACGGCAGCTTCAAACAGGTCGCCATCAATCCGGGTGGGCATCGTTGCCATTCCCTCAAGGTCGCACGCTGCTACGACGTGCCTGCGCGGGTGTTGGCCTTCGGGCTTCGTGGTCGCGCATCGGTGCGGCAAGGCCAACGTGCCCTGACCCTTCCCCACCCCAAATGCCTCTAGCCCGTACCTTGGTTGGATGAGCAGCGACTCTCACGAGCCCGATCCGACGCCGGAAGAGATCACCTTCGATCAACTTGGACTCGACGACCTCGTCCTGAAGGCCGTGCGGCAGATCGGGTACGAGAGCCCGTCGCCGATTCAGGCGGCGACGATCCCGCCGCTGCTCGAAGGCCGCGACCTCGTCGGGCTCGCGCAGACCGGCACCGGCAAGACTGCGGCGTTCGCACTCCCGATCCTGTCCCAGCTCGACCTCCACCAACGCACGCCGCAAGCGCTCGTGCTCGCGCCGACCCGCGAGCTTGCGTTGCAGGTCTGCGAGGCGTTCGAGAAGTACGCAGCGCCGCTGCGCGATGTGCGCGTGCTCCCGGTCTACGGCGGGCAGGGGTACGGCGTGCAGCTCTCGGCCCTGCGGCGCGGCGTACACATCGTCGTCGGTACTCCGGGCCGAGTGATGGACCACCTGCGCAAGGGCACCCTCGACCTCTCCGAGCTGCGCTTCCTCGTACTCGACGAGGCCGACGAAATGCTGAACATGGGCTTCGCCGAAGACGTCGAGACGATCCTCGACGAGACCCCGATCGACAAGCAGGTCGCGCTGTTCTCCGCGACGATGCCCAAGCAGATCCGGCGCCTCT
>JASGGQ010000090.1:0-11523 GCA_047604965.1 Patulibacter sp. | reverse complement strand
GGTGGTGGGTGGGGCCGCGGTGGGCCGTTATGCGGTGGGCGTCCGTGTGAGGGAGGTCAGCTGCGCGGTTTCGTGGTTGGTGGCGGTGCGGGCGGTGCGCCCCAGTTCGGCGGCGACGTGTCTGCCGATCGTGGCCCGCAGTGGCCCGAGCGTGTTGGTGCGGCCGGTTTCGGCGGCGATGCTGGTCATGCGCGCGGTGGGGAGGCCGCAGGGGGTAAACCAGTCCCAGGGGGTGAGGTCGTTGTCGGCGCCGATCGCGAAGCCGTGGGTGGTGGTTCCGTGGCGCAGGTGTACGCCGAGCGACGCGATTTTGCGGGGCGTTCCGGCGTGCGGGATCGGGTGGCCGTCGGCGCGCAGTGGTGGTGTTCCGCCCGCGAGTTCGTCGGGGCCGCCGACCCAGACGCCGGTGAGGTTTTCCTGTGGCGTGCTGGGCCGCTGGTGGGCGGCGAGGTGGTGGTCGGCGAGGGCGCCCACGATCGCGCGTTCGAGGGTCCGCAGGTAGCCGACGACATCGGTGATCGGGCCGATGATTGGGTAGCCGACGAGCATGCCGGGGCCGTGGTAGGTCGCTAGTCCGCCGCGCTGCGTGGTGACGACCTCGACGCCTTGCGCGCGCAGGAAGGCTTCGCCGAGCGGCAGTTCGTCGTCGTGGCTGCGTCGCCCGCGGGTGATGACCGGTGGGTGTTCGAGCAGCAGCAGCAGGTCGCCGATCTGCCCGGCGATCCGCGCGTCCCGCAGCCGCTCTTGGAGGGCGAGTGCCTCGGCGTACGGCACCACTCCCAGCTGGCAGACGAGCAGTTCTCGCATACCGCCCACGCTACTTCGTGCGCGAGCGGCCGGGCGGGACGAGCGCGGCACGGTTCTCGGCGTCGGAGCGCCGCTGACGTGGAATCGGTAGCGAGAAGTCTGCCGAGCGGCGGTCGCGTCGACACACCGTAAGGTGGTCGACCGGTGTGTGGCACGAGACGATACGTACCGTGACGACACACACAGGTCGCGGTGTTGGCGTTCTGTAGCGTGCGCCGCACACGACGCCCCCCACGTCGAACGATCCCACCTTCCCCACCGGGTTGCCTATGTTTGACATGGTTCTGCGGCTTCGTGCCGTTCATCGCGCGTGCAACGCCACGCATCGGCACACGGCCGCACGCCCTGCCTGCGGCCCACGGTGCGTGTTCGCGGCATCGTCCGAGCGATAACCGTGCGCATGTCATATCGGCGCAATGTCGCCGTGCTGGGAGTCAGCGCGGCCGGACTTGCCGTGCTGCTTGGCGCATCGCACCGCGAGCACACTCCAGCTGCCGCTGCGGCCACGACGAAGGCGATCGCCGCCGTCAATGCGACGCCATCGCCCGGTGAGCCGCGTACCGCGAACGTGTCGCATGGGCGCGGCGGCGCGGTCTTCAGCACCGGAACCGGGCACCGCAAGATCGAAGTGCGAGCCGCCAGCATCGACCACGGAGCGAGCCGGCAGCGTCTGCCGGCTGCCTCGCCAACGCAGCATGTGATCGACACGGTGTACCGGCATGGCGAAGTCAGCGAGTCGTACCGCGAAACCGCGCTCGGCGTCGAGCAGCGGGTCACGATCCGTCAGCGGCCGTCCGGAGCCGGCTCGCGATTGGTCGTTCGGCTTGCTGTCGGCGGTGCGTCGGCCAAGCGGGCCAGCGCCGGGCGGCTGCTGGTCAGCGCCGAGCACGGCGAGGGCCTGCGGTACGGCCAGATCGTCGCGCGTGATGCCGACCGCCGCATCTTGCCGTCGCAGGCGCGTCCGGTTGCCGGGGGCATCGCGCTGCGGGTCGCCGATGAGGGCGCCCGCTACCCCGTCACGATCGATCCGCTGATCCAGGATGGTTCGACGCTGCTCCCGGACGGCGACGCCGATCTCAGTGGGCCGTGGGACTCGGCGATCTCCGAGGATGGCAGTACCGCGGTGGTCGGCAGCCCAACGACCGGGCAGCTCAGGGGCACGGCGTGGGTGTTCCGCCGGGTTGGCGGCTTGTGGACGCAGGTCGCGCAGCTCGATCCGAGCGACCCGACCGGTGAGACGCCGCAGTTCGGCACGAGCGTCGCGATTAGCGCTGACGGCTCGACGATCGCCGTCGGCGCACCCGCGAACCTCGGGGCTTATGCGCCGCATCGCAGCGAGCCGGGTGCGGCTTGGGTGTTTGCGGCTGCTGGTGGTGGCTGGGTGCAGCAGGGGCCGGCGATCGTGCCTGACGATGGCGCTGGTGGCGCGGTCGGCACCAGCGTTGAGCTTTCGCGTGATGGTGCGACGCTGGCGCTCGGCGGCCACGGCGCTTGGGTTTTCCACCGCGCCGGCGGCAGCTGGCAGCAGCAGGGCGAGCGGTATTCGCCGGTTGCCGGTGAGCGCGGCGAGTTCATGACGGTGCAGGTCGCCATCTCGGGCGATGGCGACACGATGCTGCTTGGCGCGCCGGAGAACGAGGACGACCAGGGGTCGGCTTGGGCGTACTCCCGCCGGGATGGTGCCTGGCAGCAGCAGGGCGGCGAGCTGAAGATTCCGCGCGCGAGTCAGTACAGCGGTTTCGGCCGGCATCTCGCGCTTTCCGGTGATGGTTCGGTCGCGATGATCGCGGGCGGCAATGCTGCGTGGTTTGCCGGCCGCAGTGGTTCGGCGTGGCAGGTGAGTCCCACGCCGCTGCGGCCGACTGAGCTTGGTTGGGGCAGCGACTCAAAGGGTCCCTTCGGTGGTGAGATGAGTCTCTCTGCGGATGGGAAGACGGCGCTCATCGCGGGCGGCATGCCTGCGGCGCGTGGTGCGTGGGTGTTTTCCAGGCAGGGCAGCGGCTGGCGGCAAGACACCGGCCGTATTCCGGGCCTTGCGAACGGCATGGTGCTGAGCAGCGTCGGACTGGCTTCTGATGGCCGGCAGGCGCTTGTTGATGGGCGAACGGTGCCCGTTGCTGCGTATCGCTCGCTGAAGGGTTGAGATGCAGCGAGTCGATGTGATGGTCCGGCGCGTGCGCGTCGCCGCTGTCTGCTGCGCGGGCCTGCTCGCGCTGGCGCCCGGCGCAGCGCTTGCGGCGCCGGAAGCGCCGTTTGAGAGTTGCAGTACAGCTGATCTGCCCGCGGCTGCTCCGGCGCCTGCGAAGTACACGATGATCGTCAACGGGCAGATGAGCGCTGGCGATGAGGCGAACTACTTGAAGCCAACTTCGGCTGGCGGTTATGCGAGTGCAAACACGACCGTCGCGTTTCGGTCGATCGTCTCGCCGGCATCTTCGTATCGCTCAGCGTTCAGCGGTGCGGGTTCGCACGCCTACTACACGGGCACCAGTTCGCTGGCGGCCAACTGGCAGGTGAAGTATTGGCACGATCACAACGACCCGTATTACTTCACGGCGGCGTCGTCCGATCTCACGCAGGCCAAGCCTGCATACCCGCTGTTCGTGCCGCAGTGCGTCGGCGATACTGCGCTGCGCGATTCGGCGAGTCGTGGGCTGTATCTGCATGAGGTGCTCACGTATCTGGCGTATGAGCGGGGTTACAGCTGGTCGCAGGCTGAGCCGGTGCTCGACAGCTACCTGCCGACGATCGACTACTGGGTGCAGCTCGCCTCGGAGCTGGGCAAGCACGTCGTGTGGTCTGAGCCGTCGCGGGCCTGGCAGTACCTCGCGAATGATCCGGTTGCGCGCGATTATTTTCAGCGTTGGGGGGACACGCTCGTGCCGATGTTCGCAACAAACTTCGACTCGTCGGGTTCTGGGCGCACGATGGGTGTTTCGAGACTCTGGGCGGCGAGTGTCGCCTCGCAATTTTCGATGCCGCTTGGTGAGAGCGTTCAGTCGTGGCATTTTCGCGACCGCCCCGATCTTGATTTCCAGATCGCGCACGGCCTGCCAACCTCCGGCGCGACTGGCATTTCGCCGGGCGGCGGGGAGGGCACCGGGTATCTGCTGGATCCGATGAACTCCAACTCCTATGCCGGCGGCGACGGCTTCTTGTACGCCAAACCGCCGCCCAACGGGATTCTCGCTCACCATGAGCCGTCGGTCGATCCGTCGGTGACGGCGACTCAGACGCTCGCGAAGTTCGGGTTCGATCAGGGCGCGACGTACTTCCAGATTGAGGGCACCGAAGGGGACTACTCGGTCTCCGGTCAGGGCGAGTACGACCCGGTTCACGACATGACCTGGCGGGCTGGCGGCACCCCTTCTACGTATCTCAAAGGCATGCAGGCGTTCGCGACGGCGCAGCTTGCCGCCAGCGCATCGCAGACCACGCCACCGGTCACCAAGCCTCTGTACCAGCTGTGGTACGCCGCTGGGGTTTCGCATTACTACACCACGCGCGTGCTTGGCGGCAAGCCGCTGGATCCGTCGGGAACGCCGGTCGCGCGCTGCCCGAGTAGCGGCGATATGACGGCGATGAATGGCGTGTACTGCTCGCAGGAGATCGCCGGGTATGTCGGCGTTGCGCAGACGCCCGGCACCGTGGCGTTGCTTGCGTACAAGAATGCTGCGAACGGCTTCTTCTATCGCCGGGCGGACGATGGCGCTCATCCGGTGCCGGCGGGCTACTCGCCGACGTCGAGCGTTGCCAATGCCGGCGGCAACGTCGTCGGCTACGTCAGCACGACCGATGTGCCGGGCACGGAGCCGCTGTACTGGATGATGGAGGACGGCTCGCGGGTCGGTAGTAGCCGACCGGTCGACTACTTCTACACCGCTGATGCGGCGTGGCAGCGCAAGAACGGATTGGCCTCGTGGATGATCTACCACGACCTCGGCGTCAACTCGTACCTGTTCTCGTACGGCCCGGTGCCGGCGAGCGTTTCGGCGAGTGGCGCGATCGGCGTCGATGACGCGTACGTCAACGGCAACCAGGCGTTGACGCTCACGGCGACCGCCAGCGGCGACCCGGCCGGCATCCAGTCGTTCCAGTTGCTTGACGACGACGCCGTCATCGCGACCGCGAACGCGAGTTGCAGCGCGACGCAGTGCCCGCCGTCGGCTTCCGTTCCGATCTCGATTGCGGCGGGCGGCCTCAGTCCCGGCTCGCACACGCTCACCTTGCGCGCGACCGACGCTGCGGGTGCAACGGCGCTGTCGATGCCGTGGACGGTCAGCGTCGACCGGACGCCACCGGCGTTCGTCGATACCGTGCGCGCGTCGGTGTCGCCCGCCGACGACGGGACGCAGTTCCTTGCGTGGACGGCAGCAGAGGATCCGCCGATGGCCGATGATTACGCGGACGGCGACGTGTCGTACGTGGTGCGCTGGACGCGCAACGGTGTTACCAGCCCGCAGATGACGGTGACCGACAACCGGATCGCGCTGCAGCCGGGCACGGGATCGGTGTCGTTGGAGGTCAGGGCGGTCGACGCGGCTGGCTTGACGACGAGCACGTTCACGGTCACGGCGACGGCGGTCAACACGCTCGGCAACGGCGCCCTGTACTACGACTCCACCAGCCAGAAGTATTGGGAGTACGTCAACGGCACGAAGGCCTGGGTTTCCTCCGAGGATGCTGCGGCGGAGTACGACATCGATCTCACGCTCGCTCAGCCCGCATCAGCCGAGCTGCTGACCGCCATCCCGACCGATGTCAGCGTGACGTACGCCGAGCCTGATCCAACCGACGACCCGGATGACGAGGATTCAGACGCGACCAATCAAATCACTGACGGCAACGCCGGCCTCGTCGAAGACCCAACGATCGCGACCGCAGCGAGCGTCCCCAGCGGCAAGGCATATCGGTGTGTTGTTGAGTCATACAAAGACAATAAGAACGTTACACACGTCCTTGCCCCTCCGCTTATCCGCAGTGGCCCAAACATGTACATCATTGGCAACTGCATGCCAAATACCGGCTACCTGGTGGTCGCGGGCGGCTTCTTGCACAAGTACCAGCCCGGATGGTTTCACGGCGGATACGCCGGCTGCGGGTGGGTTCACGACCTCATGGTCGGTGGCACGGATCAGAACGTCGAGCAGCAAGACCGCCCAGGGCAACTATCAACGCACAACTGCGGCCACAAGCTCGTGAACGAAAACCAATACGCCAGCTGGATTGCCGACGACACGTGCGTCGATGATGAAGGCAAGTGTCACACGATGCGGGACTTCGGGGATTCCACTAATCCTAAAAAGAAGCATAAGGTGCCAAAATACGACCTAATACCTGACAAGGGTGTCAGTAATCGTGTTCGAATCAAGAAGCGCTGCCCACGCTATGGCAACGTCGTAAACGGAGTGCCGGCCGACCAGCTCCCTGAAGATGCAGCGAAGGGCACCAACGTCTTGTGGCGATTCCTTACGAGGGATGGGCACTGGGTCATGGGCCGATACACGCATGGTGGCCCACAGATCGAATGGGCGTATATCAATCAAGACTGCCTGGGGAGGCCGCCCAAGCGAATGTGGCTGAATAAGATTAGGCACGTCCTCCCAGGGGAAGGGCCGGGGGATCCGAGTGAGGCCAAGGGGGAAAACCACCATATTTACCTGTTGAAGTCGTATCGCAAAGCGACTAACCACCCCAGCCGTTACGTGAAGAGTTCGTACGTCAAATGAAGACAGTTAAAAGTATTTGCGCCGCTGTGGTGCTTGTTGCCTGCGTGTTCGGTGCGGGGTCGGCGGTGGCGTCGCCGAGTGGCGGACGCTGGGAGTCGGCCGAGCCGCAGGTGCTGTCGCACAGATCGGAGGCGGTGGGGGCTCACGGGGTGTTTACGCCCGATGGTCGCGGATTCATCTCGTGGCTTCCAGCTCGCGATCGGACCGGCACACTCCGGGGATATGTCGACAGTGAGGGTTACGGGAATGCGGAGCGTGTGGGTGTCGTTGGTGCATCGGGCAAGTTGCGCCGGGAGTTCAAGTTCAAATATGCGGATGGATTGCTGCCGAAGGCTCTCGATGCGCGCGGGCGGGGCGCTGTGGTTACGGCGGTCAAGCATCGGCAGGTCAATGTCGGCACGTTGTTTCCGAGTGGGAGGATCGTGCGTCGCGGGACGATCTCTGCGCCGAAGATTGAGTGGCGTCCGTGGGTTTGGGGGGCGCCTGGTTCGCCGATGCTTGTGGCGTGGGAGAGGCAGTTCGGGCAGGTTGGTATGGATTTCACGCGACTACAGGTCGCGGTTGCTGGGAGTGACGGTCGTTTCGCTCGTGCTGTTCAGTTGGGTTCGGCGACGCCGAGTGCCTACAACGCGGCGATCAATGCTGCTGGCGAGTGGACGGTTGCTGCTGTCATGCTCGATCGGCGTGCGAAACGTAGGCAGCGGATGTTGACGTGGAGCGGTCGGGTCGGACACCATGCGATCCGCCGTCATGATCTCGGTGTCGTCAGGCATTCCGTCGACGTGACCGTCGCGGTGGATGCGCGTGGCCGTTCCTACGTTGTGTGGCGTGCGCAGCATCAAGGACCCGATTACACGATTTCGCGGCATGCGCCGTGGCAGTTTCGTGGCGCCAGCATCAGTCCGGGCGGCAGAACCGCAACTCCTGTGCAGGACATCGCTGATGGGATCGGCTTCGGTGGTTTCTCGACGACCGCAGTCAGCCCTACTGCGGGCGGCGGAGCCATCGAGTACAGCGACGCAGACGGTCAGGGGCATGTGGTGGTCGTAGACGCCGACGGCCGATTTGCTGCCGCCGTTGATCTCCCGCCCTCAGCTGACCCAGGCCCGGTCGCCTACATGCCGGACGGAACTGCATACGCGACCTGGAGCGACTCCACCACCAACAAAACGTACGCCGCGATCGTGAGTGCCGCCGGCCTCGAAGTTCCCGAAGAGACCGGGCTCCCCGCCCCGGACGACGACGCGGGTTACGATCCTGGAGACCGCAACCTGCTCATCAGCGGCTCCCCCACTGGCCAGCCCCGCATCTACGTGTTCGTCAACCACAACGACCACGCACGCCTACTCTCCTCCACCAGGCAGCGGTGAAGACGTTCAAGGAGTACAAGGGGAAAGAGTGTCATGTATTTGTCGCTACTGTAGCGACAGCATGGATAACGACCGTTGGCACTGGTACTGGCGTTGCAGCCGGGAAAAGTGATGGGCGTGCGCTATGGTCACTAGCCCCTCCGCAGCCATTGCCGAGCTTCTCGACAGCCACGCATCTGTACGGGGCGCTCTCGCCGGATGGCCGCGGGTTTCTCATGTGGTCGCGCGAGCGCCCTGGCCATGGGTTCTTGCCGGGATATACAAACGGTGACCAGGTCGGCGCAGTCGACCCCTCCGGCAAGCTCCTGCGGTCGTTCAAGCTTGAATACGCCGCTGGCAGGCTTCTGCCAGGTGCTGCCGACGCGGCGGGACGCGCCGTTCTTATCGAGTCGCCGGAACGTCCTCGCGGTCGCGTGGCTATCAGCACGCTTGCGCCAAGCGGCAGGGTCTCTGACCGACACTCAGTCGCGGCACCGGGAGCAACCGCCTACCCATATCTGGCAAGCTCGCCAACCGGAGCAGCCCTGGCGCTCTGGACCCGCCGCAACCCTGCCGGTTTGCAGATTGCCGTGCGGAGGACAGACGGGAAGCTCTCGAAACCAGTGGCCCTCGCCACGACGACCGCGTATTCGGCCGTTGCGTCGATGTCAGGAAACGGCTGCTGGGTTGTCGCCGCCTCCGTCCGAGATCCCCGCAACGCTGGCGTATCGCGAGAGCGAACCTGGAGTGGTCGCATCGGCAGTAAGGCGATCCACCGACACGATTTCGGCAAGGCGCTGTACGCGACGCAACCGACGACCGCGATCGATGGGGCGGGACGCGCCTACGTTCTCTGGCGCAGCCAGACGCCAGGCCCGGATTACACGATCTCCAGCACGGCACCATGGCACCTGCATGCGACCTCGATCGACCCGTCGGGCAAGCACGTTACGGCGGTGCAACGCATTGCTGATGGGAAAGGTTTCAGTGCGTTCAGCGTTGCGGCTAGCCCGAATTCAGGGGCGGTCATCGAGTACTCCGACGCCACCTTCCACTCGCACGTCAGCATGTTCGGCACCGACGGCCTTCTCATGCCCGTCACGGGCGGCCCACCTCCCGACAGCGACCCTGGACCCGTCGCGTACGGAGCGACCGGCATCCCTTACGTGTTCTGGCGCGACTCGAAGGCAAACAAGATCTACGCCTCCCTCGTCGACGGAACGACCCTCCAACTCCCCGAGGACACTGACGCACCCGACACACCCGACAACGTCGTCGTCAGTAGCTCACCGTCCGGACAACCGCGGCTCTACTGGATCGATGCCCAAAGCGCGACGCCGCAACTGCGCTCTTCGACGCGCCTGCCGTAGGCGTTCCGG
Source organism: Patulibacter sp. (assembly GCA_047604965.1). Lineage (GTDB taxonomy): Bacteria > Actinomycetota > Thermoleophilia > Solirubrobacterales > Solirubrobacteraceae > JAGIBJ01. Next base: position 2,259 of record JASGGQ010000090.1, on the reverse strand, counting down.
CTTGTGATGTGACGAACAACGATCCGATCGTTCGAAGCATGCCCGCCAGACTGAAAATGAAGATTCCTAAGCACATCATCATTGCCGCGCTGCTCGTTGGGGCGCTCAGCGTGGGGTCGGGGCGCGGGGCTGAGGGCGGGAGTGCAGGGTGGCGGGTTTCGTCCTCGCAAGTGTTGTCCCGGACGTCTGAGGCAATCGGGGCGTATGGGGCGTTTGCGCCGGATGGTCGCGGTTTCATGGCGTGGACCCCATATCGAGCACGCACGGGGACTCTCCCGAGCTACTACAATGTGGGCGCGCGCGTCGGCGCTTTTGATTCGTCGGGTCAGTTGCGTCGGGAGTTCAAGCTTGAGTTTTCGGAGGGTGAAGTTCCGACGGTGCTCGATGTGCGGGGGCGGGGTGTTGTGGCGACGGCCGTGCGGCATTCGCGGATCAATGTTGGGGTGCTGCTGCCGAGTGGCCGGGTTATGCGTCGGGCGACGGTTTCTGCTCCGCGCGTTATTGAGCAGCCGTGGGTGTGGGGTGCTCCGGGTGGCCCGACGCTTCTGGTGTGGAAGAAGCGGATCGGTCCGGCTCGCCGAGAGTTCGCGCGGCTTCAGTTTGCTGCGGCGAGCGGCCGGGGCGGCTTTTCTCGTCCTGTTCAGTTGGGTACAACTACACCGGGTGTCTACTACGCGGCGATCAACGCGGCGGTCAATGCTGCTGGGGAGTGGACGGTTGCTGCTGTCATGCTTGATCCGCGTACGAAGAGTGGGCAGCGGGTGTTGACGTGGAGTGGTCGGGTGGGGCATCGCGTGATCCGCCGTCATGATCTTGGTGTCGTCAAGCATTCCGTTGAGGTGACCGTGGCGATGGATGCGCGTGGGCGTTCCTACGTTTTGTGGTTTGCGCAGCCGCAAGGGCCTGATTACACGATCCCCGCGCATGCGCCGTGGCAGCTTCGCGGTGCGAGCATCAGTCCAGGTGGCAAAGCCGCTACTCCCGTGCAGAGTTTCGCGGATGGCGAAGAGACTGGTGGTAACCCGACGATCGCAGCCAGTCCCACTACCGGTGGCGCGGTCGTTGAGTATGCCGATTCAAATGAGCAAGGCCACCTCGTGATCGCGGACGCTGACGGCATATTCGCCCCGGCGGCGGCCGACATCCCACGTTCAGCGAATCCAGGGCCGGTCGCGTACATGCCGGACGGAACCGCATACGCGACCTGGAGTGATCCCACTGCGAACAAGACGTACGCCGCGATCGTCAACGCCAACGGTCTTGAAAGCACTGAAGACACGGGACTGCGCGCCCCGCACTACGAACCGGGCTTCGCACCGGACGACCATAGCCTGCTCATCAGCGGCTCCCCCACTGGCCAGCCCCGCATCTACATCGTCGCCAGCAACAACGATCACGCACGCCTACTCTCCTCCACGCGAGTCCCATGACGTTGCCGCGTTGACAGATCGGGCGCCCTCAAGCTGATCGGTCGGCGCGACCGGCCGCCACCCGCGCGGTTCGCGGCGCGCAGCAAATGCGAAGCAGCGTGCGAACGCCGAGCACCTTCGCCAACCGGCCGCAAGCGTGAGGATGCGGTGACGAGATCACGCGCAGGTCGTAGGCGCGCATCGCCACGTCGGCCGTGACTGCGATGAGCACCACGATCCCATCGGTGACGAGATCGATCAGCCCGGGGCCGTCGTCCTTGACCTTCTGGCGTTTGACTTCCATCTCCCAGATGCTGATCGCGCTGATTGCCGGTGGCACGACCACCGCGCGTGGCGCATGGCTCTTTTCAAAGTAGGGCGGCGCGTCGTCGCAGCACCCGGATCGCACCCCTGGGCTCGCGAAGAACGCGGGCCTCAACGATGTTGGGCTGATCGGCGGCGGCCGGGACGCACTTGTCGATGGTCGAACGACAGCGGTCGTTGTTCGCCACGCACCGAAGAGCCCAGCATGTACGCTCCAATTCGATGATCCGGCGCTTGCGTCCCGCCATCAGTTGCTGCGCGGGCACGCTCACGTTGCATGGTGGTGCCGCGATCGCAGTACCACCGGAACCGTTCGATCGGTGTAGGAGAGCTGGGCCCGCCCGCGCTGACCTGCGCAAACGCGGTTGTTGCTGGATCCGCGCCGCAGTGGGGCCTCGGGTGCCCGATTTTCAGCTTGCGACCAGCGCGGTCACCTTGGCCAGTTCGTCGGCGTGCAGGTCGCGCTCGACCTCAAGGTCGTAGTCGGTCTGGATGTTGATCCAGAAGCGGTCGTCGACCCCGAGGG
>JASGGQ010000089.1:0-11547 GCA_047604965.1 Patulibacter sp. | reverse complement strand
CGTCGATCTCGTCCATGAAGATGATGCAGGGGCTGTTCTGCTTGGCCTGCTCGAAGAGGTCGCGGACGCGACTGGCGCCGACGCCGACGAACATCTCCACGAAGTCCGAACCGGAGATCGAGAAGAACGGCACTCCGGCTTCACCAGCAACGGCACGTGCGAGCAGCGTTTTGCCGGTGCCGGGCGGGCCGTACAGCAAGACGCCCTTCGGGATGCGCGCCCCGAGCGCCTGGAACTTGCGCGGGTTTTCGAGGAATTCCTTGATCTCGTGCAGTTCCTCGACGGCCTCGTCGGCACCGGCGACATCGCGGAACGAGATTTTCGGCGAATCGACCGACATGCGCTTGGCGCGAGACTTGCCGAACTGCATCACCCGTCCCCCGCCGCCCTGCATCTGATTCATGATCAGCAGCCAGAAGCCGAGGAACAGCGCGATCGGCAGGATCGTCGACAGGATCGTGACCCACGCGCTCGTGCGGATGCCCTTGACATCGAAGCTGTCGATCAAGGCCTTCTCTTTGGCGGCCGTGAGATCTTCGGTCAGTTGCCCGCCGTAGTTCGTCGCGAAGCCAACCTCGTACGCCTGGCCGGTGCGCGGCGTCACCTGGATCGTGTTGTCCTTGTTCTGGATGACCACCGACTTGATCTGTTTGTCGGCGAGTTGGGTCTGGAACTGACCGAAGGTGACCTTGCCGCTGCTGGTCTTCGACGTACTCAACTGCGAGATGAAGAGCACGACCAAAACGACCATCACCAGAGCGAGGATCGGGGTCTTCAGGAAACGCTGCATGTCCTACTTTCTCGGCCTCTCCGGCCAGAAAACGAGCCTAGCAGCCCAGTTCGTCCGGGAAACGCGCTTGATGCGGCGAGCTGCCGTATCCACCATAAGGCGTCGCGCTGCGTTCGTGGGGCGCTCTCCCCCGACCGGTGCTACTCGGCTTCGTCGCCGACGTAGTGGGCGACGTACGGCAGGTTGCGGTACCGCTCGTCGACATCGAGTCCGTAGCCGATCACGAAACGGTCGGGGATCTCGAAGCCGATGTACTTGAGGTCGATCTCAACTCGACGCCGATCGGGCTTGGTGAGCAGCGCACAGACCTCGACGCTCGCCGGTTCGCGGGCCCACAGCGTCCGCAGGAGGTATTGCAGCGTCAGGCCCGAGTCGACGATGTCTTCGACGACCAGCACGTCGCGACCTTCGATCGTCATGTCGAGATCCTTCAAGATCCGTACGACACCGCTCGTCGTCGTCGATGAGCCGTACGACGAGACGGCCATGAAATCCACGACGCAGTGGACATCCATCTCGCGCATCAGGTCGGCGATGAAGAAGACCGCGCCCTTGAGCACACCGATCAGGACCGGTTCGCGGCCAGCATAGTCGCGGCTGATCTCGGCGCCAAGCTCCCGTACCCGTCGGGCCAGCTCATCAGGCTGGACGAGAACCTCACCGATCGACGTGTCGCGCACGAACGCGCAGTCTACGCCCCCACCGCCTGCGGCGCAGCGGGACCGTCGGAGCGCTCGCACCGCAGCACGCCACCGCGAACCATCAGCCGTGCGCCGTCGCCGATATCCAGCGCGAACGGCTCGCGGCTGCGCGTCGCCCGTTCCAACAGCTCGGCGGTGCGCACGGTCGCCCGCGCAACGGGACTTCCGATCGCGCGCTCGCACAGCTCTCGCACGACCAGCCGGGCGACCGGCTGCGGCAGCGCGGCCAGCACGTCGATCGGCACGGCGTCGGCACCGCATGGCAGCGCGTCGGCCACCAGCGCGGCGAGCGCGTCGCGCTCCTCGTCGAGTTCGCGCAACGTGCGCGCCACGGCCTCCTCGTACCGTGGGTTTAGGCCACGCAAAATGGGGGTGACGCTGTGGCGCAGCCGGGCGCGCGCGTAGTGGCGATCGGCGTTGCTCGGGTCGTCGACCCAATGCAGCCCGCGCGCGCGACACCACGCCAGCGTGTCGTCTCGGCTGAGTTCCAGCAGCGGGCGCACGAGCGCAACGCCCGGCGCGATCGCGTCGGGCAACCGCGGACGCATCGCCAGCAGCGCGCGGCGTCCCGGCTGCGTGGCGAGCCGGAAAAGCGCCGTTTCGACCAGATCGGTGCGGGTGTGCGCACTGGCCACGGCGCGCGCCTTCACCCGCGTGGCCTCCTGCACGGCGAGTGTGTGCCGCAGCTCCCGCGCCCACGCATGCAGGTTGCCGCCAGATTCGCCGCTCGCTGCCGGGCGGCCGCCCCAGGCGCCGCCGGCAGCGCGCTCTGCCGTCCGTACCACGGCCCGTACCCCGAGCGCCCGCGCGACACCGAGCACCTGCGCAGCTTCGTCGCCGCTTTCGGGACGCAGGCGGTGATCGACATGTAGCACCCGCACGCCGTCTGCCCCGAGCCGGCGCACCGCGAGATCCAAGAGGCACATCGAGTCGCGTCCCGGCGAGCAGAGCAGCAGCAGCGGACGCCCCGCCTTACCATCCGTCGCCGGCGACCGGTCGAGCAGCCCACCGGCAACGACCACCGCCTCGATCGCCTGCGGGCTGCGTGCCACGCCGCCTACCAGCGCGACTCGGCCGCTGGATCACGCACGACGTACAACTCTTCCGGCGTGTGAAAGCCCTTGAGCCGCACCGCTCCGATCGAATGCAGCGTGAAGTCGCGCAGCTCAGCGGCATCGCGCAGCGTGTCGGTCACGACCACCTCACCGCCGGCACCGCGCGTCACGATCCGCGCCGCGCGATTGATCTCGGTGCCGTAGTAGTCGCCGTCCCGGAAGATCGCCGGGCCGCTGTGGACACCGATCCGGGGCAGCGGCCGCTCATCGCGTGCCTGCTGGAACCGCACTGCCCATTCCAGGAGCGCGCCCGGGTCTGCCCCGACGACCATTACCTCGTCGCCGATCGTTTTGATCACCCGCGCATCCTCCGGCAGTGTCGCTTCGACCTGCTCAAAAAAGCGCTCGACCACGCTCACTGCCTCCAGGTCGCCCTCCTGTTCGGTGAGGCGCGTAAACCCGGCGAGGTCGGCGAAGGCGATCGCGACATGCATTTCCCCGAGCCGCGCCTCGGCAGCGCCCTCTTGTTCGAGGTGGCCAACGACATCCTGCTCGATGAAGTGCTGGAGCAGCTGCTGATGCAGCAAATCGAGGATCGGCGAAGCGACCGGAAGTAGCTCCGCCGCGAGGCCGTCGAGGGCCGCAGCGATCTTGGTGTTCGGCACGCCGTCGCGCATCAGTGGCTCGTGGACGTAGAGGTGGACGAGCCGCACCTCAGCATCGGCAATCATCGCCAGCGCCTGGCCATACACGCGCGCGATCTGAAGCGACGCCACAAGTGGCAACCCCGAGCTGAGTACGCGCGCGCCATGACGCATCAGCTGCATCTCGGTTTCGCTGAGCGATGCCACCCCGGACGGCAACCCGAACGCCGCGATGAAGCGCCGCAGCAACTCCGGTTCGAGCTGGAGTTCACGGGCCGCTTCACGCAGTCCGTAGCGACGCGGCCCGTGCGGCTGGCCATCGGTCGACGGCTCGACGTATCCGATTGCCAGCGCGCCTTTCTCAACCCCCTCCCTCAGCTGCGGGATCGTGTAGCCGCGGTTGCGCAGGCCCATCAGCATCCGGACATGCGAAACCTCGCGTTCAGTCCAGCCACCGTCGCCATCGCGCGGAATCAGACCGGCCGCGTCCCATCGCCGCAGCGTGGACGCGCCAATCCCCGCCCGGCGCGCGACCTCGCCGAGCGTTAGTGCGCTCATCGACTCCCGTCGACCTGGAGCGCTTGGAGGCGCTGCTCGATCACTTCAAGCCGCGCCAGCACCTGCGCAAGATCGGCGGCGGCGCCACCGCTGGCGGCATCGTCGAGCCGGTCTTCGAGCCGGTCGAGGCCATCTTCGATCGATTCGAGTCGCAGCGCGACCGAACGCACGCGGCGTGCCAGCCGGTCGATCACCGCCGCCGACGGGAGGTTCAACGCGCCAAGCGTGAATTCCTGGAGTTCAACGGCGCGCTCGCGTGCGTCGAGCGCGCGCTTGGTCGCAACCCGCATCGCGTCGCTGCCGACGAGCCCGGCGGCCAGGCGCTCGACGGTGGAGCGATCGCGCTCGCCGGGGCGGCCGTCCTCGGTGTTCGTCATGGGCTGCAATGTACTCCTCTGAGGCGCGGCAGCGCGATCAAACCGGTTCCGCGCTCAACGTCTGAGGGGAAGCTGCCGATTGTCAAGCCCATCGGACCTCACACCACATACTGGCCGACCGCGCACCGGGAACTGCAACGCACACCCGGGCCGGTTGCTACTGTGCGGAACGTCCGGACCGCCCCTCCTCGTCCGAGCCTGCTCCCTTCGTGAAGAATTCATCTCTCGGTTCCCTGATTGCCGCCTCGGCCTTGGCCGTCGCTCCGAGTGCTGCCTTCGCGCAAGAGCAAGCGACGGCAACGGCCACGGCCACGACTCCCGATCCGGCCCCAATCATCACGACGCCCGCAGCGTCCACCCCGATCACGACAACGCCGATCGATGAGCCGCAGGCAACCGATCCGGTAACGACCGACAGCCAAACCTCGCAACGCCGCAAGCGTCGCCAAGCGCAGCAAGAGCAGGCCGACCGCGACGAGTCCAGCCCCGATGCCACGCCGACCGCGCAGGCGACCTCCCCATCGCTGATCGCCCCGAGCGCGCTCGACGTACAGGCCGTTCCGAACTTCTTCATCGAAGATTTCAACATCCCGCCGTTCCTCCTGCCGATCTACCAGGCCGCCGGATCGGAATACGGGATTCGTTGGGAAGTACTCGCCGCGATCAACCGGATCGAGACGGCGTACGGCACCAACCTCAACATCTCCAGTGCCGGCGCGCTCGGCTGGATGCAGTTCATGCCGGCAACCTGGGACTCCTACGGCGTCGATGCCAACGGCGACGGCGAGAAGGACCCATTCAATCCGGCTGACGCGATCTTCGCGGCAGCCCGCTATCTCAAGGCGGCCGGCGGCGACGAAGATCTCCGCAAGGCGATCTTCGCGTACAACCACGCCGACTGGTACGTCGACGATGTGATGGACAACGCGAGCAAGATCGCGTCGATCCCCGAATCGCTGATCTCTTCGCTCGCCGCGCTGACGCAGGGCATCTTCCCGATCGACGCCGCAGACCGCAGCATCGACTACCGCGGCAAGCTGAAGGCCACGACCGACGATGACGACACCGTCGCGCCCGGCGACGAGGCCTCTGACACCGTTGAAGGCGACGCCGACAGCAACTCGATCGAAGTCACCGCCCCCGCCGGCTCCCGCGTCGTCGCGGTGCAAGACGGGATCGTCGAAAAGGTCGGCCAAACCGAGCGCCTGGGCACCTTCGTGCGCTTGCGCGACGCCTACGGCAACCGCTACACCTACGCGCATCTCGGCGAGGTACAGGAAAAGGTGCCGGTCCCCAAGCCGGTCAAGGACAAGAGCGCCGACGCGCACACCGACGACGAGCCGGACGCCGACGCCACGACCACCGAGTCGACGACCGCAACGACCACGACGACGATCGATCCGTCGTCCACGACGCCATCGAGCAGCGACACCGCAACCTCGACCACGCCCGACGATCCCGCACCGACGACGCCCGCGACCGCCGGCGACGAGACGCCAGGCAGCGCCGGCGATACAGCCGCCCAGACTGACGCGCAACCGGCGACTACCAGCCGCAGTCGCGTTGCCGCACGCGACCAAGACGAAGCAGTCGCCGATGCCGACGCGGCCGAAACGCCCCGCCGCATCCGCTACCGTGCCCGCGCCGCGACCGAGCCCGCTGAAGCGGCCGCCGATCCGGCCGATACCTCCAAGGCGCGCCTCTTCGCACATCCGACGCGCCCCGAAGCGTACGCGGCCGGCGGTGAGCAGCAGCTCCACCCCGAAACGGCCGACGACGAGACGACGACCGACTCGCTCTCGGAGTACTTCTCGATCGACTACGGCCTTGAGCCGGAAGATGTCACGCTGCGCACGCTGAAAGCCGGCACGCACGTGATCGCCGGCACCGTGCTCGGCCGATTGACTACCCCCGATGGCACGGACACCTCGACGCTGACCTTCGAGATCCGTCCGGCCGGCAAGGAAGGCCCGCGCATCGACCCGAAGCCGATCCTCGACGGCTGGCGCCTCATGGACCGGACTGCCTTCTACAAGGCGCAGCAGCAGGAGGCCGTCAAGGCCGGCCAGGCGGGCGACGACGTCACCGCCGGCCAGGTGCTGCTGATGAGCAAGGCCGAACTCCAGGAGCGCGTCCTCTCCGACAAGCGGATCAATATCTACGAGTGTGGGCGCCGCGACATCACGGCCGGTGCGATCGATCGCCGCATCCTCGCACTGCTCGAATACCTCGCCGTCAAGGGCGTCGAACCGTCGGTCTCCTCGCTGGAATGCGGCCACGGCCAGATGACTGCCTCCGGCAACGTCTCCGAGCACTCAACCGGCACCGCCGTCGACATCTCGACCGTGTACGGCACCACCATTACCCCGCAAACGCAGGGCGAAGGGTCGGTGACCGATCGTGCCGTTCGCGAGATCCTCAAGCTCCAGGGCGCAATGAAGCCGCATCAGATCATCACGCTGATGCAGTACGCCGGCACCGACAACACGCTGGCGATGGCCGACCACGACGATCACATCCACGTCGGTTACCGGCCAAACTCCGGCAACGGCGGCAAGCAGCTCGAACAGCTGCTCCAGCCCGGCCAGTGGGATGACCTGCTCGACCAGCTGTCGTCGATCAAGGTGCCGGATGTCTCGTCGACACCGAGCGAATACTCGGTGACCGTGCGCAAAGCCAAACGCTAGCCGGCGCGCTCACCCGCAGAGAGCGGGGAATATCGGCAACGGCGTCCGACCGGCTCCCCGCCTCGACGGATCCATGCGCGCTGGACCGGCGTCCAGGGGGCGGCTCTACCGGGCCGCCGACCTGCCGATCTTCCAGGCAATGGACCATCGTCCCGACAGGCCGCCCTCGCATGAAACCGTGCCGCCTCGCGATCCGGCCAGGCGCGCCGCTCAGCCGCTGATCCCAGCCGATCAGCTCGGACAGATCATCGGACGCCGCGACATCGCAAGCGTCCCGTGGGTCGGCATCGCATGGTGTTCGGCCGGCGTCGCGATCTCCACCATCCTGCGCCCCGCCGCTCCTGGCGTGCCGGATGCGCTGCTGCTGCCACTGGTGGCGCTCTACGGACTGATCGCCACCGGGATCGCCTGTACGCAGCGCACACCGGTGATGCGGTGGCTCGCACGGCAGCTGCCGGTCTACCTGCTGTGCAGCATCATCCTGATCGCGGCACTGAGCCTCCTTGCGTACCGTGACCAAGGCCTTGCGACGCTGTTCTACGGCCCGTCGGTGCCGATCGCAATGTACCTCGGGCTCGTGCTGCCCGCGCGCTGGGCAACCGCAGCGATCCTGGTGCAACTGCTGTTCGCGGTGCTGGTGCAGCTCGCTAACCCGACCGCGACGCCACTCGAAGCCGCGACGTTCCTGTCGTTGACGGTGGCCGGCTGGGCTATCGGGACGCTGTGCCGCTGCGCGCACGGCAAGGCCGCGCGCATCGCGCTGATGCTCTCACGCAGCGACCTGCTCACCCGAACGCTCAACCGGCGCGGCTTTCTGGAACAGTTCGAAGCCGAACTGGCGACCGCCGCCACACGGCGCGAACCGATCGCGCTGCTCGTCCTCGACCTTGACGATTTCAAGCGCGTCAACGACGGCCACGGCCACGCGGCCGGCGACGAGCTGCTGACCTGGGTCGGAACGACCGTCGGCGCATTCGCACCCGCGCATGCTGCCGTCGGACGCCTCGGCGGCGACGAACTCGGGGTTGCGCTGCGTGGCACCGCACGCGACGAGATCTCGCGCTTCGCCGCGCATCTGGTCGCCGAGGTCGGGCGGCGCATCAGCGTGTCGATCGGGGTGGCCACCAGCGAAGATGGTTCGGCCTCTGCCGACGACATGCTGCGCATCGCCGACGCCGCGCTCTTCCAATCCAAGGGCAGCCGCCACCAGCGCGTGCATGCACTCGTCGCCGGTAGCACGCTCCGCGCCGCCGGCGCTCCGCTTCGCCGCCCAGCCGTTACCTTCGCCGCGCTGCGCGATGCCGGTGGACCGCCGGAGCGGCCGGCCCGCACGATGCACTACGGCTGGCTCGTCCGCGGCGGACTGTGGGTCATCGCGGCGTGCGGCGCGCTCGTCGTCGCCGGCACGGCACTCCAAGGCGCCGAGAACGGCTGGGGGCAGCTGATGCTCACGCTCGGCCCGTTCTGGGTCGCCGCGAATCTGCTCGCCGGCCTGCTCTTCCCCAGCGCCGATGAAGTCGCTGGCACCCATGAAACCGCCGCACTGCTGGTTCCCGCCACCACGCTCGGCTTCGGGATCTTCGTTGCGATGCTCGCCGATGGTGGACTGAGCTCTCCGCTGGTGGCTGCGTTCTACCTCAAGGTGCTGTTCGACGCGGCAGTGCTGCGCCGCGAGCGCGCGATGATCGCCAGCAGCGCGCTGCTGGCGTGGTGGGCCGCCGTGATCGCCTGCTCACCGGAGAGCCAGTACTGGGTACTCCCGTACCAGGCGATCCTGTTTGGCGTGTCCCATCTGATGGGCCGCGTTGGCCGTCAGGCGTTCGTCGACGCGACCCGAGCACGATTGCGGGTCGCCCACACCGACCATCTCACCCAGCTGCGCAACCGCCCGGGTTTCCTGCAAGGCGCCGAGCGCGCACTCGTCGCCGCAAAGGCGCACGACCTGCCGTTTGGGCTGCTCGCCTTCGACCTCGACCACTTCAAGCAGGTCAACGACACCCACGGACACGCCGCCGGCGACACGCTGCTGCGACAGGTCGCGCAGATCACGCGCACCCTCTTCCCGCAGGCGCATTCGGTAGCACGCCTCGGCGGCGACGAGTTCATCGTTGCGCTGCCATTGGAATCTGCTGAGGCGGCGCACGCCGCCGTCGCACGGCTCGAAGAGGCGCTGCGCCCCATCGCCGCCGCCTCCGTCGGGTGGAGCTTGCTGCTCGACGACGGCTTCGCGCTGGAGCCGCTGATCCAGGCCGCCGACCGCCGTTCGTACCGCGCCAAGCTCCAGCGCCCAGCGACGGGAGACGAGCTCGTGGCCGGCGCCCGGAACCAGCACGCCGTCAATCAGCAGCGCGGACGAGCCGCGTAACACGCCGAAGCGACGGCCACCGCAACCCACGCGATATGCGCAGCGTCGCCGACCAACAATCACCGACCACCGGACACCCCGGCCACCGGACGCCCCGGCAAGCTAGCCTGGGAAGACGATGGTGCGCTGCTCGTCGACGAGCACCAGATCATGCAGGTGGCTGCGCACCGCGCGGGCCAGCACGACCCGCTCCACATCACGGCCGACCCGCTCCAGCTCGGCGGCGGTCGCCCGATGGTCGACGCGCAACACATCCTGCTCAATGATCGGCCCGTCGTCGAGCACCTCGGTGACGTAGTGCGCGGTCGCGCCGATCAGCTTCACGCCCCGCTCACGCGCCCGCTGGTACGGCCCGGCGCCCGCGAACGCCGGCAGAAACGAATGGTGGATGTTGATGATCGGCACCGCGAGCCGCTCGATCAGTGCGCCGGAGAGGATCTGCATGTACCGCGCCAGCACGACGAGATCGACGCCGCCTCCGATCTCCTCGACGAGCCGATCTTCGGCCTGCTGCTTGCCGCCCGGCGCCACCGGAATATGGACGAATGGCAGGCCGAGCGCTTCGACATCGGTGCGCAGATCCTCGTGGTTGGAGACGACACTCACGACCTCCATCGGCAGCTCGTCGCGGCGCCAGCGCCACAGCAGATCGAGCAGGCAGTGGTCATACCGGCTGACCATCAGGCAGACGCGCTGCAACGCATCGGCCGGCCGCAATCGCCACCACATGCCGAACCGCTCCGCGACGGTGCTCGCAAAAATTGCCTGCAACTCGTCGGAATCGCCGCCACCGACGAAGCTGACGCGCATGAAGAACCGGCCGCCGGACGCATCGGTGGAGTACTGATCGAGCGTCGTGACATTCGCGCCACGCGCATGCAAAAACCCGGTGACGGCGGCAACGATGCCGGTCTGGTCGTCGCAGGCGATAATCAGGCGTGCGGGATGGCTCACGCGCAGAGCCTCGCACACAGCGGTGCGAACGGCGCAACAACGCCGTCCGCACCGTGCGTCATGCGGCTACTTGTTCTGCCAGTTCGCCGCCCGCTTGCCGAGGAAGGCGCTGATGCCCTCCTTCGCGTCGGACGACTGGAAGGCAGCGGCAAAACCGTCGATCTCGGCGGCGATGCCGGCATCGAGATCGCCCTGCGCGGAGACCGACTTGATCGTCCGCAGCGCAATCGGCGCCTGACCGGAGAGCTTCTTCGCCCAGTTCAGGGCAACTTCGAGCAGCGCGTGATCGTCGACGACGCGGTTGACCAGCCCGTACTCCTCGGCCAGCGCCGACGGCAGCGGATCGCCGACGAGGTTCAGCTCCAGCGCGCGGCCGGCGCCAACGAGACGCGGTAGGCGCTGCGTGCCGCCGAAGCCGGGAATGATCCCGAGCTTGATCTCCGGCTGGCCGAACACCGCCGAGCGTGCGGCGATGCGCACGTCGGCACTCATCGCCAGCTCGCAGCCGCCGCCGTACGCGAGCCCGTTGACGGCCGCGATCACCGCCACATCGCTCTGCCCGAACTCACGGAAGAGGCCGTGCGCACTGTCGAGCAGCTCGGCGCCGGCGGCGTCGTCGAGCTGCGTGAACGCCTTGATGTCGGCGCCCGCGCAGAACAGCAGCGGATTGCTGGAGGCGATGATCAGCGCGCGATCGCCACGGCCGCTGACGGTGTCCCACACCTTGCGCAGGTCGGCGATCACTGCCGGGGAAAGCGAGTTCATCAGGCCGTTCGCCAGCCATGCGATCGAGATGCCACCGTCGCGGGATTCCAGCTTGACCGTCTCGCCAGGCTGCTCGGCGTCGAACGCCGGGTACGGGTAGAAGCCCTGGCCGGACTTGGTGCCCAGGCGGCCCTGTGCGACGAGCCGCTGGAGCAGCACCGGCGGGTTGAAGCGTGCGCCGTACTTCGCGGCGGCCTCCTCGAACTGCTTGAGCACGACATCAAGGCCCAGCTGGTCGGCCTTCATGAACGGCGGCATCAGGCCGCGGCGCGGATCCATCCCGGCGCCGCCCATCATGCCGAAGTCGATATCGCGGATCCCGGCGATGCCTTCCTCGACGAGCTGGCACGCTTCGCGCAGCGTCGTCAGCTGCGTGCGGATGACGATGTCGTCGATGTCCGGCTCGTTGTCGCCCGGCAGGTTCTTGCCGCCGTCGGCGGTGTACACCCCTTCGCCGCTCTTGACGCCCACCTTGCCGGCGGCCACCAATTCGGTGATGCCCCGGTGGACGTAGAACGAAGCATCGCTCTGGTCGACGAGCCCGCCGTCGTACTCCTCGTGCAGATGCTGTGCGGTGTGCAGCGCCGTATCGAGGCCAAGCAGGTTCAGCAGCAGGAACGGCCCCATCGGCAACACCTGCGCAGCTTGGAG
>JASGGQ010000088.1:0-11722 GCA_047604965.1 Patulibacter sp. | reverse complement strand
GTGCTCGTCCGAGCGGGGGCGGCCGCGCCCCAGCCCCACCCCAACTAGATGAACCAGGTTTGTGGGAGCGGGGTGGCGTTGATGGCCAGGTCGCCGATCGCACGGGTTTTGTAGAGGCTCGGGTTGTGGCTGGTGATCGTGCGGGCGTTGCGCCAGTGGCGGTCGAGGTTGTAGCTCTGCTTCGTCGCGGACGCACCGCCGGCTTCGAAGACCAGCCAGCCGGAGCGTTGCGCCAGTTCGTCGACCGCCACCTTCGCCTTGGCGGCAGCGAGCGAAGCCTCCCGCACCAGGTCGGTGTCGGCTGCGCCATCGACGACCGAGTCGGAGGCCGCATCGAGCGCGTCGGCCGCGGCGAGCACGATCGAGCGTGCGGCGAAGGCGTTGGTTTCGAGCTGCCCGACGACATGCTGGATCAGCGGATCAGCGGCCGGCGTATCTGCCGAGGCGTGCGTGTACGTGCGCTGGCGGCCGCGCACCAGCTCGGCCGCATCGCTGGCCGCCGACTCCAGGATTCCGGCGATGATGGCCGTGAGGTACAGCTGGAGCCACGGCGCGGCGTAGCTCGGCAGCTCGGCGCGCGCCGAGTCGTCGACCCGTTCGTGGGGGTGGACGACGACATCGCGGAAGTGCGACGTGCCGGTGCCGGTGAGCCGCTGGCCGATCCCATCCCAGTCGTCGAGCAGTTGCACGCCGTCGCGGTTGGCCGGCACGATCGCCGTCGCGATGCCGCTCTGCGGTGTTGACGCGATCACCGCCACCCAGTCGGAGTAGAGGCTGCCGGTGGAGTAGTACTTCGTGCCGTTGAGGCGGAACTCGCCGTCGCGTTCGGGGTCCGGCGAGAGCACCGTTTGGAACTCGGTTGGCTGGTAGGCGCCGGTGTTCTCCGTGCCCAGTTCGGTCGAGGCGTTGCCGAAGATCGAGCCGCGCGCCGCCTCGGTCAGCCAGTGTTCGCGTTCGGCGAGGTCGGGGGACGCCCGGCGTGCCTCGACGAACCAGTAGTGCGCGCGCAGGATGTGCGCGACGTTCGGGTCGACGCGGCCGAGTGCGATGAAGGTCTCGAATGCTTCGCGTGCGGTGGCGCCCGCGCCACCGAGCTCCGTGGGGACGCGCAGCGCACCGAGCCGCGCTTGGCGAACGAGGTCAACGGCGTTGTGCGGCGCGACTTCGTCGCGTTCACGCTCGAAGGCGCCGTCGCCGATCGCTGCCAGGAGCTGGGCGAGTTCGGGAGAGCCGGGGCGGACGGGGCCGTCGGCGGGCGCGAACTCGGTGGTGGTGGGCAGATCCTGTTGGGTGGTCATCGCGACGGCTCCGAAGGTCAGGGGGCGCTCCGTGCCCGCGGTGTGCCTTGCGTGCGGCGATCTCGTCGTACGCCGCAAGGTCAGGGTGGGTACGGAAACTGGACTAGATAGGTCAAGTTTTGGCAATGTCGGGCGGGTCGTCCACGAACTCCACCCGATCGGACCCCCACCAATGAGCCGCATCCGCCTCGGCCTCTACGCCATGCCGCCGGCCTCGCATCACAGCGTCGCCACCTGGAAGCTGGCCCGCAACGCGCCCGGTTCGCTGGCGTGGGACCGTCTCGCGCTCTACCGCGAAACGGCTCGCCTCGCCGAGCAGGGCCGGTTCGACTTCGTGTTTTCGGCTGACGCGAACGGCATCTACGACGCCTTCGGCGGCTCGCCGGAGGCGGCGATCCGCCACGCGCTTCAGGTGCCGTGCTTCGATGCGACGACGCTGATGACTGCTCTTGGTGCCGTCACCGAGCATGTCGGGGTGATCGCAACGCAGTCGATCATGGGCGTCCAGCCGTACATCACCGCCCGCCAGTTCGCCACGCTCGACCATCTCACCGGCGGCCGGGCCGGCTGGAACGTGGTGACGACCGCCACCAACCAAACGGCCGCCAACCTCGGGTTGGATGGGGCGATCCCGCATGACACGCGCTACGACATGGCCGACGAGTACGTCGAAGTGTGCCGTGCGCTGTGGGCGTCGTGGGATGAGTACGCGGTCGTTCGCGACGTGGAGGGCGACGTGTTCGCCGACCCCGCGAAGGTCCACGCGATCAACCATGTTGGCCGGTACTACCGTTCCAAGGGGCCGCTGAACGTGCATCGTTCCCCGCAGAACGGGCCGTTCCTGGTGCAGGCCGGCTCGTCGCCGCGCGGCCGTGCGTCGGCGGCCCGCTTCGCGGAGGGGATCTTCAGCATCCAGCCAACCGTTGCCGGGATGAAGGCGTACCGCGACGATCTGCGTGCCCGCGCCGAGGCGGCCGGCCGCGACCCCGATTCGATTCGCGTGTTCCACTCGATCCAGCCGTTCGTTGGGGAGACCGAGGCGATCGCGCGCGAGCAGCTTGAGCAGCACAACGCGCTGGTGCCGCCTGAGGCGGGGCTGGCGCTGCTCGCCGGCCATATGGGCGTCGACCTCAGCACGTACCCGCCGGGCACGCCGGTCAACGCGATCACCGACGCGCCTGGTACGCAGAGTCTCGCGACCACCTACGCCGGCCGCGACGATGTCACGATCGGTGAACTTGGTGCGTTCTACGGTCGCACCGTACTGTCGCCGCAGGTTGCCGGTACCGCAGTGCAGGTCGCCGACTGGCTGGAGGCGACCTTTGACGAGGCCGGTGGCGATGGCTTCATGCTGTCGCCGGTGACGCTCCCGGGCGCCCTGGCGGACTTCGTTGAGCTGGTGGTCCCCGAGCTTCAGCGCCGCGGTCGGGTGCGCGAGCAGTACGCGCCCGGCGCGACGTTGCGTGCGTTGATCGCGGAAGAGGGCGTACGCCCCGGCGTTGACGCGGCGGTCGCGTAAGACGCCCGTTCCTGCTCGCAGAACGCGGCGGCGCCCCGAGGGCCGGCCGGCCCCGCTGTGGAGGCTGGCTGGCCCGTGGCCCGCGTGCGTGTTGCCAACGAGCGGTTGCTCAGTCGTTTGCCGCGACGGTGGCGAACCGGTCGGCGGTGCCGGCGCTGCGGTTGCCGTGGGAGCGCCGACGTTGTGCTGGTTCGGCGAGCGCTGGTGGCAGGTAGCCGGCGTCGAGTGCGTTGACGTTGGTGCCGGGCGGCACGATCTCGTCGATGCGATCGAGGATGTCCTGGCTGAGCCGCAGGTCGGCGGTGTCGAGCTGGGAGCCGAGCTGTTCGAGCGTGCGCGGGCCGATGATCGCCGAGCTGATCGCCGGGTGTTCGAGCACGAACGCGAGCGCGAGGTGCGGCAGCGGGATGCCGGCGTCGCGGGCGAGTTCGCCGAACGCCTGCGCCGCCCGCACCTTCGCTTCGTTCGCGGCGTGCGCGGGATCGAACCGGCCGGGCGCGCGCTCCTTGCGGAGTTCCGCGACGACCGGCCGGCCGGCGGCGTCGAACCGGCCGGAGAGCCAGCCGCCGGCGAGTGGACTCCACGGGATCACGCCGATCCCGTACCGCTCGGCGACCGGCAGCACCTCCCGTTCGATTCCGCGGACGAGCAGCGAGTAGGGTGGCTGTTCGGTGACGGGCCGCACGTAGCCGCGCCGCTCGGCAACCCACTGCGACTCGACCAGTTCCGCACCGGAGAACGTTGACGTTCCGAAGTACCGGATTTTGCCGGCGCGCACGAGGTCCGAGAGCGCGCCGATCGTCTCGTCGAGATCGGTGCCCGGTTCGGGACGGTGGACTTGGTACAGGTCGATGTAGTCGGTCCGCAGGCGCCGCAGGCTGTCTTCGACGGCCTGGGTGATCCAGCGCCGCGAGTTGCCCTGATGGTTCGGTTCGTCGCCGATCGGCGCATGGAACTTGGTCGCGAGAATCACGTTGTCGCGGCGGGTTGGCGGGGACTGCAACGCCTTGCCGACGATCTCCTCCGATTCCCCCTGGGCGTACACGTCGGCCGTGTCGATCACGTTGATGCCCGCATCGAGCGCCGCGTGAATGATCTGCACGCCCTCGGCATGATCGGGGTTGCCCCACGCACCAAGGTTCATCGTCCCCAACGTCAACGGGCTCACCCGCACACCGGTGCGGCCCAGCCGGCGCAGCGCGGTCATTTGACGACCGCCCCAGGCTCTTTGCGCAGCGACGCCATCGTGAACACGGCGGCGACGATAATCACCGCGCCTTTGATGATCGTCTGCGTGTAGTCCTGCGCGCCGAGCTGGTTGAGGCCGTTCGCGAGGACGGTCAGGATCAGCACGCCGATGAGTGTCCGTTCGACGCCACCAGCGCCGCCAGACAGCGCCGTGCCGCCAATCACGATCGCCGCGAAGGCGTTCAGTAGCGTGGACGCGCCGATCGTCGTACCGGCCGAACCGAGCTGCGAGGCAAAGAGCAGTCCCGCGAGCGCGGCCGTGATGCCCGAGAGCACGAGCACCAGCACTTTGATCCGCTTGACCTTCACGCCGGCCAGCTCCACCACCCGCTCGTTGCCGCCGAGCGCGTAGATGTACAGCCCAAAGCGCGTACGCCGCGCAATGAACCACACGATCGCGAACGCGACCAAGGCGAACACCGCAGCGTTCTGCACGTTGGGGATCAGCTGGCCGGTCGCGAGATCCTGAAAGGCGAGGTTGTCGACGCCGATCGCTTGCCCGCCGAGAATCGCCAGGCCAATTCCGGCAAACAGCGACAGGGTGCCGAGCGTCGTGATGAACGACGGCACGCGGCCATACGCGAACACGATCCCGTTGATCAGGCCGAGCAGTGCTCCGATCGCGACCGTGAAGGCGATCACGACGAAGAGGTTGGAACTGACCTCGTTCGAGAAGCGTGCGACCAGCGCGCCGGTGAGCAACGCGATCGACCCGATCGAGAAGTCGGCGCTGCCGGCGACGATCACGAGTGTCGCACCGAGGGCGCCGAGCAGCACGACCGCCGCCTGACCGGTAATCAGCGTGAAGTTCTGCGTTGAGAGGAACGCATCGGCGGTCGCGCTGAAGTAAAGAATCAGCACCAAGAGGGTGGCGAGTGGGAGACTCGCGCGCAAACGTTCGGGGCCGACCCGTTGCGCGAGCGCACGCAGCGCGCCGCCGGGTCCGCTTCGTTCAAGCTGTTCTTCGGTGATGGCAGGTGTACTCATGGTGGTCTCTACGCGGCGGTCGTCAGGGTTGCGTGGCCGGGGATCATCCAAGCCACCAGTTCGTGTTCATCGGGTTTGTGGTCCGGCGGGGCATCGACGGTGCGCGTCAGTTCGCCGTCGGTGATGACCGCGATCCGATTCGATAGGCCGATCAGTTCGGGGAGGTCGTCGCTGATCAGTACGACGGCGGCGCCGCTCGCGGCGATCGCGCGGATCAGGTCGTAGATCCCTTCGCGCGCACCGGTGTCGACGCCCTGTGTTGGAGCGTCGAGCACGAGCACCGTCGGTTCGCGCACCAACCATTTGGCGAGCAGCACCTTCTGCGCGTTGCCGCCTGAGAGCGAGGAGATCGGGGCGTCGATCCCACGCGCCACGACCCCCAGCTCGTCGACGTACCGCTGCGCGGCTGCTCGTGCCTCCGCGCGCTTCCAGCGGCCGGTGCCGGTCGAGAAGCGGTCACCGAGCGACGCCAGTTGGACGTTCTCGACGATCGACGCGCCGGAAATCAGGCCGTTGCGCTGGCGGTCCGGTGGCACGTAGGCGATGCCGCTGGCGACGTGGCCGGCGATGCCGTCCTGCGGCGCTTGGCCGTCGACGAACACCTCGCCGTTGCTGGCCGGCACGATCCCGGCGATCACTTCGCCGAGAACGCGCTTGCCGGAGCCTTCGGTGCCCGCGATCCCGAGGATCTCGCCGGGCGCGACCTCCAGCGAAGCGCCGCGCAGCACACCGGCGCCGCTCAGCGCACGCACTTCAAGGCGCGGCGTCGCATCGGCGGCGATGTGGAGCTGTTCGCGTTCGCGGTAGTAGTTCTCGGATCGCACGCGGCCGACCATCAGGCGATGCAGTTCGCCTTCGTCGACGCCCTGCGTGAGTCGTTCCCCCGCGTTCTCGCCGTCTTTGAGTACGGCGATCCGGTCGGTGGTGCGGATGATCTCCGGCAGCCGGTGGGAGACGAACACGACCGAGGCGACGCCCCGCAGGCGCTCCAGCAGCCGCAGGAAGTTCTCTTCGTGGTCTTGGTCGAGGGCGGTCGTCGGTTCGTCGAAGAGGACGACCGGCCGCTCGACCTCCAGGCGCCGCGACAGTGCCGTCACCCGGGCGATGTCGAGGCTCTGGCGAGCGGCCGGTCGCAGATCGCCGACGGGGATGCGCACGTCGATCTCGCCGACGCCGGCTTCGCCGAGCGCTTCCTGGCTGGCGCGGCGCAGTGCGGCGCGGTCGAGTGTGCCACGGCGCGTGCGAAAGAGTCGCTCCCAACCAAAGAACACGTTTTCGTAGACCGGTAGTGCGTCGATCAACGCCGGCTCTTGAAAGACCCGGAAGATCCCGTGACGATTCGCTTCCTGGTAGGAGCGCGGCGCGATCGTCTGGCCATCGAGTTGCAGGTGGCCGTCGTCGGCCGTGAAGACCCCGGAGATGATGTTCAGCAGGGTCGACTTGCCGGCGCCGTTCTCGCCGATCAGTCCGACGACCTCACCGTCGCCGACCGTGAGGTTGACCTCGTCGAGCGCCCGGTGGCTGCCGAACTGCTTGACGATGTTCGTCGCGATCAGGCGCGGGGCGAAGCCGGTCCCCGGTTGCGCTGTGTGGCCGGGGGCTGTGGAAGGAGTGCTCATCGGGTTTTCCTACGCCTTCTTGTAGGGCGAGGGGTCGAGCACCGGTGTCTTGTAATGCTCCTTGTAGAGCTTTGCGATGCGGTCATACGAGCCGTCGGCAACGGCTTTCGTGTACGCCTCCGGCGCCTTCCAGCCCTTCGGCTTGGGGATATCGACCCAGAGCTTGTCGAGATCTTTGATCGGCCGCGCCAGGAATTGCAGGTCGAAGTCGTCCGGGTGCTTGGTGCGGCTCAGCAACTCGGCGGAGAACTGCTGGGATTCCGGCAGGTCGATGTAGCGCGCGATGTACTGCTTGACGTTCTCCTTCGTGATGATGACTGCGTCCCAGGTGAAGAGCTGCTCGGGCACTTCGGGCTTCCAGCCGTTGAGGCGGTCGTAGAAGTCGACGACCGAGATGTATGACGGGTATGACGGCACGTTGCCGGTGGTCGCGAACTGGATCCCGTCGCGGACGTTCTTGATGCCTTGGACCGAGCCGTTGGTACCGAGGACCAACACGTCCTTGCCAGGCACCTTGCCGGCCTGCTTGATGCCGGCGATCACGCCGATCGCGGAGTCGTCGTTGACGGCGATGATCGCTTTCGCGTCGGGGTACCGTGAGAGCAGTGCGACCGTTGCCTTTTGGCCTTGGTCGGGCGACCAGTCGGTGTGTTGCGTGCCCGGGTATTTGATCTTCGGGTACTTCTTGAGCGCCCATTCTGCCCCGGCTTTGCGCAGCAACTCGGTCGAGTCGCCGGTGTTGCCGCCAACGCGCAGTACCGTGCCCTCTTCGCCGATCTCTTTGGCGAGGAGATCGACGGTCGCAGCGACCGCTTCGAACTCGTTGCCGATCAGGTAGCGGTTGTAGTGGCCGGTCGGTTCGTCCCACGGCGTGTACCAGGGCTTGGTACCCCACGCGGTGTTGAGGTAGATCCCGTTCTGCGCCGATTGGCGGGCGAACGTCGGGGTGGCGCCGGGGTCGTTGGCGCCGATCAGGATGCCGCGCGTTTTCTGCGTGAGGAGCTGGTTGAACTGGTTGAGCTGGACGGTCGCGTCGTTTTGGCCGTCGAGGATGACGCTCTTGAGGCCGAGCTGGTTGGCGGCACCGGTGAAGCCGTCGGCCCATTGGCGTCCGTAGTCGGAGTTGACCGACCAGGAGAGCAGCGCGAGTTGGCCGTCGGTGGCCGCACCCGCGCCGCCGCTGCCGGCTTTGGCTTCGGGCTGGCCGCCGCATGCTGCGAGCCAGGAGGCGGTGCCGCCGGCGACGATCGATCCGGCGAGCAGCTTGACGAATTGGCGCCGGTGGACGCCGTGGGTGTCGAGTTGCTCCATCGCCTCGTCGATCGAGCGGGCGGGGGTGGGGGCGTCGTGCGGTTGGTGCGTAGACATAAAAACCTTGCGCGCAGGGCTTGGGTGGGATGGCTCGGGGATTGCACGAGCCGACGCCCACATACATGCCAAAGACGACCGAAATAATCCAGTTTGCGATGGAGGAGCACCCTTCTGGGGGATGCCCCACAAGGGGCAGCCGGCCACCTGCCCCGGCCGGGCTCGCTGGCTGGGCGCTATGCCGTCGTTGGCACGACGTTGCGCACGCGCGGGATGGTCTCGCGGGCGAAGCGTTCCATCTCCGCTTCGAACGGCTGGAACTGGAGCATGAAGAGTTCGATGCCCTGCGCGTGGAACGCCTTGATGCGCTCCGCGACCCGGTCATAGGAGCCGACCAGCCCCGCCGCCGTGCCGCCGTTCGTGCCGATATGCGGGTACTTCTCGAAGGTCTGGAACATCACGGCCTTCGGGTCGGCGTTGCCATACACATGCGCGAGCGCCGGTTGGTCCCGCGCCGCCAGTTCCCAGGCGTACGCCAGGGCTGCCTCGGCCTCCTCGTCGGTTTCGCGTGCGATCACGAACGCGGCGAGCCCAAACCGCACCGGCGACGCACCGGCGGGACGCGCCCGGCCCTGCACGTCGCCAATGAGCCGGTCGATCTCGTGGTGCGGCTGGCCGTTGATGAACCACACGTCGGCCGAGTTCGCGACCAGATCTTTCGCCGGGTCCGACTCGCCGCCAACATAGATCTGCGGCCGATCGCGGGACTTGCTTGCGGGCTTGAGCTGGTAGCCGCTGACCTCGAAGTACCTGCCCTTGAAGGTGACCTCGTGGCCGTTGATCAATCCGCTGACGACATGCAGCCACTCCTGGCCGTACACGTACCGCTCATCGTGGTCGGGAAACGCGATGCCGGCCGGTTCGATCTCCGGCTTGTACCAGGCGTTGACGACATTGATCGCGAACCGGCCCTGGCTGATCTCCTCGATCTGGAGCGCCTGCTTGGCGAGCACGACGGGGTGGTACAGCAGCGGCTTGATCGCAGTGATGATCTCGATCTTCTCGGTGACGGCCGCGAGCGCCGCTGAGGCTGTCCACGCTTCGAGTTGGTCGTAGTGGTGGCCGAACGGATTGACTTCGTGCTGGGCGACGAGCGTCGCGTCGAACCCAAGCTGCTCCGCAAGCTGGATTTGGTCGCGGTTGCGTTCCCAGGAGGCGTTCAGCGGGTCGTCGGGATGCTGAAGCGACGCCCAGGTGCCGTACACGTTGGCCCAAACGCCGAAACGTGGAGCGGTGGGTGCGGTGGTTGCCATGGTCGTTCTCCGCAGTCAGTGGGGGGCGCGGCCGTTGCGACTGCCCGCTTGGGCCGTATTGACGACTGAAGTAATCCACTTTTGCGCGTGCGTGGTGTGCTGCGGGGCATGAGCGCACCCGAAGAGGTCATTGATTTCCACGGCCACTGGTTTCCTCCCGAGCTGGCATCCGTGCAGCCCGCCGGATTGCCGCCAGCGGTTGCCGGCGCATGGCCGCTGATGCGTGACCTTGACCGGCAGCTCGAACTCGCCGGACAAGCGGGAACCGACATCAAGGTGGTCAACGCGGTGTGGTCGTCGATCGCGCCGGTTGCGACCGTGCCGGCGGCGCAGCTTGCCGCGCGCGTCAACGATGCGCTGGCGCTGGCGGTCGCTGACCACGGGCCGCGCGTGGTGGCGCTCGCGACGGTCGATGCGTTCGCTGGTGATGCGGCCGCAGAAGAGGCGCGCCGCGCCGTTGAACAGCTTGGGCTGGCCGGCATCGTCGTTGATGCCGCGCAGGGCGAGCTGCTGCTCTCCGCCCCGCAGGCGCGGCCGGTGCTGGAGTACGCCGCGCAGGCCGGGGTGGCAGTGTTCGCGCATCCGGTCAACCCGCCGGTGTTGCCGCCGCGCTACGCCGATCAGCGTCACGCGGGCGTGCTGCTGGCGCGCGGCGCGGAGTCGGCGTTGAGCACGCTTGCGATCCTCGACGCGGGGCTGCTCGATGAACTTCCAGCGTTGAATCTCGTGCTCGCTGGCATCGGCGGCGCGGCCCTGCTGCTCGCGCCGTTCCTCCCGGAGCATGCGGCGGCGTCGCGGGCTCGGCTGCATATCGACACGATGGGTTTCGACCCCGCCGCCGCGCGGTTCGCGCTCGACGCGCTCGGGGCTGAGCGCGTGCTTGTCGGCAGCGACTGGCCGATCATCGACCGCGACGCCGGTCGCGCCCGCGTCGGCGCGTTGCTCGACCAACTCCCGCTCGATGCCCACGGCCGGGGGTTGGTGGCCGCCGGCAACGCCCGGCGGCTCCTGCGCCTCCCCGTTCCAGCCGCCAGCTAGCGCCCCGAGCCGCCTGCGGCCCGCGCCCGCCTGCGGCCCGCGCCCGCCTGCGGCCGAGCGTCGAAATTACGCCCCTATAGGGGCCAAATCTCGACGCTCGGCCCCGTCCCGACGCTCGGCCCCGTCCCGACGCTCGGCCCCGTCCCGACGCTCGGCCCCGTCTCGACGCTCGGCCCCGTCTCGACGCTCGGCCCCGTCCCTGCTATGCGGTGGCCGGGGTGGCGGCGAGTGCGCGGGCGCGCGGTGCGACGTGCTCGGCGAACCGCCGCATCTCGGCTTCCAGCGGCTGAAACTGAAGCATGAACAGCTCGATGCCCTGCGCGTGGAATGCCGCGATCCGTTCGGCAACCTGGTCGTAGGAGCCGACGAGTCCGGCGGCCGTCCCACCGTTGGTGCCGATCGCCGGATATTTCGCGAACGTCTTGAACATCACGGCCTTCTCGTCGGCGTTCGCGAACACATGCGCGTTATCGGCGGCGTCCAGTTCGGCGTAGCCCCAGAACTCCTGTTCGACGGCCTTGGCTTCCGCTTCGGTTTCGCGCGCGATCACGTACGCCGAGAGCCCGAACCGCACCGGCGGCTCACCGGTGGGGCGCGGCCGCGCCTGAACGTCGCCGATCAACCGGTCGATCTCGTGCGGCGGTTGGCCGTTGATGAACCACACATCTGCTTGGCGTGCGACGAGCTCCTTCGCCGGGTCTGATTCGCCGCCGACGTAGATCGTTGGGCGTTCCCGGAACTTGCTGGCCGGCCGTAGTCGGTAGCCATCGATGTTGAACCACTTGCCGTGGAACGTGACCTCCTCGCCGCTGATCAGGCGGCGCACGATCGTCAGCCATTCTTCGCCGTAGGCGTAGCGTTCGTCGTGCTCCGGGAAGCCGATGCCGGCGCGCTCGAGTTCGGGTTTGAACCATGCGTTGACGACGTTGATGGCCGACCGCCCAGCGCTGATCTCGTCGACTTGCAGCGCCTGTTTGGCGAAGACCACCGGGTGGTAGAGGTACGGCTTGATCGCAGTGATGATCTCGATCTTCGAGGTGACGGCCGCGAGCGCGGCGGACGCCGTCCACGCTTCGAGTTGGTCGCGGTCGCCGAGCGGGTTGATCGTGTGTTGCGCGACGAGCGTTGCGTCGTAGTCAAGCTCCTCGGCGAGCTGAAGCACGCGCTTGTTGCGGGCGAATGACGGGTCGAAGGGATCGTCCGGGTGGCGGTTGGTCGCCCAACCACCGTGGACGATCGCCCAAATGCCGAAGCGGGGTGCAGTGGACGCCATGCGGACAGCTCCTCAGGGGATAGAAGGCCGCCCAACGCTACGCAACCGCTGCAGAAAGCCAAGAGAACCAACCAACATAAACCCGAACGGGCCGCCGCGCCCGCGCCGCCCGCCGCGCG
>JASGGQ010000087.1:0-11903 GCA_047604965.1 Patulibacter sp. | reverse complement strand
AGAAGCCGAAGCCCCACAAACCGGGGCTTCGGCTTCTAACGCAACATCCGGGCTAGCGTCGCGGGTCACCTGGTGGGGTGCCGCATAGGTGTGTCGAGGGTTCTCCTTCTGGGAGGGCCGCCCGCCACCACGCGCCCGAAACGTTCGGGTTTGGTTGGCGCAGGTCAGGTGCGCAAGGGCTGTTGGGTCGCTATCGCCCAGACGAATCCGGCGAGCTCGCGGGCGCATGCGGCCGCGATCTTGGGTTGTGGTTTGCCGCGCCCGGCCATCTTCTGCCAGCGGCGATGCAGGCGCTGCTGGCAACGCCACGCGCGCTCGATCGTGGCAGCGTCTTGGCCGGCTTGCCGGCGGCTCAGCTCGTAGCTGACGGTCGGGCGTCGGCGGCTGTTCCACGCGGCCTCCACGAGCAGTCTGCGGGCGTGCGCTGAGCCGGTCTTGGTGATCGCGCCTTGCCGTCGAGATTGTCCGCAGGAGTGCTCGGACGGGACCAGGCCGCAGAAGCTCATGAACTGCTCGGCCGTCGCGAACCGCTGAAAGTCGCCGGCCTCAGCAACCAAACCGACCGCGGTGAGCGTGTCGATCCCGCGCACGCATCGCAGCCGGCCGATCACCGCAGCATGCTCTCCGCCAGCGGCCAGCTCGCCGAGTGCCTGTTCCAGTCTTGAGATGCGGCTGTCGATCAGATCGACGGCCTGGAGGTAGTCGTCAAACGCGGCCTGCTCGCCAACGCGTTCAAACGCCTGACGGCCCGACCACGCCCGACGGGTGGGACCCCAGCACGTCGTCGGCATCCGCCGGTCGTGCCGCAGCATGAACTTCCCCAAGCGGTGACGAGCACGCATCCGGTCAAGACGCGCGTCCTCGCGGGCGCGCACGAGATCACGCAGCGACTCATGCTCAAGTGAGGGCACGAACACCGCCGTGAGCAGCCCAGCGGCGTGCAGCCCCGCCAACCGCAGCGCATCGCGCCGATCGGTCTTGACGCGGTCACCCGGCCGAGACGGCACCAAACCCGGCGCCACGATCACGCTCTCAACACCGGCCGCGACCAACGCCCGATGAAGCCCAAACCCCGTCGGCCCCGCCTCCTGACAAACCCGAACGCCTGACCACTGCAACAACACCCCAACGACCTGCTCATGATCGTGCTCAAGCGTGCGCTCGTCAACGACCTCGCCCGCGCGCAACGCCGCAAGCCTGATCGAGGACTTATGCACATCCAAACCGACAACAACACCCATAGACTCCGACACGGTCGGCGACCTCCGTATGTGGCTCGGCCGGGCCACCGCCCGGCAACCCACGCAATATGCGCGGCGTCGCCGACCACCTTCACCGAGCACCCGGACCAACCGGGCCAGCTCCATCCTGTCTAGCGATGCTGCGGCGGTGTGCGGGCGCAGTGCGTGCCCGCCGAGAGTGACGTCGAGCATCGACCCACACCCGGCCCTCACCATCGCCGCGCCGGCCGAACATGCGTTAGAGCTCGGGCGTTGTGTCCGATACGTCGGGCGGCTCTGGTGTCGCTGTTGGCGTCGGCGTGATGGCCGGCTCTGGCGTTGCGGTCGGCGTCGGCGTGATGGCCGGCTCTGGTGTCGCGGTTGGCGTCGGCGTGATGGCCGGCTCGGGCGTCGCGGTCGGCGCGCTCGGCATCGGGATCGGCAGCCGTACCGGTGGGTGGACGGTCGCGGTGTCGGTGCGATCGTCGATCGCCGGCAAGCTGACGGTGTCTTCGCGCTCGTCGATCGTCGGCGAGGTAGCCGCCGCAGCGGAGACCGGGATTGTTCCCGGCGTTGAGCTGGCGACCGGCGTGGTTGGCGTCGTGCCGGGTGTCGTCGGCGTCGTCGCGTCGGTCTGCTCGTGGGTTGCGGACGCCGCGTCGTGCGCTGTGGAGGCTGCGGTGGTTGCGGGAGGCAGGAGCGCACCGCCATCGTTTGGGAAGCGGGCCGAGCGCTGCTGCGTGGTAGTGCCGACCGTGGCCACGGCCGGGCTTTGCGAGCGCGTGGGGGAGGCGACATGTCGCACCTCGACCGCCGCTCCGGTAACGGCGACGGCAGCCGCGAGGCCGGCCGCTGCCTTCGCCGAGATCATGCCGCCGATCGACGTGATTGTGCCGGTGCCGGCGCTGAGTGCGCCGCCGGCCGCCACACCACCAGCTGCCGCGCCGCCGGCCGCAGCGCCGGTCCCCGCTTGGCTTGCGCCGCTGAGCGGTCCAAGGACGCCCTTGAGCAGGAGGAGCAGCCCGGCAGCGGGCGCCAGTGCCGCGAGCGTGCGGTTGGTGTCTTTGAGGTCCTGCTGGAAGGCTGCGCAGCTCTTGCATTCCTTGATGTGGCGCCGCGACGGCGGCGAGAGCTTGGCGATCAGCCCTTCGGCGTGCTGGCCGAGTTCGTAGCGCACCTCGTCGCATGACAGTCGCCGCGCCTCGGCAGCTTCTGCGAGGCCGACCCGGGCCCGTACGAGCAGCGACTTGACCGCCGCGACCGTCGTATCCATCGCCATCGCGATCTGTTCGTACGACAGATCGTCGATTTCGCGGAGCAGGATCGCGGTGCGCTGCGATTCCGGGAGCGCTTGGATGTCGGAGAGCAACTGCCGCACTTCGGCGCGTTGGTGGACCGTTTCGGCGGTTCCGTGCCGCTCGTCGACGACCGTCAGCTCCATACCTTCGACGCTGACCATCGGGTCGCGGCGCAGATGGTTCAGGCAGCGGTTGCGCGCGATGCGGTACATCCACGGACGCACATTGATCGGGCGCGTGTCGCCGAGCATCGCGCGGTACGCGGAGGTGAAGACCTCTTGCAGGACATCTTCGGCGTCGCGCCCGGCGTTCGTGCCGAGCATGTGGCGGCAGAACGCCAGCAGGCGCGCGCGGTACCGGGAGACGAGCACCTCGAACGCCGCTTCGTTGCCATGACGGACATGCGCGACGAGCCGCTCGTCGGCTTGCAGCTTGAGCAGCGCGGTCGACGCGCGGGGGGCCCGCGGGTGGCCTGGGGCGACGGTGGTGTCGTGCGAACTCATGGGATTGGGGGCGACGCAGCCGGGTAAGACCGGCCGGCGGCGCATCTCGTCCTTCAACCCAGCGGAGGCCGAAAAGTTGCGCACGCCGGCCTACGGATCGGGCCGGCGCGCGTGGGGTGAAGCGTCAGCGTGCGGCGCGGACGGCGGCAGGGCCGCCGATCGCAACCTGCGCAAGAATCTCGCGGCCGAGCTCCTGGTCGCCGGCTAGCTGAAGGACGTCGCGGTTGCCGTTCGGGCCGAGCGCGCTACGCCAGGCAGCTTCGTCGCCGATGATCGCGCCGGCCGCTTCGCCATCGATCTCGCGGACCAGTCGCGCTCCGCCGTCGCCAAGCGCGATGCGCCACCGCGTCTCGCCTTCGCCCTCGGCGTCGCCGTCGTCGAGAATCACGCAGTCGACTTCGCCTTCGCGGTCGGTCTCGATGCCGCCGACGGTCGCGCGCAGGATCGCGCCGATGTCAACATGTTCCCCGGCCAGCGCGTCGCTCCAGGCATGCTGGTAGCCCCAGCGCGCGATCGCTGCGATCGCGGGCAGCAGGGCACGGGCCTCGTCGGTCAGTTCGTAGTCGACGCGCGGCGGTACTTCGCGGTAGCGCGAGCGGGTGAGGAGCGCATCGTCGACCATCCGATTCAACCGGGAGCGCAACTGCTCGGTTGAGATCCCCGGCAGCGTGCGCTGCAAGTCGACGAAGCGCCGTGGGCCATCGGCGAGGTCGCGGATGATCAACAGCGTCCATTTGTCGCCGACGCGATCAAGCGCGCGGGCGTCTGGACTCCACTGATTGTACGGATGGCGTTTGCTGCGAATCGTGGTCACCGTAGGCTCCTCCCCAAGAGCAGATGGCGATGAACGGGGGCGTCCGATTGGCCGGAGCCCCACGAACTTGACCCCCACCATAACGTGCGAAGCTCACAGTGACACGACGTTTGGTGAGACGAACGCAAATTTCCAGGTCAAACGTCCGTCTGTTGTCCCCATAAGTGGCTACAGATTCCCGTTCTCGAGAAGGTTCTGCCCCATGTCGAACACCCAGCACGGCGGCCAGTTGGTCGCCAGTCGCCTGCGCGCCCACGGCGCGACGACGATCTTCACGCTCTCCGGCGGGCATCTCTTCTCGATCTACGATGGTGTGCAGCACGAAGGCTTGCAGCTGATCGACGTTCGCCACGAGCAAACCGCCGCGTTTGCCGCTGAAGGCTGGGCGAAGGTCACCCGCACGCCGGGCATCGCGGCGCTGACTGCCGGCCCGGGCGTGACCAACGGCCTCAGTGCAATGGGCTCGGCATTGGCCAACCGCAGCCCGATGATTGTGCTCGGTGGACGTGCCCCTGATTTCCGCTGGGGCCAGGGTTCCTTGCAAGAAATCGACCACCTTCCGTTCGTGGCGCCGCTGACCCGCTTCGCGCACACCGTGACCGGTCCCGAAGACATTCAGCCGAGTATCGACGCGGCGTGGCAGGCGGCGCTCGGCGTTCCAGGCGGCCCGGCGTTCGTCGATTTCTCGCTCGACCACGTGTTCATGACCGCCGAGCCGCTCGACCGCGCACCGCAGCCAGTCGCGGCGCAAGCGCCGGTCGATGGCGACGAGCTTGAACGTGCCATCGAGCTATTGCGCGGGGCGCGCCGGCCGGTCGTGATGGCCGGCACCGATCTGTATTGGGCGCGCGGAGAGGTGCAGCTCGTGCGCTTGGCTGAAGCGCTCGGGGCGCCGGTTTTTACCAACGGCCAGGCGCGTGGTTGTATGCCTGCCGACCACGAACTGGCGTTCTCGCGCGTGCGTTCGCGGGCACTCAAAGAGTCCGATGTGGCGCTGGTTGTCGGCGTTCCGCTCGATTTCCGGCTCGGCTTCGGTGGGGCGTTCGGGGAGGAGACGGCGATCGTCACCTTGCAGCGCGCGCCGTTCGATGCGCAGCCGCCGCGCCAGGCCGATGTGGCGCTGGTCGGCGATGTCGGGGCGGCACTGGCGGCGCTCGCGTCGGGTGTGAGCGGAGCGTCCGGCAGTTCGGCGGAGCGGCTCGCCGAGCTGCGCGAAGCCGAAATGCAGGCCAAGGCGGCGCAGCAGCACGAATTGGCGAGTCGCCAGTCGCCGATCCATCCGCTGCGGATCTACGGCGAACTCCTGGCGCTGCTGGGCCGCGACGCGATCGTGATCTGCGATGGCGGCGACTTCGCCTCCTACGCCGGGCAGGTCATCGAACGCTACGAGCCGGGAACGTGGCTTGATCCAGGGCCGTTCGGCTGCCTGGGCGCTGGCCCCGGCTACGCGCTGGCGGCCAAGCTCGCGCACCCCGACAAAGAGGTGGTCGTGCTCTACGGCGACGGCGCGTTCGGCTTCAGCGCGATCGAGTACGACACGCTTGCGCGTCATGGGGTGCATGTCGTCGGCGTGATGGGCAACAACGGCATTTGGGCGCTGGAAAAGCACCCGATGGAGTTCCTCTACGGCTACGCGGTCGCCGCCGATCTCGTCCCGGAAACGCGCTACGACCAGCTCGTCGAGGCGCTCGGCGGTCACGGCGAGTTCGTCAAGGACCCGGAGGCGATTCGCCCAGCGCTCGAACGCGCGCTCGCGCAGCGGGGTCCGGCGCTCGTGAATATCGCGACCGACCCGAACACGAAATACCCACGCAAAGCGAATCTGGGCTGATGGCGGCGCGGCGTCCGCGTCGAGTCGTCCGCGTCACCCGCAGCGTTTCGGCTGACGCGCTACGCCAGCGAAAGGCCGAGTCCGCTGGCGGCTTGGCCGGCGACGGCGTGGGCGGCGTCGGCCGTTGCGGCGGTGATCGTCAGGTGCCCCATTTTGCGGCCCCGGCGCGCCTCGGCTTTGCCGTAGAGATGCAGGTGCGTCCCGGGCAGGGCAAGGACCGTCGGCCAGTCTGGTTCGCGGGGCGTGCCGTTGTCGTCGAACCACAGATCGCCGAGCAGGTTGAGCATCACCGCCGGGCGCAGCTGCTGCGGCGAGCCGAGCGGCAACCCGGCGAGCGCACGCACCTGGAGTTCGAACTGCGAACGGTCGCATGAGTCGATTGAATGGTGGCCGGAGTTGTGTGGGCGCGGCGCCATCTCGTTCGCGACGACGCTGCCATCTGCGAGGACGAAAAACTCCACGCACAGCACGCCGACGTACTCCAAGCTGCTGGCGATCCGTTCGGCCGCCGCGAACGCCGCCACGCTGACCTGCGCGTCGGCGCTCGGTGCCGGCACCGTCGTCACCGCGAGTATCCCGTTGGCATGCACGTTTTCCTGGAGCGGCAGGTGGACCAGCTCGCCGTCGTGGCCGCGCGCCAGCACGACGCTCAGCTCGTAGTCGAGTTCCAGGCG
The DNA here is from genome assembly GCA_047604965.1 of Patulibacter sp. Taxonomy (GTDB): domain Bacteria; phylum Actinomycetota; class Thermoleophilia; order Solirubrobacterales; family Solirubrobacteraceae; genus JAGIBJ01. The sequence continues at coordinate 5,563 of JASGGQ010000087.1, read as the reverse complement.
CCGCTCAAGCACGCAGCGCACTTCTCCGAGTTCGCGCCACCCAGCCGCAAGCTCGGCGGTGGTTGCGACGCGCACCTGGCCCTTGCCGTCGTAGCCGAGCCCCGCCGTTTTCAGGATGCCGGGCAGCAGCGAACGGCCGGCGTTCGCGAGATCGGATCGCCGCTCGATCACGGCATGCGGTGCAGTCGGTACGCCGCAGGCAGCGAAGTGCGCCTTCTCGCGGGCGCGGTCCTGGCAGATGCCGAGTGCCGCCGGGTCCGGTGCGACCGGCCGGACCGCCGCGAGCCGCTCGACCGCCGCGGCCGGCACATTCTCGAACTCGGTCGTGATCGCGTCGGCGATGCGCGCCAGTTCGTCGAGCGCGCGCTCGTCGAGATAGCCGGCCTTGAGGTGGTGTTCGGCGACGCGGCCGGCGGGACTGGCTGGGTCGGCGTCGAGCACGGCCGCCGCGTAGCCCATCGCCTGCGCGGCGTGAACGAACATTCGCCCGAGCTGGCCGCCGCCGAGCACGCCGAGCGTCGAGCCGGGCGGCAGCGTACGGGGTGGCGTCACGCTCACGGCTCCAGCGTCAGTTCGGCGGTCATCGCGCGTGCGAGTTTGGTTTGGTGGGCGCGGAACTCGTCCAGCCGCGCGGAGAGTCCCGCGTCGCCCGCAGCGAGCATCGAGATCGCAAAGAGCGCGGCGTTCGCGGCCCCGGCAGCACCGATCGCAAAGGTCGCGACGGGAACGCCCTTCGGCATTTGCACGATCGAATGCAGCGAATCGACGCCGTTGAGGTGGCGTGAGGCGACCGGCACGCCGAGCACCGGCACCGTCGTTTTGGCGGCCAGCATGCCCGGCAGGTGCGCGGCGCCACCGGCACCGGCGATGATCGCCCGCAGCCCGCGCCCGCCAGCGGCCTCGGCGTAGGCGAAGAGGTCGTCCGGCATCCGGTGCGCGGAGACGACCCGCGCCTCGAAGGGGACGCGGAACTCCCGCAGCAGTTCGGCGGAGTGGCGCATCGTGTCCCAGTCGCTGCTGGATCCCATGACGACCCCCACGACTGGGGTTCGGCTGCTCGTATCGGCCGCGCTGTGCTTCTCGTTCAAGACGTGCCCGATCCTAGATGATCGCGTGTGCGGCGACGGGCCTATCACCCACAGATCACGTCCCTACCGCGATAGGTCCTCAGCCCGGTGTGGCTCGTGGGCAGCTCCGAAAGTCGTCCACGGCGGCCTCGAAGGCTCGGAGCCCGCGCCTCTCATGCCGAAAAGTAGAGCATGCCGAACGCCGTGCGCCGTGTCCTTTCAGCGCCCGCGATGCTCGTCACGATGCTTGCCTGGGGAATCGCGCCGGCGGCGCAGGCGAGCGACACCATCGGTGATGAGATCATCGTCGCGCACGTCGCAGGGGCCGACGCGGGGGAACGTGCGCAGGCGCGGGCCGAGGCCGATGTCACGCTCACCAGGCGGCTGCCGCTGACCGGCGTCGAGTTGGTCGCGACCGACGGCGAAGGATCGCGCGCGCAGGCGCTGGAGGCGTTGCGCGATGATCCGAACGTCCTGTGGGCCGAACCGAACCGCAGGATTTCCGTTACGGCCGTGAGCAGCGATCCGTACGTCGGTTTCCAATGGGGGCTGGTGAATGACGGCACGCTGAGCAGTAGTAGCGGCCTCTTGGTCGCCGATGCCGATGCCGACTTCGATGAGGCGTGGGCGCTCAGTCAGGGCGCGGGGGTGACGGTCGGCGTCGCCGATACCGGGATCCAAACGTCGCATCCCGATCTTGCCGGCCAGACGGTGAGCGGCATCAACTATGTGTCGGGCGGCGGTTCGGCCGATGCCGACAACCAGGGTCACGGGACGCATGTCGCCGGGATCATTGCCGCAGCGCAGAACACGATCGGCGTGAGCGGGGGCGCGCCGCTGGCGAAGGTGCGGTCGCTGCGGGTGCTCGACGATGATGGCTCGGGGTCGACCGCCGACGCTGCGGCCGCGTTCGCGGCGGCCGGCACGCTCGGGCTGCGGATCGTCAACGCCTCGCTCGGCGGCGATGGGTTTAGCAACGCCGAGCAGGCGGCGATTGCCGCGTCCCCGAACACGCTGTTCGTCGTTGCGGCTGGCAATAGTGGGCGCGATGTCGATAGTAGTGGCGGCGCCTCGTACCCTTGCTCCTTTGCGAATGCGAACGTCCTGTGCGTCGGCTCATCTGACGGGTACGACAAGCGTTCGTCTTTCTCGAACTACGGCGCGACCAGCGTCGATCTCTTTGCGCCCGGCTCGGCGATCTTGTCGACCTATCCGACGGCCCTCTACAGCGCTTCCGACAGCAGCCAGAAGGCCGTCGGCTATGCATTTGAATCGGGTACCTCGATGGCGACCCCGATGGTGGCTGCGGCGGCCGCCCTGATCGCCGCGCGCTATCCGTCGGCGACGCCGGCCCAGATCAAAGCGGCGCTGCTGGGTGGGGTCGATCACCCCGCGACCACGCTTGCGTCGTCGGCGTCGGTGACGAATGGCGGCCGGCTCAACGCCGCCGCCGCGTTGCAGCTCGCCGATGTGCAGATCGGCAGTGCGACGCCCACGCCGACGCCGGTCCCAACTTCGACGCCCACTCCGACCCCAACTTCGACGCCCACTCCGACCCCGACGGCGACCCCGGTCCCGACGCCTACTCCGACGGCGACCCCGGTTCCGACGCCCACTGCGGCGCCGGCCTCCACCCCTGCGGCGGCAGCGGCCACGCCCACGCCGACGCCGGCGGGCACTCAGGCGACCGTTCCGGTTGCGACGCCCGCAGCAGCGGTCCCGACGCGCACGCCGGCTGCTAGTCCGGCCGCGACGCCGGTGCCGGCCGTGCAACTCGGCGAGATCCGCCTGCGCAACGCGCAGTGGGTCGTCAAACGCGGCGACCTCACTGGGTTGCGCCTGACGGTCGCGCCCTCGGGCACCGCGATGGTGTTGACATATCGCAAACGCGGCCAGCGCTATGAGCTGCGTGCGCAGAACACGGTGAAGCTCGCGGCCGGTCGTCAGACGTTGAGCGTCTCGAAAGCCGCGCTTGGCGTGCGGCTGACGAGCGGCACCTGGAAGGTGGTCGTCCGCAGCGCCACCAGCAGCACACGGCTGAAGATCGAACTCTCGTAGCGGGAGTCCCGCCGGCTCCGGGCGGCGGCATTGCACGGCCCGCCGGGCATGGGCGGTGCCCAGCCTGCCGGTTGGTGAACGCCAGCTACGACCCGGCGCGAGCCGGGCTGGGGCGCGCTAGGCCGATCGCCGCGCCGAGCAGAATGTCGTGCTCGGAGACGGTGACTTCGTGCAGCCGGAAGGCGTCGAGCGCGGCGAGCAGGATCGCGAGGCCCGGCACGATCACGAGCGCCCGGTCGGGATGAACGCCGCGCACGCGCTGGCGTTCATCGAGCGGTAGCGTGCGCAGATGTTCCAGCTGCGCGTGCAGCACGGCGCGAGTGAGCGTGTGTCCGTGAACGCGGGCCGGGTCGTACCGCACGAGGCCGAGGTCGATCGCGGCCGCCTGCGTGGCGGTGCCCGCCACCGCGATCCCCCGCAGCGACGGCAGATCAAGCGAACGCGGCATCGCGGCGCCGATGATCGCTTTGGCTTCGGCTTGAAGGGCGGAAAGCTCTTGGGTGGTCGGCGGATCGTGTTCGAGGTACCGCTCGCCTTGACGCACGACCCCGAGCTGCGTGGAGGCGTGGAAATGCACGCGCCCAGCCCGTCCGATTACGAGTTCGGTCGAGCCGCCGCCGACGTCGATCACGAGCACCGGGCCGATGTCTTCTGTGCCGGTCGTGGCGCCGGCGAAGGTGAGTCGGGCTTCCTGCTCGCCGGTCAGCACCATCGGTGCGATGCCGTGCCGGTCGCGGATCGACTGCGCGAACGCCGCGCCGTTTGTGGCGTCGCGTACGGCGCTGGTCATCAGCGCGACCGCTTTGTCGATCCCGACCTCTTGCATGCGTGCGCGGTATTCGTCGACGACCTGCCAGGTGTCGTGCATCGCCGGCTCGCTGAGCCGGCCGTCGGCATCCACACCTCGGCCCAGACGGGTGACGTGCGAGCGCCGATCGAGTTCGGCGATCCGACCGTGCTCGTCGATCTCCGCGATCAGCAGTCGCGTGGAGTTGGTTCCGATATCGACGACGCCGATGCGCATAGGCTCTCCACGAGCCTAGAGACTCCGTCGGCGAAAGCACAGCCGCTTGCTCGATGGGGCACCCCGGCTGTGGCAGCGAAGCTGGGCTGCGCGGCCCTGGTGCCGGGTGCTGCGTGCAGTGGCCGCTGCCGGCCGGTGAGCGTGTTCGCGCCAATCCTGGGGGTGTGCGCAACGGGGTGCTGCCCGCTGGTTTGTACGGTCATGCCCTCCAACCTTCGTACCCGGCTGCTCTCGTGCTGTGTGGCCGCCGCCTGCTCAGCCGTCGCCGCAACGCCGGCCGACGCTCGCTCCTCGATTCGCGTCGGGATCGGCGACCAGTCGACGGCGATGTTCGACGCGTCGGCCTACCAGGCCCTTCAGCTCAAGATGACCCGCTACTTCTTCCCGTGGAACGGGATGGACAATGCGTACGAGCTCGCTCGCGCCACGCAGTTCGTCGATCGGGCGCAGGCGGCTGGCGTCTCGGTCCTGCTGCACCTCTCCACCGACGACTTCACCGTCAAGAAGGCGAAGCTGCCAAGCGTCGCCGCATACCGGGCGCAGCTCAAGCGGATCGTCCCGTACTTCCGCGCGCATGGCGTCGATGAATGGGGCGTGTGGAACGAGGCCAACCACGCCAGTCAGCCGACCTACAAGAATCCGCAGCGTGTCGCGCAGTTCTTCAAGGAGATGTACACCGTCGTCGGTAGCAAGGAGAAGATCGTCGCGCTCGATGTGCTCGACCAGGGCGGCGTCGACCGCTACGAACAGCGCTTCTTCGCCGCGCTCTCGCCGACCTACCGCAAGCGCGCCAAAGTGATCGGTCTACACAACTACGGCGATGTCAATCGCAAACGGACGACCTACACCGCGAAAATGATCAAGGCCGCGCGCCACTACAACAGCTCGGCGAAGTTCTGGTTCACCGAAACGGGCGGCCTGGTGGAGTTCGGCAGCAGCTTCACCTGCTCGACGACGCGCGCAGCGGCACGAACGAAGAACGTCTTCTCGCTCGCGAAGCAGTTCAAGTCGCAGGGGGTCCAGCGGGTGTACTTCTACAACTGGACCGGTGCTGGCTGCGGCAACGCGCGCTTCGATGCCGGCTTGACGGCGCCCGATGGTACGCCGCGCGCCGCTTACACCACGCTCAAGAACCTCTTGCCGAGCTACTCGCGGTGACGGCGCGGCAGCGGCGCGGGGTGCGCCCAGGGGAGCGGCGCCCGGCGATCACACCTTGCTAACATCGGTCGTCGCGACGCGGGGTGGAGCAGTCAGGTAGCTCGTTGGGCTCATAACCCAAAGGTCGCGGGTTCGAATCCCGCCCCCGCTATAGCAAGAAGCCCCCGCAAAGCCGGGGGTTTCGTCGTTTCTGGGGGGTTCGGGAGCTGCGCGTCGTCGCTTTGCTCTGCGTGCGTGAGCGCTTGGCCGCGGCTGG
>JASGGQ010000086.1:0-12118 GCA_047604965.1 Patulibacter sp. | reverse complement strand
CCCCCCTCGGGGTTTTTTTCCCCCGCCGTCCGTTTTGGCCCCCCCCCGGCGCAAAAACCCCCACGCTCGGCGGGCGCGGCGTTGGGCGGGGCGGGATGCGCCGGTGCCCCAGCCGCTCTCGTCCACTCGGACAGATGTCGGTATGCGTGTGGCCTGAAGTCACCCAGAACGCTCTAGCGCGTTGGACATCCGGCCGATACAGAGAGGGCCAGGCCCCATCAGCCCGAACTCCCACCAGCACCATGTTCTCCGCCCCTCGTATCACCAACGCGCTTCCCGAAAACGCTGCGGTTCACCTGCGCGTCGGCTGGCACCGTCGACTGCTCGGCGTGCCGCTCCCCGCGCCCCGTATTGTGATCGACAACCGTCAGCGCCACTAACCCTGGACCCCCGCCCGCCGCACCTGACACCCGGCTTCAGCCGCGTAGCAGGGCTGCCGATACCGGGAATATGCGGGGATCCACGCGCGTGCTCCTGAGACAACGATCACCATCCCGCCGGACCCCGACGCAGCTGCAACGCGCTGCTGGTAGCCGCCGCCAATCGGCCGACGTTCGACACGGCTGCGCCGCGCTGCTGCTGGCCGCCACCGCCAGCCTGGGGGCGCCCGGCGCGACACCGGCAGCCACGCCCAGCGAAGCTGACGCAGCCGCGAGCGCCGTCAGCACCGCCGCCACGATCCCCGCCGGATGGACCGGGACGACCGCTACCTGCACCGTCGGTGAGGAATCGACCGCCTCCCGCGACGCAACCCAGCGTGCCGTCAACGCGTTTCGCAGCGTCGCGAACCTGCCACCCGTCACCTTCGACGACGCGCTCAGCCAGCAAGCGCTTGCCGCATCGGTGGTGATCCTCGCCGGGAACACGAACGGCAACCAGCTCGGGATCACGCACACACCCAGCCAGTCGTGGCCATGTGCCGCGACCCTACCCGACGGCGTGTCGGCGGCCAGCGCGAGCAACCTGGCGCTGGGCATCTCCGGTGCGGCGGCGATCCGCGCCTACGTCGACGACGAGAACGTCAGTGGGCTCGGCCATCGCCGCTGGGTGCTCGACCCGGCCGCGACGACCTTCGGGACCGGCTCGACCGGCGCCACCAACGCGCTGATGACGATCGGCGGGCCGCTCGTCAACGTTCCCTCCGGCACCACGGTGGCGTGGCCGCCAGCCGGTGCGATCTCCGGCAGCTGGCTGCCGACGACCTGGTCGGTCAGCGTCGGCGGTACCGGCGATGTGGTGACGCTGACCTCGCCGTCGGTCACGATGAGCGTCGACGGCGCGACAACCGACGTCTCCGGCGTCGCAGATCTTGGCTCCGGGTATGGCACCGGCGTCACGCTCTGCTGGGTACCGGCGCTCGATCGCACCGCACTGAGCAGTGGCTCGCACATCCTGGATGTCGCGGTCGACGGCTTCGCGGTCAACGGCCAAGCGACGCCGCTGCGCTACCGCACCACGATCGACACCACATCAACGCCCACGGCAACCCCAACGGTCACGCCGACACCGACACCGACACCGACGCCCACCCCCTCCCCGACGACGCTGCGTCCGCTCTCGCCGCAGGTCACGCATCGGCGCGGCACGGTGCGGCGCGGGATGCGCCTGACGGCTAGCTTTGCGCGCAACACCGGCCGGATCGTGACCGGCTACCAGTGGCTGCGCAGCGGCCGGCCGATCAAGGGCGCCCACGCGATTCGCCATCTCGTCAGCCGCGCGGACGCCGGCCACATGGTGCGCGTGCAAATCACCAGCCAAGCCAAGGACGGCTCCTCCGTGCTGGTCGAGCGCTCCAAAGGCGTCAAGGTCGCCCGCAAATAGCGGCAGCCGACCGGCACGCTGGTCGTAAGCACGGGCCGCCCGGCGCCGACCGACCATCTGTCGACGCGGCGTCACACCGGCGGCCGTCGCGCGTCCCAGAAGAGACTCAGCCTTCTCCCAGCGCGTCCCCGGCGGCGCGCCTCATGGTGACCTCTATGACGACGAAATCCGCGCGTGACCACCTCCAGGCATCGGCCGCCAACCCGTTGCTCGACCGCCGGCAGGCGCTGATGCGCAGCGGCGTTGCATCGGCCGGACTGCTACTCGCCGTCCAGCAACGCGGACTGCTCGGCGCCGGCACCGCCAACGCGGCAGATAGCTGCGCGACGCTCTCGCCCGATAAGACGATCGGGCCGTACTTCGTCGAAGAGAAGCTCAACCGCTCCGACATCCGCACCGACCCAACCACCGGGGTCGTGTCCTCGGGCGTCCCGCTTGCGCTGACCTTCACGCTGATCAACGAAGCGTCCGGCTGCGTGCCACTGACCGGCGCGCAGGTCGACCTGTGGCACGCCGACGCCGGCGGGAAATACTCCGATGAAAGCAGCGAAGGCACCTCGGGCAAGAAGTACCTGCGCGGCTACCAAGTCAGCGACAGCAACGGCCAGGTGCAGTTCACGACGATCTACCCCGGCTGGTACACGAGTCGGACCGTCCACATGCATGTCCGCATCCGCCTCTTCGACAGCTCCGGGAACGCGACGTGGGACTTCACCACGCAGCTGTTCTTCGACGACACGCTGACCGACACCGTCTACACCGCCTCGCCGTATTCCAGCCGCGGCACGCGCGACACCCGCAACAGCAACGACAACATCTACGGGTCGGACGGCGGCACCCTGCTGCTCTCGCTCACCGGCAGCAACAGTTCCGGCTACACCGGCGCGTTCGTCTTCGGTCTGAATACCTCACAGGCAAGTTCCTCTGACAGCTCAAGTAGCAGCACCGCGACGCCGACCGCAACCGCGACGCCGACCGCAACGCCGACGCCAACCGCAACCGCAACACCCACGCCAACCGCGACGCCAAGCTCCGGCGGCACGACGAGCGGCACCACCACGACCGGCTCAGCGTCAACATCGACCGACACATCGGTGACGGTGTCGATTCGCAGCGCGAAGTTCGGGCGCAGCGCCCTGGGCCGCCGCCAGCTCCGGCTGAAGATCCGCACCGTCGAACGGACCGACGTAACCGTTCGGCTGCGCCGTGGCTCCAAAGTGCTCGGCCGCAAAACGGTCACGAACCTCGCCGCCGGCACGCACGCCTACGCGATCAACATCGCCGACAAGTACAGCGCCGGACGCCTGACATTGCAGCTCTCCGTCGAAGATGACGCCGGGAATACCAAGACGGTCACGCGAATCTTGCAGTTGCCGGCAAGCTGAGCGCCGCTCCCGGTCAAGTGCGCGCGATGTCTGGGCGCCTGCATCGTCTGGGCGCCGTCCGTGAACGTGGCAGCCGTGCGGCCAGCGTCGCGCACCCAAAATCATCCAGCCGGATAACACTGCCGTCCGCTGCGGCGGCGACAATCGGCGCGCGTGTACGACTTGGAACTGTTGGTGATCGGCTCCGGCCCCGGCGGGCAGCGTGCCGCAATCCAGGCCGCGAAGCTTGGCAAGCGGGTCGCCGTGGTCGAGCGGCGCGAGCGTGTCGGCGGCGTATCGATCCACACCGGCACGGTGCCGAGCAAAACGCTGCGGCAAGCGATCCTGGAAGACATCTCCAGCCGTGGCGTCGACATTCCCGACCCACTGAACCCCGAACGCCACCAGATCGCGGCGGCACGCTTCCTCAAAGACCGCACGGCGCGCGTGATCGCCGACGAAACGGCGCTGGTGCGCGACCAGTTCCGTCGCAACGGCGTCGGGCTGCTGATCGGCGACGCGATGTTCATCGACGAGCATCGCGTGCGGATCTCCGACCGCTTGACGGAGCGAACCGAAACGGAGGTGACCGCCGAGCACATCGTCATCGCCGTCGGTACGACGCCCGCGCGACCGGCCGGCGTCGACTTCGACGAGCGGCGGGTGATCGACTCCGACGGCATTTTGCGCCTCGAAGATCCGGTCCCGCCAACGATGACCGTCGTCGGCGGCGGCGTGATCGGGATCGAGTACACGTCGATGTTCGCGGCAATGGGAACGCGCGTGACACTCGTCGATGCGCGCGATGGGATGCTGCCGTTCGTCGACCGCGAGATCGCGGTGGCGCTGCGCTACCTGCTGCGCAAACGCAACGTGACCTTCCAGTTCGGAGAGGAGGTGGTGCGCGTCGAACGCAACGACGAACGGGTCATCACGCACCTGAAATCGGGCAAGCAGATCGCCTCGCATACGTTGCTGTACGCGACCGGGCGCCAAGGGGCGACCGCCGGACTGGCGCTGGAACGGGCGGGACTCAGCGCCGACGAGCGCGGTCGGATCAGCGTCGATGATCGCTTTCGCACCGAAGTCCCGCACATCTTCGCGGTCGGCGATGTGTCCGGTCCGCCGGGGCTCGCGGCAACCAGCATGGAGCAGGGACGAATCGCGGCACTGACCGCATTCGGCGAGCCGGTCAATACGTTGGTCGATCTCGTCCCGATCGGGATCTACGCGATCCCCGAGATCTCCTATGTCGGGCGCAACGAGGAGGAGCTGACCCACGACGCGGTGCCGTACGTCGTCGGCGTCGCGTGGTACCGCGAACTCGCCAAGGCGATGATCATGAGCGAGCGGGACGGACTGCTGAAGATCCTCGTCTCGCCGGAGGACGGCGCGCTGCTTGGCGTGCATGTGATCGGGCAGCAAGCCACCGACCTCGTGCATATCGGACAGGCGCTGATGGGGCGCCCCGGCGCGCTGGAGTTCCTCGTCTCGGCCGTGTTCAACTACCCAACGCTCGCCGAGGCGTACAAGACGGCCGGGCTCGACGCCCAAAACCGGATGCGCGACCTGTTCTGAGACGGGCTTGCAGCATGAACTGCGCACCGCTCAGCGCCAGCGCGTCGCGCTACCGATCGCCGGCTGCGAGCGCGCGGAAGTGCTCGCCGCGCGCCTTGAAATCACGGTAGGCGTAAAAGCTCGGCGCGGCGGGGCTGAGCAGCACCACACCACCGGGCTGCGCAAGCGCGCGGGCCGCCGCAACGGCCGCGGGCAAATCGGCGGCGGCCACCGCCCGCTGCGGCGACACACCGGCCGCCAACGCCGCGTCGCGCAACCGGGGGCCGGTCGGCCCGACGGTCACCAGCGCCGCATCGCGGTCGGCAAGTGCCGCGCCGAGTGCCGCGTAATCCTGGCCGCGGTCGGTCCCGCCGCCAACCAGCACGATCGGGCAGCCCGGGAAGCTGTCTAGCGCAACGATCGCCGACTCGGTCGTCGTGGAGATCGAATCGTCGACCCAGCTGATGCCATCGCACTCGTGTACGAGTTGGAGGCGATGCGGCAGTGCGACGAAGCCATCGAGCGCCTGCGGCAGCGGCGGGCGCTCGATCCCGTGCGCATCGAGCGCGGCGAGCGCCCCGCAGAGATTGAGTGCGTTATGGGCACCGGGCAACGGCAGCGCGCCCGTCGTAACAAGCAGCCGGTCGCCGTACGCGACGCCCTCGTCGGTCACGTGCCAGCCGGAGTGCTGCCCGAACTCGGTGACGGTCGCTGCCGGCGCCGTCGGCGCGGCCATCACCGCCGCCGCGTGCGCGCCGCGCACGCAATGCTCGACGCCCGGCAGTGCGAGCAGCCGCAGTTTGTCGGCCGCGTACTGCGCTTCGGTGAGATGCCACGTGAGATGCTCGCGGTAGAGGTTCGCGGCGAGCGCCGTCTGTGGGCCGCAGCTCAGATCGGCAATCTGGTAGCTGCTGAGTTCCAGCACGACCAGCTGCTCGTCGGGGAGTCCGAGCAGGTCGAGTGCCGGCTCGCCAATGTTGCCGGCCAGATGCGCGGTCTGCCCGGCGGCGCGCGCGAGATGCGCGATCAAGCTGGCGGTCGTGCTCTTGCCTTTCGTCGCCGTCACGCCGATCACGTTGCGCCCGCCGCGCTCGGCGAGCCACAGCCCGGTCGGCGTCGCCGTCTGCGCGCCGGCCGCCCGCAACGCCGCAACCTCCGGCCGATAGATCGACACGCCAGGGGAGCGAACGAGCACGTCAACGCCGCCCGCCAGACCGCGATCTCGCGGCCCGACGTGGCGCAGCGCTGCCGGCCGAGTCACACCGGCCAGTGCCGCCGTGATCGCGCCGGCCTCCACGACTTCGTCGGCGAGTCCGAGCAGCTGCGGCTCATCGAGCGTCGCCGGATCGGCGCCGTCCTCGACGATCAGCGCCGCCAACCGCTGCCGGGGGAAGCGGCTTGCGAAGTGCCGCGCGAAGGAGCGCGTCTCCACGCCGGCCCCCCACACCGCGACGCGCCGGCCGGCCAGATCGCGGAAGCGCAGCGGCCCGCTCACGCGCCAAGCAGGTCGGTCACGGCGCCAAGCAGGTTGCCGGGCACGGCGTGGTCGGTGGAGAGCGTCAGCGCGGCGTCGGCGCGGCGTCGATCGCGCCCGCGCGCGCCGAGCACCTCGTCGATCAAGCGCCGCAACACGACGTGCTCCCCCCCGGCCCAGCGCGGGTCGTCGGCGAGCAGTTCGATCGCGGCGAGGCACTCTTCCTCCTCGCCGACGCACTCAAACGGCTTGTGACCGCCGGTCGCCGTCAGCAGCGCGAAGCCGTCGAACTGCGCCGGCTCGTCGAGCAGCGCACGGCCGAAGATCGCGTGCAGCGCGTCGGGCGCCAGGAACGGCGCGAGGATCAGGAAGACGAAGCGGCACTTCGGGCAGTCGCAGCACCAACTCGCGGCGCGCAGCTGCGGATCGAGCCGGAAGATGGCGTTGCAGCTCGTGAAGGCCGCGTGGTACTGCGGCAGCCGCGCGAATGCCCGGCCGATCGCCAGCTCGGAGGCGGGCCGCAAGATCGAGAAGAGCTGCACCTGCGGAAGCGCTTCGGCGACGGCGGCGCGCAGGAGCGCTTCGGCGCGCGCACTCTTGGAGAACTGGTGGTTGACCTCGACCCCGTCGTACACCTGGTTGCCCTGCGACGCGGAGCGCTCGTTCGCGAGCGCAACGGCATCAAAGCCATTTGCGGCGGCCGTCAGCACTGCGACGCACGCGACGATCGCCGTAATCGGCACATGGCCGTTGCGCGCGCCGGCCTCGTGCAGCGCCTTGAGCTGGCCGAGCGGCAGCTCCCGCGTGGCAACGAGCCGCGGCAGCTGCGCGACCGCTTCGGTGCGCTGCATCGCAGCATCGTTGCGGACCGAGAACAGTTCGAGCGGCACCCCGGCGGCGCGCACCGCTTCGAGCGCCACGACGCTGTCCTTCCCGCCACCCACGGGAACGAGCACCCGCGCCACGTCGCGCGGCGGCGGAGGCGGCGGGGCGACGGGCGGCGCACCGAAGCTTGGGCGCGGCAGCGCCGGCAGCGCGTTGACGACCGCAAACTCGCCGAGCCCCTCGGAGTACAGCGCTTCCAGCAGCGCAGCGGCAGCGGGGCCGGGGACGCCGCCCGGCTCGTCAAAGCCGACCCGTGGCGGCGCGGCCGTCTTGTAGTAGCTCACGCCGGCGCACCAGTGCAGCAGCGCCACGATCCCGTCGAGCGCGGCCGGCTCCGGCAGCCCGCCCTGCGGCACCGGGATCGCGAAGCGTTCAGTGAAGCGGTGCTCGCCGAGCGCGTAGCTAAGCGTGACGGTGCCGTCGCGCTCCAAGCTCCGGCCGGCAAAGCGGAACTCGTCGAAGCGAGCTGGATCGAAGTGGCCGGTCATCCCGCAGCAGGCCTTCAGCCGATCGGCGTCAGTTCGCCGGCCAGCGGCACGCTCATCAGTTCGCGCACGCGCGCGGCGGGATGCTGGTCGAGCAGCACCATCAGCTTCGTGATCGCCGCTTCGAAGGTGAGATCTAGGCCGCTGATCGCACCGGTCTCAAAGAGCGCTGCGCCGGCGGCGTAGTACCCCTGGCGCACCGTTCCGGCGCCGCACTGCGTGGTAATCACCACCACGACCCCGGCGTCGCTGGCGCGCCGCAGCGCCGCGAGGAACTCCGGTTCGTCGGGGCCATTGCCGGAGCCGTACGCCTCGATCACGGCGCCGCGCAGACCGGGGCGCGAGAGCACCGCGTCGAGCTGCGCGCCGTCGAGCGCCGGATGCAGCCGCACCGCCGCCACGTCACCGCACACGCCGCTGGTCCGCCGCAGCCCGCCGCTGCCGGCCGGCAGGAGCGCCGGCCGGTCGATTTTGAGGGCGACGCCGGCATGGCCGAGCGGCGGCAGGTTCGGCGATGCGAATCCGGTGTAGCTGTCGGCATCGACCTTGCTGGTGCGGTTGCCGCGCAGCAGCCGGTCGTAGAACCACACCGAGACTTCCGGCACGATCGGCAGGCCGTGGGTCCGCGGCGAGGCAATCATGCAGGCGGTCGTGAGGTTCTGCGGGGCGTCGGAGCGAAACTCGCTGATCGGGCGCTGCGCGCCGGTCAGCACGATCGGCCGATCGACGCCGCCGAGCATGAAGCTCAGCGCGGAGGCGGTGAAGGCCAGTGTGTCGGTGCCGTGCAGCACGACGATGCCGGTATGGCCGGGCGCAAGTGCAACGATCGCGTCGGCGATCAGCGTCCAGTCGCTCGGACGCATCCGCGACGAATCCAGCGGCTGGCGAAACGAGGCGAAGGTCACGCCGAAGCCCGACTCGTCGCGAGGACGGGCGTGCGCGACGAGATCACCGACCGGCAGCGGCGCCAGCGCGCCGGTCGCGTCCGGTCCCATGCCGATCGTGCCGCCGGCGTTGATGATCAGCACACGTTCGGAGCGCTCAAAGCCCCATTGTCCTTCGACGACGACCGCTGATCCAAGCGGCGCGACATGGCTGGGGCGAGCGGGCGCGGCATCGCCCGGCGGCTGATCGGTCGGGGTTGAGATGGCCTGTACGGTACTGCTCGGCCGGCCGGCGCAGGTCACCCGAGGAGCTTCGCGCCGATCGACTCGCCGCTGCTGGTGCCGGGCGGGATCGCGAAGACCGCAGAGCTTTCGTGCCGGATGTATTCGTTGAGCTGATCGGAAGCGCCGAGCCGATTCTGCAAGGTGACGAACTGCTGCGGGTCGCGCATGAAGGCGATGAACATCAGGCCGGCGTCGAGTTGCCCGAGTTGCGGGTCGACGCCGTCGGTGAAGGAGTAGCCGCGACGCAGAATGCGGATGCCGCCGTTCGTGTCGGGCGCGGCGAGGCGGATGTGCGCGTCGGCCGCGATGCGCGGGGTCCCGTCGGTGTTTTTGGCGTCGAGGTCAACGGCATCATGCTCGTGGCTGCCGCCGAGCGGCGCGCCGCTGCGCTTATGGCGGCCGAAGGTTTCCTCCTGCGCCTTCAGCGTGCCGCGATCCCACACTTCGATCAGCATGCGGATACGGCGCGCGACCAGATAGGTGCCGCCGCGCAGCCAGTCGGGGCCTTCGTCGCCGACCCACACGTAGTCGCGCAGCCCGGCGGCGTCCTGCGCGGTGATGTTGTTCGTGCCATCGCGAAAACCCATCAGGTTGCGTGGCGTGCCTTGATCCTCGGTGGTACGCGAGGTGCGACCGAAGCCGAGCTGCGTCCAGCGCATGACGACCACGCCGCGGCCGATCCGCGCGAGGTTGCGCACCGCGTGGAAGGCAACCTGCGGATCGTCGGCGCACGCTTGAACGCACAGATCGCCGTCGCTGCGGTCGGCGTCGAGCAGGTCGCCGGGGAGCTTCGGCAGGCGCGTAAGCTGCTTGGGCTTGCGGGCGGCCAGCCCAAGACCGTCGCGCCCGAAGAGCGACGACCCGAAGCCGAAGGTGACGGTCAGGTTCGCGGCGGAGAGACCGGTCGCTTCACCGGTGTCCTGCGGCGGCGACAGCTGCACATCCGACTGGCCGACCTCCTCGCCGCGGGCCATCCGCTCGGCCGCTTCCGTCCACTGCGCCAGCATCTCGGCGAGCGCCGCACGGGAGGTGCCGTCAACCACATCGAACGCGGCGAAAACGAGACGATCCGGCGCACTGGTCGTAATCCCCGCCTGCTTGTCGCCGCGAAACGGCACGACCGACGCCGCCGCGTCGGTCGTGCCGCCGATCAGCTCGTCGCCCAGCAGCCCCGCCGCGACGCCGCCGGTCGCAGCGACAGCTGCGGTCCCAAGCAGGCGACGACGGGTGCTGCGAGGCGCCATGCGGGGAACGTTACGACTGCTCGCTGCTGCTTTGCAGTTCGCCCGCGATCTTCGACAGCGGTTCGGCGAGCGCGTCGATCAGCTGGCTGAGCTTCTGGCGCTCAGCCTTGTCGATCGTGTCGTACGACGGGAACTTGTCCGGGCCGCCGAGCGTCTTGAGTTCGTCCTGCACGGCGGCGAAGCGCGTCTGGATCGTCGAGACGAGTTCGGCGTTGCGGGCCTTGAGCGCCGGTCCGAGCAGTCCGAAGGTCGTCTCGGAGCCATCGACGTTGGCTTGGAAGTCGGTCAGGTCGGTGTGCGAGTACCGGTCTTCCTCACCGGTGATTTTCGACGCGGACACTTCATCAAGCAGGCCGTTGGCGCCGTTGGCGAGCTCTTCGGGCTCATACGTCAGGCCCTTCGTCTTGGTTTGGAGGTCCTTCACATCAGCGAGCAGCTGGTCGGCGTACTTCGCGGTGCCGTCGGTCGTGCCCTTCACCCAGAGGATCTGCTCGATG
This sequence comes from Patulibacter sp., assembly GCA_047604965.1. Lineage (GTDB taxonomy): Bacteria > Actinomycetota > Thermoleophilia > Solirubrobacterales > Solirubrobacteraceae > JAGIBJ01. The sequence continues at coordinate 1,622 of JASGGQ010000086.1, read as the reverse complement.
CGGTGGAAGCCGGTCCACTCGTCGCCCTTCGCGACATCGTTGACGCGCGCGTCGATGCGCGGGTCGAGATCGCCGAACGATTCAGCGACCGGTTCAATCCGTTCGTACGGCGCGCGGGTCGACGCGAAGAGCGCCTTGGCTTTGTCGGTATCGCCGGCCTTCAGCGCGGCCACGAACTCGGTGGTGCGCTTGGTCAGGTCGGCGGCCTGCGACTCGACGTACGACTGGTAGCCGGTGACCGCCGCCTGAAGGCGCTTGTCGGTGCTCGCGGTCGACGGGGTCGTGCCGCCGCTGAACTTGATGATCGTGGTCGCTGCGGTTTGGCCGCCCGGGCAGCTGGCGGTGTATTCGCCGGGTTTGATGTTGATGGTGAACTTGCCAGAGAGGCCGGCGACGAGGTTCTCCTTCTCGCCGAGGATGCGGGCGCCGTCGAGCACCTCGAACTCCGACACCTTGCTGGTCCCGGCGTTGGTGACCTTGAAGGTCGTCAGGCCGCTCTTGAAGGAGTCGGTCGCCAGTTCGCAACCAGCGTCGGTCAGCTTGACGTCGACCGTCTGAGCGCCGGCTGAGGCCGAGTCATCGTTGGAGGAGCCGCAGCCGCCGAGGCCGACGAGCGCGGCGAGCGCGGCGAGGACGGTGGTCGCCGTCGCGGCGGCGCGGGGGCGCCGGCCCGACGGCCAGAGCACATAGAGGGACATCGGGATGAGATACACGAGATAGCCGATCAGTTCGATGGTGACTGGGTGAGGCTGCAATCCGAGCATGCCGGTGAGCAGCGAGGACGTCCATGTCCCGGGGACGACGAGCCAGGAGAGGTCGAGCGCCTCCTGCTGGCCGAAGTTGACCCACCCCGCCTCATGGGCGGAGTGGAAAGCGCTGGCGACCAGGCCGGCCGCGACGAACACGAGCACCAGCGCGGTCAGCCGGAAGAACCGGTCGAGGTTGAGCCTCACGCCGCCACGGTAGATCGCGACGCCGAGCGCGCAGGCGACGGCGATCCCGAGCAGCGCGCCGATGCCGGCGGTGGTGGGGTTGGTCGCACTGTCGAACACGGCGGTCAGGAAGACGACCGTTTCGACGCCTTCGCGGATGACCGCCAGGAACGCCATCGTGACGAGCGCGCCGGTCGACCCGCTCGCGAGCGCGATGCCGGCTTGCGCGCGCAGTTCGGTGGAAATTCCGCGCGCATGGCGGCGCATCCAGACGATCATCCAGGTGACCATGCCGACGGCAGCGAAGGCGATCACCGTCTCGAGTCCTTCTTGCTCGCGCTGCGGCAGCTGCTGATCGACGACGCGCAGGCCGACGCCGATCGCAGCGCACAGCGCGACTGCGGCGCCGACACCGATCCACATGCTGCGGAAGGCGTCGGTTCGCCCTTCTTGCTTGAGGAAGGCCGCGATCAGCGCGACGATCAACGCCGCCTCAACGCCTTCGCGCAGGCCGATGACGAACGTGGCAAGCATGCGGGGAACCGATCCAGTGAGCATGCCCGGCAGTTGGCGCCGGGCCGCTAATTCCTACCACAGTGGATGGCATTCCGGCGCAGTGAACGGCCACCACCGCCGCCGCCGCCATTGTCGAGCGTCGAGATTTGGCCCCTATCGGGGCCAAATCTCGAC
>JASGGQ010000085.1:0-12187 GCA_047604965.1 Patulibacter sp. | reverse complement strand
CCCCTATAGGGGCCAAATCTCGACGCTCAGCGGGGGAGGGGGTGAACGGCGCCGGCTACTGCGGGATTTTTTCGGCCCAGGGGCGCCAGATCCGGCGGTCGAGATCGAGCGAGAGTGCCGGCGCCAAGATTGACCGGACGATAAAGGTGTCGAGCAGGACACCGAGCGCGATCGCCGTGCCGATCTCCACCAGGAAGACGACCGGCGTCGACGCGAGCACGAGGAAGGTACCGGCGAGCACGATCCCGGCGGCGGTGATCACCGCACCGGTCGCGCCGAGGCCACGCACAATGCCTTCGTGCGTGCCATGCCGCAGCGCCTCCTCGCGGATGCGCGACGCGAGGAAGATGTTGTAGTCGATCCCAAGCGCGACGAGGAACACGAACGCGAAGAGGATGATCGAGCGGTCTGCGCCCCCGAAACCGAACAGGTCGCGCCACAGCACCGAGGAGAGGCCGAGCGCCGCCGCAAACGACAACACCACCGTGCCGATCAGCACGAGCGGCAGCACGACGGCACGCAGCAAACCGACGAGGATCACGAAGACGACCGCCAAGACGACGGGAATGATCAGCTTGAGGTCACGCGAGTTCGCGCGAGCGAGATCAGCGTTGATCGCCGTGTCGCCGCCGACCAGTACGCCATCGCCACCGGCCTGCCGCGCGGCGGTGCGCACCGCTGGAATCAGCGCTTGTGCCTCCGAGGAGTACGGGTCCTCGTTGAGCGTGACGCTCAACAGCGTGCCCGCCTCGCCGCTGCCAACGGTTTGCACACCGGCAACGCCCTCGGTCGTGCGCAGCGCCTGCGCGACGGCCGGAGCCTTCGCGCGCTCCGGCACGACGACCTGCGTCGGCGCGCTCGTGCCGCTCGGGAAGGACTTCGCCAGTAGCTGGCCGCCTTCGACCGATTCGACCGTGCCGATGAACGTTTCGGACTGCGAGAGGTTTGGATCGAAACGCGCCAGTCCACCGGCGCAGATCAGCAGCGCGATCGCGGTCACGATCCAGGTGCGGCGTGGTCGTTGTGCGATCCGTTCGCCGAGCCGCCGGAACGCGCCGTGGGTCGCGTCGCCGCCCTGATCGCCGACGTGTGGGGTGCGCGGCCAGAACACGGCGCGTGGCAGCACGGCAAAGAGTGCCGGCAGCAACGTCAACATCGACAGCATCGCGACGGCGACGCCGATCGCCCCGATCGGGCCAAGCCCCGCGGTTCCTTTGACCGATGCGATCGAGAGGGTCAGCAGACCGGCGGCGACCGTCAGTCCGGAGGCGAAGACGGCCGGACCAGCGGCCTGCATCGCGAGCCGCAGCGCGTCGTGGCGGTTCTCGTGGTGGCGCAGCTCCTCGCGGTAGCGCGCGACGACCAGCAGCGCATAGTCGGTGCCGGCACCGAGCACCAAGATCGACATGATCGAGGAGGACTGGCCGGTAATGGTCGCGCCAAGCTGCGACGCGAGGTAGCCGACGCCTTTCGACGTGAACTCCGCGAACCCGACTGCGATCAGCGGGAACCACAGCAGCACCGGGCTACGGTAGATCAGCACCAGCAGCACGAGCACAAGCAGGAACGCTGCGGCAGCCAAGTTCGCGTTGAGGTTCGCGAAGACCTTCACGGCGTCGTACGAGAAGCCGGCGCCACCGGTGACCTTCACCGTCAGTCCGTCATCCTTGAGCGGCTTCAGCCCGGCGCGCAGCGCGTCGATCGAGTTCAGCAGACGGTCGCTATCGCCGGTGACGTTGACGGCACCGAGCACCAGTGCGGTCGTGCCGTCTTGGGACATGTCGCCCAGGTGCAGCCAGCCGGCCTGCGTGCGGACCGCGTCTTTGAGCGTGACGTTGTGGGTCGCTCCCTGATCGTCGCGGACCGGCAGCTTCGCATCGACGGAGGTCGCGTTGAAGGACCGCAGTTGCGCGGTGATCGCCGCGCGGTCGGCGGCGGTCAACCCACCATCGCGATGCACGACGGCGACGAACGGCACGTCGTCGGAGGCCACGATCGCGTTGATCTGTTCGTACGCCTTGGTCGATTCCGCGTTCGCCGGCAGGTAGTTGCGCGCCTCGTTGGTTTCGGCGGCGGCGAACTTGCCGCTGAGGTTCAGGCCGCCGGTCAGCCCCGCGGCCAGCAGCCACAACGCGATCACGACCCAGCGGCCGGTACGGCCGGCGACCCACGCAAAGCCGGTCGCGGCCACCGTCGCGTCGCGGGCGCGTTCGCGACGGCGGCGGCGCGCCGGTTCGCGTGGCGCTGGGAACTCGGGGGTAAGCTGGGGCGATTCGGGCATAGTGCGTGAAGTCAGCGTGCGAGGGCGTCGCGCAGCTGCTGCGGGTCGGTGATCGGGGCGCGGCAGGTCATCCGCTCGCAAAGATAGGCGGCCGGCTGGCCATCGACGAGTGGCCGGCCAGACAGCAACGGCACCGCATCGGTGGGTGTCGCGGTGGCCGCGATCACGGTGCGCGCATCGGCATACCGGCGTGCGACGGCCAGCAGCTCGTGGGCGTGCGGGCCGTCACCGACGATCGCCAGTTCGCGGGGCGGCATGAGGTACTGATCGAGCGCCGAGAGCAGCTCGCCGAAGCCGGCGGGATGCTCGGCCGCGAACCGTGCGCCGATCCGCAGCACGCCCTCGGCGGCGGCGAGCAGTGCGCTGTCGCCGGTCAGAGCGTGGAGTCGCAGCAGGCCAAGTGCCGCCGACGACTGGCCGGATGGCAGCGGCGCGTCGTCGAGCTCCTTGCGGCGCGCGACGAGCCGCTCGTGATCGTTGGCGGTCGAGAAGAAGCCTCCACGGTCGCGGTCGGCGAAGTCGCGCAGCAGCACCTCCGCCAGGCGCGTCGCTTCGTTCAGCCAGCGCGGTTCGAAGGTCGCCTCGTAGAGCGTGACGAGCGCTTCGAGCAGGTGGGCGTGATCGTCGAGCACGCCGCCGGGAATGGTGTCGGGGCGCTCGCCGTCACGCGGGATCAGCCGCAGCAGCCGTCCGCGATCGTCCTGCGCCGCCGCGAGGATCAGCTCGCCGGCGCGGACTGCGGCAGCGGTGTGATCGGCTCTCCGGAGCAGCATGCCGCTGGTCGCGAGCGACGCGATCGCCAGCGCATTCCAGCTGACGATCCGCTTGCCGTCGCGTGCGGGAGCGTCGCGCGTGGCGCGCACCTCCAGCAGAATGCGGCGAATCCGCTGCGCTTGTTCGGTCGCCGGCTCATCGCCGCGCGCTTCGAGCACCGACGTGCCGTGTTCGAAGTTGCCCGCTTCGGTCACGCCAAACCACGCGATCGCAGCCTCCGCATCTTCGGGTGCCAGTGCGCCCCGCAGTTGCGCTGGCGTCCACACATACGATGCGCCTTCGATCCCGCCGGCATCAGCGTCGAGTGCGCTGGCGAAGCCACCGTCGGTGTCGCCCAGCTCGTCGATCACCCAATCGAGCGTGCGTTCGGCGATCCGCGCGAAGTTGGCGTCACCGGTGGCGCGCGCCGCTTCGGCGTAGCGGCGTGCGAGCAGCGCGTTGTCGTAGAGCATCTTCTCGAAGTGCGGGACAGTCCAGGTCGCGTCCACCGCGTAGCGCGAAAAGCCGCCGGCGAGCTGATCGAAGATCCCGCCCGACGCCATCGACGCGAGGGTGTAGCGGGCCATCGGCAGTTCGCCGCGCCGCAGCAGGAAGCCGAGCAGCGTCGATGGCGGGAACTTCGGTGCGCCACCGAAGCCGCCGTTGACGCTATCGAACCGTTGCCGCAGCGTCGCCACCGCCGCGTCGAGCAGTTCGGCGGAGGGCAGGTCGACGGGATCGACGTGCGCCGCCCCGGCAAGCCGCTGCGCCAGTACGTCGCCCTGCTCTTCGATTTCGTCGCGCCGCTGTGTCCACGCTGCGGCGAGCCCTTCGAGCACCTGCCGCCAGCTCGGCATTCCACGGCCACTCGTCGGCGGGTAGTAGGTACCGGCGTAGAACGGGCGGCCGTCCGGCGTTGCGAAGGCGTGCAGCGGCCAGCCACCGTGACCGGTCAGCGTTTGGCAGGCATCCATGTAGATCGCGTCGATGTCAGGGCGCTCCTCTCGGTCGACCTTCACGCACACGAACTGCTCGTTCATCAGCGCCGCGATCTGCGGATCTTCGAACGATTCATGTGCCATCACATGGCACCAGTGGCAGGCCGAGTAGCCGATCGAGATCAGCAGCGGACGGTCAAGTTCGGCGGCGCGTGCGAGGGCCGCCTGCGACCATGGCATCCAGTCGACCGGGTTGTCCGCGTGTTGGCGCAGGTACGGCGAACTGCTGGCGGCAAGGGCGTTGGCCATCACGCGGCACGCTAGCGGCACCGCGCGCCGGTGACCGTGCCGACTGCGGGTAGGCTCCGCACATGGCAGCACGAACCGCGATCCAGACTCCCGGTGCTCCGGCCGCGATCGGCCCGTACAGCCAGGCGATTCGCCACCGCGACACGCTCTGGTGCTCCGGGCAGATCCCGCTCGACCCGGCGACCGGCGAGCTGGTCGGCGGTGACGCGGCGGCGCAGGCCGAGCGCTGCCTACAGAACCTGGCGGCCGTCGCCAAGGCGGCCGGGGGTGCGCTGGCCGACGCGGTGCGCTGCACCGTCTACCTCACCGATCTCGCCGACTTCGCCGCCGTCAACGAGGTCTATGTGCGCTTCATGGGAGACCCGGCGCCCGCTCGCGTGACGATCGGCGTCGCAGCTCTCCCCAAGGGCGCCCAGGTCGAGATCGACGCGGTGATCGCGCTGGCGTAGGTTGGTGCCATGGGGGCGATCATTATCGCCACCGTGCCGATCCATGGGCACGTCACGCCGATGCCGGCGGCCTCGCCTACCTCGCCGAGATCGTCGACAGGCTCGCGGCGGACGCCCGTCGATCGTAGGCCGCCCGGCAGTCGGCAGTGGCAGCCGCGCAACGGCCCTCAGGCGCCGGCGGCCGACTGCTCGCGGGCTGCGCGGTGCTCTCGCGCCGCGTCAACGAGCGCGGCGAGCACCATTGATGTGGGATCGGCCTCGGGGTGCCACTGCACGCCGAGGCAGAACGACGAGGCCGGCCGCTCGATCGCCTCGATGATCCCGTCCCGCGGATCGCGCCCGGTGACGACGAGCTCATAGCCGACGCGGTCGACTGCCTGGTGATGGTGGCTGCGCGTCAGCGGCTGCTCGGTGCGGCAGACCCGGGCGGCCAGCGAGTCTGCATCCAGGTCGACGGGATGCGCGTTCTCGGGGCCCAGCGAGCCGGGCACCCGGCGGTGCTCCTCGTCGCCGACGACATCGGCGAGATGCTGGTGCAGCGTGCCGCCGCAGGCGACGTTGAGGACCTGCATTCCGCGGCACACGCCGAGCAGCGGCAGGTCGCGCTCGATCGCGGCCTGCGCCAGTGCGATCTGCGCGGCGTCCATCTCGCCGAGCACCGGTCCGAGCGCGTGGTGGGGCTCGTGGTCGTAGCGCGACGGATCGATGTCATTGCCGCCGGGGAGCAGGAGGCCGTCGAGTCCGTCGAGCACCTCGTGCGGATGCTCGGCGTCGGCCGGGTCGATCGGCAGCAGGATGGCGCGCCCCCCGGCCGCGCGGATCGCTTCGGAGTAGGCGCTGGTCATGAAGTCACACTCCAGCGTCCACCAGCCGAAGTGCATCGTCTCACGGCCTGCGGCGATCCCGATCACCGGACGGCGGCTCCGCGGCACGTCGGTGGCGTCATCGATCGTCATTGCCCGACGAGTCTAGGGCCCCCGTGCCGCCGCTGGACCGATCGCCGCATGCCCCTGCGGTCGGGACCGCAGGCGGACTCGATGAGGCGCCCGCATCACCGCGCAACGCGGCTCGGCGGATCTTCCCCGAACTCGTCTTCGGTAGCTCCTTGGCGAAGTCGACGATGCGCGGATACTTGTATGGCGCGGTGCGCGCGCGAACATGCGCCTGAAGCTCCGCCGCAAGCACCTCGCTGGAAGTAAAGCCGTCGCGCAGCACCACGACCGCGCGCACCACGCTGCCGCGCTCGGCATCCGGCGCGCTGACCACCGCCGCCTCCGCGACCGCAGGATGCTCAACCAGCACGCTCTCGACCTCAAACGGCCCGATCCGGTAGCCGGACGACACGATCACATCATCGGTGCGGCCCACGAAAAACAGATCCCCGGACGCCTCGTCGCGCCGCACGCGATCACCGGTACGCCACGGCCCAACATGCGGCACGACCCGCCCTGTTCGCGCGTCGAGATACCCCAAGAAAAACGTCGGGACGCTCCCCGGATCAGCGATCACCAACTCTCCGACCCCCGGATGCGACGGGTCCGGGGCAACCTCAAGCGCGAAGCCGGGCAGCGGCCGCCCCATCGAGCCCGGCACCGGGTCGCTGCCATCAGGCGGCGCGGTCAACTGGCCGGTCTCCGTCTGCCCGTACCCGTCGCGCACCCACAACCCGGTCGCGTCATGCCACGCATGCAACACCGCCGGATCGAGCGCTTCACCTGCCGCGACCAGCCGCCGCAAGGATCTGGGTACAGCAAGGCGCGTGCGTTTGGCGATCAGCCGGTACTCGGTCGGTGCCATACAGAGCACCGATGGCTGCTCGCGGTCGAGCACCTCCAGCCGCTCCTGCGGATCAAAACGCGCGTCATGCAGCAACGCCGCCGCACCACACAGCCACGGCGCGATGAACACGTTGCGCGCCGACTTGCTCCAGCCCGGCGCCGCCGTACACCACGCCAGCTCGCCCCGGCGAGCCCCCAGCCACCGCTCGGCCTGCACCCGCTGCCCCGCGATGTACTTGAGTCCATGCACGACCGCTTTCGCCGGGCCGCTCGTGCCACTGGTGAAGGTCATCAGGGCCGGGTCCGTGGGGGAGAGATCGACCCGCGGCGGCACCGCTCGACGCGGGCGCTGCGCGGTGCGAACGTCGCGTGCCGAGCACGCCGTGGAGCAGTCGGCCAGCAGGGCGTCGGCGTCGAGCAGAACCACCGCTGGCGCATGCCAGTCCGCCCGCAGCGCCCGCGCCTCGCCACACGCCGCCTCCACCAATGGCCGATGACGCGCCAGCGTCACGATCGCCGCCGGCCGCGTTACCGCCAGCCGGCTCCCAAGATCACTCGGGCGCAACTGCTCCAAGCAAGGCAGCGCCACTGCGCCGACATGCCACGCGCCGACCATCGCCAGCACCCACTCCACGCGGCTACCGAACAGCGTTACCACCACATCCCCCGCGCCGACACCCGCCTCAGCAAGCAATCCGGCTACGACGGCCGCCCCGTCGGACACCTCGCCGAAGGTCACCTCGCGCCGGCCACGTTCATCGAGGCAGACCAGCGCCCGATCGCCCCGTGGCCACCGGTCCAACACAAGCGCCGCGCCATTCACGCCCGCGAGTCTGCCACTCCGCCGCAGCCGCTGGAGCCCGTCGCAGCACCGAGGCTCCCGCCAATTGCCCCACCCCGGTACGATTCCCCGCAGTTCTCGGCGGCCTGCGCACACCCGTGCGCTGGCCCCACGAATCTTTCACCCCGGGAGACCGACCCATGGCCGTCGCGCTGTCTGAACGGACCGACAAGGAGACGCAGGAGCAGATCGTCGAGCTCGTGCGCCAGTTCACGGATGAGCAGATCATCCCGAACGCCGAAAAGTACGACCACGAAGACAGCTACCCGCAGCCGATCGTCGATGGGCTCAAAGAGCTCGGCATCTTCGGCGCCACGATCCCGGAGGAGTACGGCGGCCTCGGCCTGGACCTCTCCACGTACACGCGCATCGTCGTCGAGCTTGCGCGTGGCTGGATCTCGATCCCCGGCGTCGTCAACACGCACTTCATCGGCGCTTACCTGCTGATGAAGTTCGGCAGCGAAGAGCAGAAGAACAAGTACCTGCCGAAGATGGCGACCGGCGAGATCACCGCCGCCTTCTCGCTCTCCGAACCGCACGCGGGCTCCGACGTGCAGGCCATCAAGACGCACGCCAAGAAGACCGACGATGGCAGCTACGAGGTCAACGGCGCCAAAATGTGGCTGACGAACGGCCTGACCTCCGGCCTCGTCTTCACGCTCGTCGTCACCGACCACGACGCAAGCCCGCGCTACAAGGGCATGACCTGTTTCATCTTGGAGAAGGAGCCGGGCGTCAGCGAGAACACCGGCCAATACGCCGGCCTCACGATCCCGCCGAAGATCAAGAAGATGGGCTACAAGGGCGTCGAATCGACCGAGATGGTGCTCGAAGGCTACAAGGCCCCGGCCGAGCAGATCCTTGGCGGCGAAGAGGTCGGCCTGAACGCCGGCTTCAAGCAGATGATGGACGCACTGGAAGTTGGCCGCGTGAACGTCGCCGCCCGTGGCGTCGGCCTCGCGCAGCGCGCGCTGGAGCTGGCACTGCGCTACTCGCAGGAACGCGAGACCTTCGGCAAGCCGATCGCCGCGCACCAGATGGTGCAAGGCCACATCGCCGACATGGCGGCCCGCCTCGAAGGCGCCCGCCTGCTCACCTACCAAGCCGCCGAACTCAAAGACGAAGGCAAGTCCTCCAACCTCGAAGCCGCGATGGCGAAGATGGTCGCCTCCGAGGCCGGCCACGCCAACACCGAAGCGTGCCTGCGGCTGCACGGCGGCTACGGCTACTCCAAGGAGTACGAGGTCGAACGGCTCTACCGCGACGCACCGCTGCTGCTCATCGGCGAAGGCACGAGCGACATCCAACGCCTCAACATCTCCAAGCAGCTGCTCAAGAAGTACAAGATCTAGGGAACCACTGATCCACTCCCCGTGACCGCAGCCAACAGATCAGTGGTTCCCTAATCCTCGGAGGCACAGAACCGATGGGCACAGAACCGATGGGGACAGAGCCGGATACGGCCACCGCGACTGCCGGCGTGCGTGTGCTCCACGCCGCGCAGGCGTTCTGGCGGCCGAGCAATCAGCTCGGCGTGCAGAACGCCGACCTCGCAAAGCAGCTCGGCGTCGATTGGATGGGTGCGCGGCTGTGGCGGCTGGCTCCCGGCCAGTGGTCCACGCGCCACCGCCACCTGTCTCAACCCGAGTGTTATGTGCTCCTCGAAGGGACCGGCCGGATTCGCGCCGGTGACGAACTGCTCACGCTGGCCCCGTTGTCGGCGGTCACGGTTGAACCGCAGGTGGTGCGGCAGGTGTTCAACGACACCGGGAGCGACCAGCTGTGGCTCGTCTTCGGCGCGCCACGCGAAGAGGCCAACACGCTTGAGCTGACCGACGAGTTGCTCGCGCGGCTGTATCCCGACGGCCCGAAATCCCCGCCGCCGGAACTTGCGCGGAGTGTGGAGTGAACCTGCGGGCCGCCCGTCCGCTGTCCGCGGGCGGGTGCAGGTAGATTGCGCACCATGATCATCGTTACGACCAACGACCTTCCCGGCTACGTCATCGACGAGGTGTACGGCGAGGTGTTCGGCCTCACCGTTCGCGCCCGCAACATCGGGTCGACGATGGGCGCTGGGCTCAAGAGTCTCGTCGGCGGCGAGCTGAAAGGGATGACGAAGATGCTCGCCGACTCGCGCGAGGAGGCGGTCGCGCGTCTCGTCGAGGAGGCGCAGGCCAAGGGCGCGAACGCGATCCTCGCCATGCGGTTCGACAACTCCGAGTTCGCGAACACCGGGAACGAAGTCTGCGCGTACGGCACCGCAGTGCTCGTCCGCAAGGCCTGAGCAGGCTCCGGCGGGGAGCTGCTCGAGGTCGTGCGCCAGCACCCAGGCGCCTGCTGTAACGGCTCAGCGCGCCGCGCACCTCGACAGCATGCCGCCGTGCCAGCAATCATCTAGGATCACTGGGAATGTCGGCGAACGAGACCCGCGACCTCATCGAGCAAGCGATCGAGCGGATGCTCGGAGAGCTGCCGGCCCTGCGGAAGCTGCCACTGACCTTCCAGCTTGAGCTGCGCGGCCGTGGCGACAAGCAGCTCTACGGCGTGTCGCTGAGCGGCACCGACGCGCCACCGACGATCGAGAAGGGCATGGGCGAGCAGGCCAAGCTGATCCTCGGCGTCACCCGTCCGCACTTCAACCAGCTGGCCGAGAAGGGGACGATCGCGATGTGGCGCGAGGCATTCCGGGGCGGGCATGCGCATGTTGCCGGTCCGCCGCAGATCATCAAGCTGATCGTCAACGTCGTCGAACGGCATGAGGCGCGCGCGGCGGCGCGCCGCCACTAGCCCCCGGTGGCCTGCGATGCGCGAGCCCGACGTTACGCAAGGCGACGGTTACGCCGTCAGCAGCCTCGACCGGCTCGGGGACGGCTACGGGTTTCGCAAGATCCGCACGCCGATGGGGTTGACGGCGTTCGGTGCGAACGCCGTCGTGTTGCCGCCGGACTATCCGACGCGCAACCACTTCCATGACGAGCAGGAAGAGCTGTACTTCGTGCATCGCGGGACGATCGAGTTCACCTTCGGCGACGGGACGACGCACCGCGTCGAAGCGGGCGGTCTGGTGTGGGTCGCACCGAGCACGGTGCGCCAGCTGCGCAGCATCGGCGACGACGCGGTGTATCTCGCGCTCGGCGGCAAGAACGGCTACGTCGAACGCGACGCCCACGAGGTTCCGGGCGGCGCCGTTCCGGGCCAGTAAGCCGCAGTAGACGCGCAAGATCGATTGCACGCCATCCGGTGTGCAGGAGAGGCTGCATGGTTTGTCGACGGCCTCCGTATGACTTGGGGCGTGTCCAATATTTCCGTTCTCCGACGCTCCGTCGCGCGCCGTAGCGCCTTGATCGTGGCTGGCGCCGCGCTGTTGGCGGCTGCGCCGGCCGCGCAGGCGTACCCCGTGCATGTCGTGACCCCCGGCGAAACGCTGAGCGGGATCGCTGCCGCAAACGGGATGCAGGTCGCGCGGCTCGCCGCCGCGAACGGGCTGGCGTGGAACTCGATCGTCATCGCCGGGCAGAGCTTGCAGGTGCCGCCGGCCGACGGCCTGTATACCTCCACGACCGGCGCGACGATGGGGTACGCCACGTCGTCGTCGGCACAGGCTCCCGCCGGATCGACTGGCACGGTGACGACGAGCAGTGGTCAGGCGGTGCGCACCGTTGCCGCAGTCAACCGCACCACGGCGACCGGCACGAGCGGCGCGTCGCATCAGGTTGCCGTCGGTGAGACGCTCGCCGTGATCGCCGCGCGCCTCGGGACGACGATCAGTGCGCTGGCTGCCGCGAACGGGATCAGCAACCCGAACCTGATTCTCGCCGGCTCGACGTTGCGCGCCCCGGCCGCCGGCACGACCGCCGTTCCCGCGCCGTCGATGGTGTCGGCGTCCTACCGGACGACCTCAAGCTCAACCGGCCCTGAGGGAACCTCGGCGGCGACCGGCGCTGGAGCCGGAACGACGGCCGAACGCCTCAGCGGCGATCAGATCGGGTCGATCGCCGCGCAGCATGGCGTGTCGCCGAGCCTGGCGAAAGCGGTCGCGTGGCAGGAAAGCGGCTGGAACAACGGGCTGACCTCATCTACCGGCGCGAAGGGCATCATGCAAGTGATGCCCGGCACCTGGGACTGGATCAACAAGACGCTTGCACGCCCGCCGCTTCAGTCGAATTCGGCGTCGGATAACGTACGCGCCGGCAGCCTGCTGCTGCGCCAACTCTTGCAGCAGACCGGCGGCAACGAGGCGATGGCAGTCGCCGGCTACTACCAGGGGCTCGGCTCAGTGCGCCAGCGCGGAATGTACGACGACACCAAGCAGTACGTCACCAACGTGCTGTCGCTCAAGTCGCGTTTCGGCGGCTGAGCGAGGAGCGGCGCGCCGGCCGCGCTATTCGACGACGGCGGGCTCGGGGGTGCGCGTCAGGCCGGCGGCGCGGCCGGCTTTCGCGAGCCGTTCAGCCATCTTGCGGTTCGCTTCGTCGATCATCTCGCCGTCGTAGATCGCGGCGCCCTGGTCGCCGCGATCGGCAGCCTCCTCGTAGGCGGCGAGCATGCCCTCCGCGTGGTCGTACTGCTCCTGGCTCGGGGTGAAGAGCTCGTTCACCACGTCGATCTGCGCCGGGTGGATCGTCCACTTGCCGTCGAGGCCGAGCGCTCGCACCAGTTGGGTGCGGGCGCGCAGCCCCTCCTCGTCTTTGAATGCCGCGTACGGACCGTCGATCGCCTGAATGCCGGCGGCACGCGCCGCGACGACGATCTTCGAGTAGAGGTAGTTGAGGTGGTCGCCGGGGTAGCCGGCGGGGGTGCCGCCGATCTGTGTGATCGGGATGCCGATCGCGGCCGAG
>JASGGQ010000084.1:0-12334 GCA_047604965.1 Patulibacter sp. | reverse complement strand
CCGTCTCCGACGTGGTGCTCGCCACCTGCGCGCTGTGCGGCGTCGACGAGGTATACGCGATGGGCGGCGCGCACGGCGTCGCGGCACTCGCGCTCGGCACCGAAACGATCGAGCGCGTCGACGTGATCGCTGGCCCCGGCAGTGTATGGGCGCAAGAAGCCAAACGCCAGCTCGCAGATCGCGTCGGGATCGACGGCTACTACGGGCCAAGCGACCTCGCGATCCTCGCCAGCGCCGACGCCTCAGCCGAGCTGATCGCGCTCGACCTGCTCGCGCAAGGCGAACACAACGGCTTGACGACGGTGCTGCTCGCATCGCCCAGCGCCGAGTTGCTCGACGACGTGCAGGCGCGGATCACCGCACTGGCCGCCGAACACGACTGGCCGAGGCCGGCTGCGATCGCGCTGGCGCTGACCGCAGACGATCGCGGCGCGCTCGCCGTCGTCGAGGCGTACGCCCCCGAACACCTCCAGCTGATCGGCCGTCACGCCGAGCAGCTCGCCCGCGACGTCCGCAGCGCCGGCTGCCTGCTCATCGGCCCGTACAGCGCGACCGCCTTCAGCGACTACGTGGCCGGCAGCAACCACTCGCTGCCGACGGCCGGCTCGGCACGCTTTGCCTCCGGGCTCTCAACGCGCGTCTTCCGCCGGCGCATGAGCGAAGTGCGCATCACCGCCGAAGCGGCCGGTGCGCTGGCGTGGGCCGGCGCGCCGATCGCGCGCGCCGAAGGCTTCCCGTGGCACGCCAAGTCGATGGAAGCCCGAATGCGGCAGGATATGACCCCTGATGGCTCGTAAGGCAACCGTCAACCGGACCACCGGAGAAACCGACATCACCCTGACCGTCGAGCTTGACGGCAGCGGTGCCGGCACGCGCACGACCGGAGTCGGCTTCTTCGATCACATGCTCGACCTCGTCGCGCGCCACGGCCTGCTCGACCTCGATGTCCGCACCATCGGCGACACGCAGACCGGCTCGCATCACACCGTCGAAGACACCGGCATCGTGCTCGGTCAGGCGATCTCCGAAGCGCTTGGCGATCGCTCCGGCATCACGCGCTACGGCCACGCGATGATCCCGATGGATGAGGCGCTGGCGCGCTGCGCGATCGACCTCTCCGGGCGGCCGTTCGCCGCCGTTGCAACGCCGCAGCTCGTGCCCGGTATCACCGGTGGCTTCGAACATGAACTCGTCGAAGAGTTCGTGCGCGCCGTTGCCTTCGGGGCGCGTGCCACGATCCACGTCGAATCGCTCGCCGGCACGAACGCGCACCACATCATCGAAGCGTGTTTCAAAGCGCTGGCGCGCGCGCTGCGGATCGCGGTCGCGATCGATCCGCGCGAATCGGGGATCCCGTCGACCAAAGGCACGTTGTGACTGCGTGCCGGCCGCAACGACGTGCCAGACTCACTTCGTCATAGCCCGCCAGTGCAGATCGCGCTGGTCGACCTCGGGCTCGGGAACCGCCGCTCCGTCGAGAAGGCGCTCGAACGGGCCGGTGCGACCGTGGAGCGGACGACCGACCCGGCGCGCCTGCGCGCGGCCGACGGCCTCGTGCTGCCCGGCGTAGGCGCGTTCCCTGAGGCGATGCGGCGCATCCGCGCGCTCGCGCTCGACGGCGAACTGCGGGCGCTGGCAGCCGACGGCAAGCCGGTACTTGGGCTCTGTCTCGGCATGCAGCTGCTGCTCGACGAATCTGACGAGCTGGGCGGCGGTTCCGGCCTCGGACTGATTCGCGGGACGGTCCACGCGCTCGACGCGCGTGGGCTGAAACTGCCGCACATCGGCTGGAACGCGCTCGCGGTTCGCCAGCCAGAACATCCGCTGCTCGCCGGCTTGCCGAACCCGCTGCCGCTCTACCACGTCCACTCGTTCGTCGCCGATCACGTCGACCCTGGCGCCGTGCTCGCCGATGGGCACTACGGCAGCACCTTCCCGTCGATCCTCGCGAGCGGCAACGTGATGGGCGCGCAGTGTCATCCCGAGAAGAGCTCGCGCGACGGCCTCGGCCTGCTTAGCAACTTCCTGACGATCTGCGCTGCGGCGCACTGACCACCAACCTCCCGGACATCCCTGTGCATCTGTACCCCGCGATCGACATTCGAGGCGGCCGCGCCGTGCGGTTGCGCCAAGGCGATTTCGCCGCCGAAACGGCCTACGACGCCGACCCGCTCGACGCCGCTAAACGCTGGATCGACGGCGGTGCCCGCTGGCTGCACGTCGTCGATCTCGACGGCGCCAAAGATGGCGCGCAGGCGAACGCCGCCCATCTGGAGCGGATCGTCGGCCTTGGCGTGCCGGTGCAAACCGGTGGCGGGCTGCGCAGCGCCGACGCGGTCACGGCCGCCTTCGGCTGCGGTGTGACGCGGGTCATCCTCGGAACTGCCGCGCTGGAAAGGCCGGAACTCGTGGACCAGCTCGTCGCCACGCACGGCGGCGACCGGATCGTCGTCTCGCTCGACGCGAAGGACGGGCTCGTGACGACGCGCGGCTGGGTGCACACGACCGACCAGGCCGTCGCCGAGGTCGCGGCGTCGCTCGCGGCCCGTGGCGTGCAGCGGATCGTCTTCACCGACGTGGGCCGCGACGGCATGGGCAAGGGCACCGACCTGACGGGAATGCGCGAACTGCTCGCACTCGACGCGGTTGACGTGATCGCATCCGGCGGGATCGGGCGGCTCGCCGACATCCAGGCACTCGTTGATCTGCGGCACCCGCGGCTCGACGGCGTGATCGTCGGCAAAGCGCTCTACGAAGAGCAGGTCACCGTGCCCGAGGCACTGTCGGTCGTCGCCTCGTAGCATGCACCTCAAGCGGGTCATTCCCTGCCTCGATGTCAAAGCGGGGCGCGTCGTCAAAGGCGTGAACTTCGTCGGATTGCGCGACGCGGGAGATCCAGTCGAGCTTGCGGCCCGCTACGACGCCGAGGGCGCCGACGAAGTGGTCTTCCTCGACATCACCGCCACGTCGGATGCACGAGACACCGTCGTCGAACTGGCGCGCCGCGCCGCCGATGAACTGTTCATCCCCTTCACGATCGGCGGCGGCATCCGCTCGGTCGACGATGCCCAAGCGGTGCTGGATGCCGGCGCGGACAAGGTCAGCGTCAACAGTGCGGCCGTCAACGACCCCGACCTGATCGACCGGCTCGCCGAAGTCTTTGGCGTGCAATGCGTCGTCCTGGCGATCGACGCGCGCCGCCGGCACGCGCCGCCCGGCGAGCCGCCCAGCTGGGAGGTGTACGTCGCCGGCGGGCGCACGCCGACCGGGCTCGATGCGATCGACTGGGCGCGCAACGGCGTCGCACGCGGAGCCGGCGAAATCCTGCTGACGAGCATGGATCGCGACGGCACCAAAGACGGCTACGACCTCGCACTCGTGCAAGCCGTCAGTGCGGCGGTGCCAGTGCCGGTGATCGCCTCCGGTGGCGTCGGGACGCTCGACCACCTCGTCGACGGACTGAATGCCGGTGCCGATGCGGTGCTCGCCGCGTCGATCTTCCACTTCGGCCAGCACACGGTGAACGACGCCAAAGCGGCGCTGACTGCTGCGGGCATCCCGGCGCGGCATACCTAGCCCGCCGCTGCGCGCGGCGATCAAATCACTGCTCGGGAGACCGGTCCGCGAGCGTTCGGCACCTCGCCGAACGCGCCGCTATTGGTCGTCGGTGGCGAGGACGTCGAACGGCCCGGCGTCGCGCAACGGCGGCAACTCGCGGCCGGTCGACTCGGTGGTGCCCGCGCCGGTATCGGCGTCGCCTGGGCTGTGGGTCGCGCCGGTCTCGCTAGGCGATGGTGTCGTCGCGGCTGTTCCCTCGCGCGCCTGCTTGTGCCGCAGCCACGCCGGCGTTTTCGACAGCACCGGATCGGCCGACGGCGGAACCGGCGACCTGCCACGCTCGAAGCGCACCCCGCTGCCGTCGAGCGCGTACAGCGTCGTCGAACCGTTCAAGTAGATCCGCCGGCCGTCGGAGATCACGGCGGTATAGAGCCCGCGGCCGGTGCGGTAGCGGACGAAGCCATCGCCGGCACGCAACGCGAAGGTGCTGCGCTTCCCGAGGCTCGCAATCCAGACGGTATCGCCGATCAACGTCGCCGAGCCGGAGATCCGCCCGCCCAGCGAGCGTGTCCAGCGCTTGCGCCCATTGCGGGCATCGAGCGCGTAGAAGGTGCCGTCATACGAGCCGACGAACACCGTCGGGCGGCCCCCGGGAGCACCGACCGCCGGAGAGCCGTACACGTAGTCGTGCGTTTTGGTGCGCCACGCCGTCTTGCCGTTGCTCGTCGCGAGGCTGTAGATACTGCCATCGGTGCTGCCGATGTAGAGCCGCCCGAACGCAACGGCCGGCGTCGAGTAAAAGCTTCCGGCCGTCAGCCGCAGCCCGCCGGCCGATGGACGGCGTACCCAGACGATCTGACCGGTCGCGCGCTGGAACGCATACACGCGCCCGCTGTAGTCGCCGGCGAAGAGCTTGCCGCCGCTCATCGCGAGGCCGCCCTTCACGGCCCCCTCGGTACTGGTGCGCCACCGCAGCGCGCCATCCTTCGTGCGCAACGAAATCACGGTGCCGCCCTCAGTGCCGACGAAGACGCGGTCGCGGAACAGCAGCGGCGAAGACTCGGTGCGATCGCGCAGAATGTGTCGCCACAGCGTCCGCCCATGCTCGGCATCGACGGCGATCACCGCACCGGCCCGCTTGTGCTTGGAACGCTCCAAAATCGATACGAAGATCCGCGAATCGCTACACGCCGGAGAGCTGGCGGCCAACGCTCCGAGCTTGCGCTTCCAGATGCCGACGCCGGTACGGCGCGAAATCTTGATCAGCACGCCGTCATTGCGCAGCAGATACAGCGACCGCCCGCAGCTGACCGGCGTGAATTCCAACAGTTGATCGCCGCGACGGACCCACACCGTGCGGAACGGCGGGCGCAACTGGCGCGTCACGCTCAACGCATGTGTGCGCTGCGGACTACCGCCGAAGAGCGGCCAGCGGAACCCATCGTCGGCGGGGTGGCCACGGGGGATCTCCTGCACGCCCGACTCGCTGGCCAGCTCATGCGACGCGAAGGCAGTCGGTCCGTCGCTCTCGCTGCGGTTCAGCACGAGCACGCTCCCGGCGGCGATGGCCAGCAGCAGCCCAAGCACCGATGCCTGCCATCGCGCGGGGCGACGAGAGCGGGAGCGGGGGGGAGCCGCCTGCGGGCCGTCGGGCGACATGCGCTGGGGATGGTACGCGAGCGCCACGACGACAGCCGTCAATCGTCCAATGCCATCGCGCCCGCGCCGTCCGCGAAGATGCGCTGGTGACCGCGCTCGCCCTCGACCCCGACCAGCCGGCGGCACTGCTTGCGGCGGTCGGCCGACTCGCAGGCGCACCGCAGGTGCTGGCCGCCGTCGAGCAGAGCGGCGTGGCAGCGCACCTTGTCGGCGGTGCGGTGCGCGACCTGTTGACGGGGCGCCGACCGCGCGAACTGGATGTCGTTGTCGATGGCGATCCGGCGCCACTGATCGCTGCGCTCGGCGACGACGACCTGGTCACGTACGACCGCTTTGCGACTGCGACGGTGCGCCTGGCCGACGGTACTGCGGTCGACATCGCCCGTGCCCGAGCAGAGCGGTACCCCGAGCCAGGTGCGCTGCCGGTCGTCGAGCCGGCGCCGCTGGCGGTCGACCTGCACCGCCGCGACGTGACGCTGAACGCGATCGCGATCGACCTGCGCAGCGGTGTCGTAGCCGCAGCCGGCACGGCACTCGACGACCTGCGCGATCGCGTGCTGCGCGTGCTGCACCCCGCGTCGTTCCGGGATGACCCGACACGGCTGTGGCGGCTCGCGCGCTACGAAGTGCGGCTCGGCGCCGACTGGGACCCCGTCACGTGGCTGCTGGCCCGGCAGGCGATCGATGGCGGGGCGCTCCAGACGGTCAGCCGGCAACGGCTCGCGGCGGAGCTGCGGCTCGCGCTGCGCGAACCCGACCCGTTCGGTGCGCTTGCCGCCGCCCGCCGGCTTGGGCTGCCGCCGCGCTTGGAACTCGACGCGGTGCGGCTGCACAACGCCGAAATTCTGGCCGGAACGCTGGATGACGCATCGGTGCGCGGCGAGGCGCTCGTGCTCGCCGCCTGCGCCAGCGATGACCCGGCGCTGCCCGCGTACCTCGAACGGCAGGAGGAGCGAGAGGTGATCGCCGCCGCGCTCAGGCTGCGCGCGCCTCGCGGCTGGCAGCAGCACCCCGGCCCGCTGCCCGGCGACGCGCCCGGCTCGGTGATCGCCCGGCGCTTCGATGGGCTGCCGATCGCCGCGATCGCCGCTGCGCCCGACCACGCGGCCGCCGCACGCTGGCTTCGCGATCTGCGCCACCGCCGGCTGCAAATCAGCGGCGACGCGCTGCTTGCTGCCGGTGTGCCCCAAGGCGCCGCCGTCGGCCGCGGCATCGCTGCGGCCCGCGACGCACTGCTCGACGGGACCGTCGGCGACGACCCCGCACGGCAGTTGCAGATCGCGTTGGCGGCGGCCTGCTAGAACGATGCTCGTGTCGAGCGCCTCGCTTACCGAATCCGGCGGCCTGCTGCGCGCCAGCGCGCACGGTGCGCACGCGCTCTTCACCGGGCGGGCGGGCGGCGTTAGCGAAGCCCCGTATGACTCGCTCAACCTTGGGCCGTGGACCGCCGACGATCCGGCGGACGTGGCGGAGAATCAACGCCGCGTGACGGAACTGGCCGGCGCCGATGGCGTCGAGCGCACGCTCGTCGTCGGACGTCAAGTTCACGAATCGAGCGTCGCCGCGCATTTGCAGGGCTGCGCGACGGCGGCCGTCGATGGCGTCGATGCGCACGTCACCGATCGCCGCGACCTGGCGGTCGCCGTGCTCACCGCCGACTGTGTACCGGTCGCACTGCTTGCGCCGTGGGGCGTCGGCGTTGCTCATGCCGGTTGGCGTGGGCTGGCCGGCGGAGTGGTTGGCGGGGCGATCGGGGAACTGTTGGCGCTCGCAGGCGATGGCGCCGACCGGTCGCAGATCAGCGTTGTCATCGGTCCCTGCGCCGGGCCGTGCTGCTACGAGGTCGGCGACGAGGTTCACGCGGCATTCGCGGGTTGGCCCGGCCACAACCGGCAGGCACCCACGCTCGACCTGCCGGCGTTGACGGCTGCCGCAGCACGCCATGAGCGCGTCGGCGAGGTGGTCGCCGCGCAGCGCTGCACGATCTGCATGCCGGGCTGGTTTAGCCATCGCGCGAGCGGCGGCATGACCGGTCGCCAAGCCGGCATTGCGTGGAGGGGATGATGGCGGCGCTTCCACCAGAGCGTCGCCGCCTGGCGCAGCTCGACGCGGCGCTCGTCGGCGCTCGTCTTGCGACGCTGCGCGAAGCGCTCGCCGACGCGGCCGGGAGTGCCGGACGCTCCGTACCGCCGGCCGTGCTCGTCGCCTCCAAATACTTCGAGCCGTCCGCGATTCCGGCGCTGATCGCGGCCGGCGCGACGCTGCTCGGCGAGAACCGCGCCGACGTGATCGCCGGCAAACAGGCGGCGGTGCCGGCCGGCGCGCGTGTGCAGTGGGATTACATCGGCGATTTGCAAAGCCGCAAGGTGCGTGAACTTACTGCCTGCGTTGATCGCATCCACACCCTCGCGAGCCGCTCGGCGGTGCGCCGCCTGCACGCGCTTGCCGAGGAAGGGGTGACGGTGCCAGAGCTGTTGATCCAGGTGAACGTCGCCGGGGAACATGGCAAGGGCGGCGTGCAGCCTGGGGAGCTGCCGGCCCTGCTCGATGTCGCCGCTGGGCTGCCGGTGCGCGGGCTGATGACGATGCCGCCGCTGGCCGGCTCGCCGGATGATAGTCGCCGCTGGTTCGCGTGCCTGCGCGACCTCGCCGTCGATCATGGGCTGACCGAGCTCTCGATGGGCACCAGCCAAGATGCGCTTGTCGCCGCACAGGAGGGGGCGACGATCGTGCGCGTCGGGGGGCTGCTGCACGATGACGCAGCGTGGCAGCGGCTCTTTCCCGGGGCTTGAGAAGGTCGCTCAACAACCGCTGCGTGCGGGCGAACGCCGTGCCGTGGGTTGGCATGAGGGAGGCCGAAACCCCGCGGCCGTCGCTCCCGAGCCAGTCGGTGCCGGACACGCAAGTCAACGTGCAAGGTTGATGCGTCGGCAGGAAGCGTAGGTCGCGATCAGTAATGTCGCAGGCGATGTCCTTCCGCGACCGCTTCCAGCAGACCCTGGTGTACTTCGGGCTCGCCGAGGAGCGCGTCGACCGCTACGACGATTACGCCGAGCCGGTGGCCGCAGATCCGTACGCAGTTGAGCGCACCCGCCGTTCGAACGTCGCGCGTCCACGCCGCGACGAGGGGTACGACGAAATCTTCGCCGACGACAGTGCGCCGGTCGCTGTCGGGCGCGACGCAGGTGTGCTGCGCGCGATGCCCGATCCTGGCGTTGGCGACGTGCGCGTTCACCTCGTCCTGCCGAAGTCGTTCAACGACGCGCAGCAAATGGCCGATCGCTACAAAGATGGCACGCCGGTCATCCTCAACCTGCAAGGCGTCGAATCTGACCTCTCGCGTCGGCTGATCGACTTCGCCTCCGGGCTGACGTACGCGCTCGACG
This sequence comes from Patulibacter sp., assembly GCA_047604965.1. GTDB lineage: Bacteria > Actinomycetota > Thermoleophilia > Solirubrobacterales > Solirubrobacteraceae > JAGIBJ01. The sequence goes on along the minus strand of JASGGQ010000084.1, from coordinate 3,731 downwards.
GCGGCATGCAGCGAATCGCCGACAAGGTCTTCATGCTCACGCCGCGCAACGTCGAACTCTCCGCCGAGCAGCGCGCGCAACTGCTCGAAAAGGGCTTCTTCAACCAGTCGTGACCGCCGTGCCTCGCTGCACGGCGTAACCGATCATCTACGCTTTCGCCATGCGCATCGGACTCCTCGGCGCCGGCAACTTGGCCCGCGCGCTTGCTCTCGGACTCGGCGAGCCGGTCGCGGTCTACGACCCAGCGCTCGAGCGCGCCCAACAACTTGCCGACGCGACCGGTGGTCGTGCGTACTCCTCGACGCAGGCCGTTTCCGAGGTTGCCGACATCACCGTGCTCTGCCACAAGCCGGCGCAGCTGGCGAGCGTCGCCGAGTCGTTCGACAGCACCGGCCGGCGGATCCTCTCGGTGCTCGGCGCGACGCCGCTCGACGCGCTGCGCGAGGCATATCCGCACGCCACAGTTGCGCGGATCATGCCGAACATCGCGATGGAGGTCGGTGAGAGCCTGACGATTCTCTGTGCGCCGGCCGCCGGCGAGCGCGAACTGGCCGATGAGGTCGTCGAGTTGCTGGGGCGCGTTGGGCGCGTCGTCGAACTGCCTGAAGCGATGCTGCCGCTGGCACAGGGCACCTCTGGTGGGATGCCGGCGTACATCGCGTTGATCGTCGAGTCATACGTCGACGCGCTGGTACGCCAAGGGATGCCGCAAGAGGTCGCACTCGATGTCGTCGCCGGCAGCATCCCCGGCGCCGCGCGGCTCGTCGCCGCGCGCCACGGCGACACGCTCAGCGTACGGCGACAGGTCACATCGCCGGGCGGCACCACCGCGCGTGCGATCCGTGCGCTGGATGCCGGCGGAGTACGAGAAGCGATCGCGGCGGCCGTCGATGCGTCGATCGTCCGATGAGCGAGCCGATGGTCCCTCCGATGCACCTGCTGACCGTGCCGTTCAGCCCGCCGGGCGTTGCGCTGGCATCGCCGCTCGCTGATCTGGGTTCGGCGACGACCGGGCTGATCTTCAGCCTGATCAACATTGCGTCGTTCCTGCTGATCGCGTACGTCGTGCTCGATCTTGCCCGCCAGTTCATCGCGTCGTTGCCCGAGGTCGCGCGGCAGATCCACGATGGGCTCGGCAAACTGTGGGAGCCGGTGCTGCGGCCGATCCGGGACGCGCTGCCGCCGCTCGGGGGCATCGACTTCAGCCCGCTGATCGTGCTGCTTGCGTTGCAGTTCCTCGCACGCCTGATCGCGTGAGACGGCGCGACATGACGCTTGGCGTGGCGGCCGTCGTGGCGGTCGACCAGGCGGCCAAGATCGTCGTGCGCTCCGGCGTGCCACAAGGCTCGGTGCGCGAGCTGCTGCCCGGCGTCGACCTGGTGTATACCGAGAACACTGGCGTGTCGTTCGGTATCCTCGCCGGCGCCCCGTCGTGGGCGGTGGGGCTCGTCAGTACGCTGGCCTTGCTGCTGGTCGTGGCGCTGCTGGCACGCGTCGCTCCCGGCCGGCCGGGGCGCGTTGCCGCGACGCTCGTGATCGGTGGCGCGCTCGGCAACCTGATCGACCGGGTGCTCGTGGGTGCCGTCACCGACTTCCTGGATCTGCCGCTGCTGCCGCCGTGCAACGTCGCCGACATCGCGATCACCTTCGGTGCGGTCACGATGGCCGCCGCGATCATGCTCGCCCCGGCAGGCGAGGTCGCAGCGCCGGCCGGCGGTGATCCCAGGTCGGGAGGCGCCGAATGAAGGACGCGCAACAGGTCGAACTGGTCGTCTCCGACGACACGGCCGGCTTGCGGCTCGATCGAGCGATCTCCGCGTTGTGCGGCACTCGTGCGCACGCGCAACGGCTGATCGACGGCGGCCATGTCACCGTCGATGGCCGACAGCACGGCAAATCACGGCCGGTTGTGGCCGGCCAGGTGATCGTCGTGACCTTGCCGCCGGAGCGGGCACCGATCGCGATCGACCGCTCCGGCAGCGTGCCGATCGTGTTTGAAGACGATGAGATCCTGGTCGTCGACAAGCCGGCCGGGGTCGTCGTTCACCCGGCGCCGGGCGTTCGTGGCACGACGCTCGTCGAGCAGCTCGCCGGGAAAACGGCTGGCGGCCCCAGCGAGCGGCCGGGCGTGGTCCATCGCCTCGACCGCGACACCAGCGGCCTGCTGGTGCTCGCACGCGGCGACCATGCGCTGCGCACGCTCCAGAAGGCGCTGCGCGAACGCAACGTGCATCGTGAATACCTCGCGCTCGTGCAGGGCGTCCCGCCGTCGCGCACCGGCACGATCGACGCGCCGATCGGCCGCGATGGCCGCGACCGCACGCGCATGGCGATCGACGGTGAAGCGCCACGTGAAGCTGTCACCCGCTTCGAGGTCGTCGAATACCTGGGCGATGTGACGCTGCTCGCGGTTGTGCTCGACACCGGTCGCACCCACCAGATTCGCGTGCATCTCCAAGCGATCGGCCATCCGGTCGTCGGCGACCCGACCTATGGCGACGGCGCCTTTCACGGGTTGCAGCGCCAATGGCTGCACGCCGCCAAGCTGCATCTGCCGCATCCCCGCAGCGGTCAAGAGCTCGTGTTCGAGGCGCCCCTCCCAGCCGATCTCGATGCGGCGCTGACCGCAGCGCGCGCAGCAGCCGCCGTGCTCTAGAATGCCCGGCCGTACCTCTCCCTACCCGGGGAGTCCACGGTCCTGCGCGGTCCTGCCGACTTGCTGTCGGTGCGTGCTGGCGATCGTCCCCGGCCTTTGACCATTGCATCCGCACGCCCGCACCGGGTGGCGCGAAAGGACCACACCACAGATGAGCGCCGTTGGCCTGAAAGAGCTGCTGCAAGCCGGTGTCCACTTCGGACACCAGACCCGTCGCTGGAACCCGAAGATGCGCCGTTTCATTCACGGCGAGATCGACGGGATCTACATCATCGATCTGCTGAAGACCGAGAAGGCGCTGCTCGACGCGCAGGAGTTCGCGTCGGCACTCGCGCATCGCGGCGGCAAGATCCTCTTCGTCGGCACCAAGAAGCAGGCCAAGGACTCGATCCAGGAGCATGCGGCCCGCGCCGGCATGCCGTACGTGCAGAACCGCTGGCTCGGCGGCCTGCTGACGAACTTCGGCACCATCCAGGGCCGGATCAAGCGGCTGCACGACCTCGAGCGCTATGAGAAGGAAGGCCAGCTGAAGCTGCTGCCGACCCGCGAACGCCTCGCCGCTGAGGCCGATCTCGCGAAGCTCCGCAGCAACCTCGGGGGCGCGTCGTCGCTGACCCGCCTGCCGGACGCGATCTTCATCGTCGACCTCAAGGCCGAGTCGATCGCCGTGCAGGAAGCGCAGCGCCTGCGCATCCCGATCATCGGCCTCGTTGACACCAACTGCGACCCGGACGGCATCGATATCGTCGTTCCAGGCAACGACGACTCGCTGCAATCGTGCGAGTTGATCGTCAAGGCGATCGCCGATGTTGTCGCCGAGGGCAACCAGCACTTCAAGGAGCAGGAGGAGTTGCGCCTGCGTCGCGAAGCCGAGGAACGTGCCAAGCGCGACGCCGAGGAACGCGCCCGCCGCGAAGCCGAAGCCGCCGCTCGCAAGAAGGCTGAAGAGGAAGCTGCCGCTGCCGCTGCCGCGCAGGCCGGACAATCGGCTCCGGCTGCTGAGGGCACCGCTCCGGCCGCCGCGCCTCGCCGCCCGTCGGCCCGCCCCTCCGCCGCAGCCGCTCCGGCACCGGGC
>JASGGQ010000083.1:0-12414 GCA_047604965.1 Patulibacter sp. | reverse complement strand
ATCCTCGCCTCACTCGGACGACTTCTACAACGAATCAACGGCGCAGGACACTAGGGAATCACTGAATAGATCAGTGGTTCCCTAACCCCAACGCACCACCGGCGCCACAGGCTCGGCCCGACCTGGCCGGCGACCCGCGCGCCCTGTCACGATGCAGTCGTGGATCTTGCACTGCTCAAGACGACGCTCGATGAGCTGGGCGAGCCGAGCTACCGGTTCGACCAGATCTGGGGGTGGACGGCCAAGGGTGCCGCCGGGTACGCCGAAATGGGCAACGTCCCGCTGCGCCTGCGCGAGCAACTCCAGGAGCGCGTGCCATTCTCAACGCTGGACCTCGTGCATCAGCAGGAAAGCCAGCTCGACGGCACGATCAAAGCGCTCTTTCACACCCGCAAAGACGGCCGGCCGGTCGAAGCGGTGCTGATGCGCTTCATGGACGGCCGCCGTTCGCTGTGCCTCAGCTCGCAGTCCGGCTGCCCGCTTACCTGCACCTTCTGCGCAACCGGCCAAATGAAGTTCGGCCGCAACCTCACCACCAGCGAAATCATCGACCAGGCGCTGCACTTCCGCCGCATGAGCGAGGTCGACCACGTCGTCTTCATGGGCATGGGCGAACCGACGATGAACATCGACAACGTGATGGCGACCTGCCGGCTGCTGCCCGATGTCGGCGTCACGCACCGCCGCACCGCGATCTCGACGGTCGGCTGGCTGCCCGGCATCGAACGGATGATCGAAGAGCCGCTCCCGATCCGCCTCGCGCTCTCACTGCACGCGCCGGAGGATGAACTGCGCAGCCAGATCATGCCGGTCAACGAGCGGTACCCAATGGAAGATGTGCTCGACGCCTGCCGGCGCTACGCCGACAAGTGGAATCGCGACGTCTTCATCGAGTACGTGATGCTTGGCGGGGTCAACGACCAGGTGTGGCACGCCCACCAACTCGGGCGGCTGCTCGACCCCAAACGCTTCAAAGTCAACCTGATCCCGTACAACCCGACCGGTTCGATCTACGACGCCTCGCCGCGCAGCGCAATCCAAGCGTTCCGGGAGACGGTCGAGTCGTACGGCCTGCGCACCACGGTGCGCGTCAACCGTGGACGCGACATCGACGGCGCCTGCGGCCAGCTCGCCGCCAAAGCGCTCAGCGACGCGGCGTAACGGCCGCCTGCCGAGCGGATCGCGGCACCAAAACGCCTCATCCGCTGCCGAGCGGCTCACCCGCGGCCGTGCGGCGCGTCCCAGTCGATCAGCGGTCCGGCCGGCACGATCTGCGTCGGGTTGATCTGCTCATGCGTCGCGTAGTAGTGGCGTTTGATGTGGTCGAAGTTGACGGTCTCCGCGACCCCCGGCTGCTGGTAGAGGTCGCGCGTGTACCCCCAAAGGTTCGGGTAGTCCTCGATCCGGCGGATATTGCACTTGAAATGGCCGACGTACACCACGTCGAAGCGAAAGAGCGTCATCGCCAGGCGCCAGTCGGCTTCGGTGATCTGGTCGCCCGTCAGGTAACGCCGATCGGCGAGCAGCCCTTCGAGCCAGTCCAGCGAGGCGAAGAGCGTCGCGACGCCGGCCTCGTAGGCCCGCTGGGTGGTGGCAAACCCCGCGCGGTACACGCCGTTGTTGACGGTGTCGTAGATCCGGGCGTTGAGCGCGTCGATCTCAGCCCGCAGCGGCTCGGGGTAGAAGTCGACCTCGGGATGCTCGGCCACGGCGTCGAACTCGCTGCCGAGCATGCGGATGATCTCCGAGCTCTCGTTGTTGACGGCCCTGTTCGTCTGCGTATCCCACAGCAGCGGCACGGTCACGCGGGCATCAAACGACGGATCGGTCAGCAGGTAGCCCTCGCTGAGATACTCCCAGCCGTGCAGCGGGTCGGGCTGTCCGCGTTCGGGCGAGCCGTCGCCGAAACGCCAGCCACGCTCGTCGCGGATCGGATCGACGACCGTCATCCCGATCGCGCCTTCCAGTCCCTTGAGCTTGCGGTACAGAATCGTGCGCGACGCCCACGGGCAAGCGTAGGAGACGTACAGGTGGTAGCGGCCCGCCTGGGCGGGGAACTCGGCACCCGGATCGGCCGACACGGCGCGGCGGAACGCGCTGACCTGTCGCACGAACTGGCCATCACCGTCGGTTTCGGCGCGATATTGCGCTCGGGCACGGGCGTCGCTCATCGCTGCGACGGTACCACGATCGTTGCGCCATCAACGATCCGGGCGGAATCGGACACGCACGACGATGACCGCGCATCCACGCCAAATTGCCAGGTACGCTCGGCGCATGCGCGCCGCCGTCCTGCACGCGATCGGGCTTGACGGCCCGTACGCCGAAAGCCGTCCGCTGGCGATCGAGGAGTTGACGCTCGATCAGCCCGGCCCCGGCGAGGTGCTGGTACGCATCCAGGCCGCCGGTCTCTGCCATTCCGATCTCTCGGTCGTCAACGGCACGCGACCGCGCCCGGTGCCGATGGCGCTCGGCCATGAAGGCGCAGGAATCGTCGAAGAAGTTGGCCCCGGCGTCAGCGATCTCGCGCCGGGCGACCGCGTCGTCACCGTCTTCGTCCCAAGTTGCGGCACCTGCGCGCCATGTGCCGAAGGCCGCCCCGCGCTCTGCGAACCGGGTGCCGTGAGCAACGGCGCCGGCACGCTCGTCGGCGGCCACACGCGGCTGCATCGCGCCGATGGCACGCAGGTCGCCCACCACCTCGGCGTCTCCTGCTTTGCCGAACAGGCCGTCGTCCACCGCCGTTCGCTGGTGAAGATCGACGCGGAGCTGCCACCGGAGCAGGCCGCGCTGTTCGGCTGCGCGGTGCTGACCGGCGTCGGCGCGATCGTCAACACGGCGGCGGTGCGCGCCGGGGAGTCGGTCGCGATCGTCGGCCTCGGTGGCGTTGGCCTTGCCGCGCTGCTCGGTGCCGTTGCTGCGGGCGCGCGGCAGATCGTCGCGCTCGACCTCGATCCCACCAAACGCGACCTTGCGCTGGCGCTCGGCGCGACCGACGCCTTCGACGCCGCCGATCCGCAGGTCGCCGAACAGGTCAAGCGCGCCACCGGCGGCGGCGTGGAGCAAAGCTTCGAGATGGCCGGCGCGATCGCCGCGCTGGAGCTGGCGTACGCCGTCACCCGGCGCGGCGGCACGACGACCACCGCCGGACTCTCGCACCCCGACGCCGCGATGGCGCTCCAGCACCTCTCGCTGGTCGCCGAAGAGCGCACGCTGCGCGGCAGCTACATCGGCGGTGCGGTGCCGATCCGCGACGTGCCACGGTACATCGAGCTGTTCCGGCGCGGACGGCTACCGGTCGACCGGCTGCTCTCATCGGTGCGTCCGCTCTCGCAGATCAACGAGGCGATGGATGACCTGCACGCCGGCCGCGTCGTCCGCCAGGTACTCGTCCCGTGAGTGCGCCGCCACGCGACCGCGACGCATACGCGCGCTTCACCGAATACCGCACGCGCTGGCTCGATAACGACCAGTTCGGGCACCTCAACAACGTCCACCACTACTCGTTCTTCGACAGCGCGATCAACGCGACGCTGATCGGCGAGTTCGGCTTCGATCCCGGCGAAGACCCGACGGTCTTCTACGTTGCACAAACCGGCTGCACCTTCCACGCGGGACTGTCGTACCCCGCGATCGTCGAGATCGGCGTACGGCTCGCGCGACTCGGTCGCAGCAGCGTCACCTACGAGGTCGGCGTCTTCGAACAGGGTGCCCCGCTGGCCGCCGCCACCGGCCATTTCGTTCATGTTCAGGTTGACCGCGCTAGCGAACGGCCGGTGCCGCTCGACGCCGCCCGCCGCGCGCAGTTCGCGCGGGTTTACGGGAGGACCGACGAGCCGGGCGGCTCAGGCGAATCTTCCGTACCCAACGGACCATCAGCGGCCGCACCGGACGGGCCGCCGCCCGCACCGCCTGCGTAGGCGTCCGGCGTAGGGCGACCGCCGGTGGGCGTGAGGTCGAGTTCGCGTGGTTCGGGCAGTTCGACGGCCGAACCGGCGTCGGCCGCGCCGCTTCGCGCACCGCCGGCCCGCAGCAGCCGTTCGCGCAACTCGTCCTCCTCCTCGGGCGCCGGATCCCACGTCGCAACATCCGGCAGCGCCGCCAGCGAATCAAGGCCGAAGAGCCGCAGGAACAGGCCGGTGGTGCGGTACAACACGGCGCCGAAGTCGGAGCGACCGGCCTCCTCGATCAGCCCGCGTTCCAGCAGCGTCGCCGTCGCCGAATCAGCGGCGACGCCACGAATCCGGGAGATCTCCGGACGCGCAACCGGCTGCAAGTACGCGACGATCGCGAGCGTCTCGGCCTGCGCGGCCGTCAGCGGCGGCACGCGCTGCGTGCGCAGCAGCGCCTGCGCGGCCGGCTCGCAAATCGGGTCGGTCGCGAGCGTGATCCCCCCTGCGACGCGCTTGACGATCAGCCCACGCGCACCGGGCGCATACTGGCGGTCGAGCAGCGCGACCGCCTCGCCGATCTGATCGGCGTCGGCGCCGGTGGCGGCGGCGAGCGCGTCGAGCGCGACGGGATCGGGGCTGATGAACAGCAGCCCTTCGATGATCCGGGCAAGCGTCGGCGCGTCAGGCGGCGACGGCCGCAGCGGTTCACTCATGCCGCCTCCGCGATCGTTTCGATCGTGATTGGCCCAAGCGGCTCGTCCTGCTGCCACGTCGCCTCGCCACGCTTATGCAGTTCCAGCAGCGCCCACAGGGTCACGGCGACGGTCACCCGGTCGGCGCCGGCGACCGCCTCGTCGAAGCTCATCCGGCTCGCGCGGCGCAGCAGCCCGCGCAGGTGCGTGAGCCGTTCGTCGACGGTCACCCGCGCGACCGACACGTGCCCGAGATCGATCAGCTTCGGCGTCTTGAGCAGATCTCCGATCGCGCGCCCGAGGCGGCGCGGCTTGTACGCGCCGAACGGCAGCTCGCCGGTGCGCGCGTCGCGCAGGTGGCGGGGCAGCGGGGCACTGCGATACCGGACGCCGGCCTCACCATCGAGCAGCGCGCGCAGGTGCGCAGCGGCGGAGCGGTAGCGCCGCGCCTCCAGCATGCGGCGCACCAGCTCGTCGGCCGCTTCCTCCGGCGCGACTTCCTCCTCGTCGTCCCCTTCGACCGGCGGCAGCATCAGCCGCGACTTGAGTTCGAGCAGCGCGGCGATCAGCACCAGGAACTCGGTCGCGGCGTCGAGGTCGAGTTCGCCGCGGGCTTGCAGCACGTCGAGGTAGGTAACGATCACCTCGGCAAGCTGGATTTCGAGCAGGTCAACTTCCTCTTTGAGGATCAGCGAGAGCAGCAGGTCAAACGGCCCGGAGTAGCTCTCCAGATCAAGTTCGATGTCGGCGAGGAACGCCACCGGTCACCTCAATGAGCCACGGTTCGATGGTCGGCGATGCCTTAGATCGCCGACGCGGCCCGCACCGTGCTCGGCACGCCGACGCCCATCGCTTCGCGCACGTCAACCAGCGTCTCCTCAGCGAGCTGGGCGGCGCGCTGCGCGCCGCTGGCGAGGATCGCTTCCAAGGCCGCGATGTCGGGCCGCAGTTCGGCGTAGCGGGCACGGATCGGGGCCAGCTCAGCATCGACGGCGTCGTACGTTGCGGCCTTCAAGTCGCCGTAGCCGCGTGCGCCGGCCATCGACGCGACCGCGTCGTCGATCGTGCTGCGGCGGCAGGCAGCCAGGATCTCCAGCAGGTTCGAGACCCCCGGCTTCTCGTTCGGCGCGTACCGGATCGCGTCGGCGCCGCTGCCTGAGTCGGTGACGGCACGCTTGAACTTCTTCTCCAGCGCTTTGCCTTCATCGAGCACGTAGACGGTGCCTTCCGGCGAAGCGGCACTCGTCGACATTTTGCGGGTCGGCTCTTGGAGATCCATGATCCGCGCACCGACCTGCGGCGTGCGCTGCTCGGGCACGATCAGCAGGCCCGGTTCGCCGCCTTCGCCGGTTCCGAGTTCGGGCGCGAAGCGGCGGTTGATGTCGCGGGCGGCGTCGCGCATCAGCTCCAGGTGTTCGCGCTGATCCTCACCGACCGGTACCTCGTGCGCACGGTATGCCAGCACGTCGGCGCCCATCAGCACCGGGTAGAACAGCAACCCGGCGGAGACGAGTTCGCGCTGCGCGGCCGACTTGTCGCGGAACTGATGCATCCGGGCCAGGCGGCCGTTCGGGACGACGGCGGAGAGCAGCCACGTCAGCTCGGTGTGCTGACGCACGTCGCTTTGGCGGAACAGCACGCAGCGGCCCGGGTCAAGGCCAGCGGCCAGCAGGATCGCGACGGTGTCGTACAGCCGTTCGCGCAGTTCGGCCGGGTCGTACGCGACGGTGAGCGCGTGCAGGTCGACCACGCAGAACAGCGCTTCGTCGCCGGAGGCGGCCGCTCGCTCTTGGCCGTCGGCGTATTGGCGGATCGCCCCGATGTAGTTGCCGAGATGCTTGCGGCCGGTCGGCTGAATCCCGCTGAAGATGCGCACACCCGCAGAATACGGCCCACCGGCAGCGCTCGCGCAGCGCCGCCGACGAAGGCGCGATCGACCACTACAACAAGATCATCGAAGCGACCGACATCGACCCGTCACGCAGGACATGGTCACGACGATCCTCGCCGACGAGGAGGGCCACCGCCACCAGTTCGTCGGCTTCCTGCGCGAATACGAGTAGGCCCCGGCCGGGCGGGCCCGCCCCGCCGGGGCCGCCTACCCCGCCAGCGGCACAGCGTCGATCCCGTCGAATCGGCGGAAGCCGCGGTCGTCGGTATAGATGCGACGCACGCCGTGCTGGAGCATCAACGCGGCGAGGTGTGCGTCCGGCACGTCGTTACCACCTCGCACCTGCGCTTGCGTCGCCCGGTAACACTGCCAGAAGCCCGCCGGGTCGTCGCCCTCCCCGACAACGCGCACATGCGGCAGTGCGAGAAGTTCGTCGATGCGCATGATCGCGTCCTGCGGCGCGAGGGGCGACGGCAGGATCGACGGATGCGTCGTGATCCTGACGAAGCCCAGCACGACGGGCCAGAGAAGCGTAAACCGCTCCATTCCACCGGCCAAGTCCTCGATCACGCCCAGCGCCGCGCGGTGCCGTGGCGCGCCGCGGTTGATCGCGTGGACGAGAACGTTGACGTCGACCGTCGTGCTCACCGCTCGTCAAGCGCCCGCCACAGCGCGTCCTTGTCGTCGATATCCACGAGCGGCGTTCCCGCGTTGACCGTGCTCCAGCGGAACGGCTCGCGGCCAGACTGCGCCTCCTTCAGTGCTGCCGCCAGCAGATCCGACGCTACCGCCCCGATGCTGCGCCGTTCGCGTGCCCCGCGCGCTTTCAACTCGCGGAGCACAACCGGATCGAGATCAAGCGTCGTCCTCATGATGCATGATGCTAACACGCAACGCATCACGCATCACGCATCGCGCATCACGCTGGCGCACGCCACCGCAGCCCGGGGTAGCGCGCAAAGCCTCGGTCAAACGTCACAAGTTCGGCGCCCTGCGCAATCGTGAGTGCCGCGAGATGGGCGTCCGGCACGTCATTGCCGCGCACGCCGGCTTCGCGACACAACCGACTGAAGGTGGCCCAGTGCGTCGCGCCCGCAGCGAGCAACACCGCCGGGGGATCGAGCAGCGCGTCGAGGAAGCCAACCACCTGCTCGGTCGTAGACGGCTCCCGAAACACGCGGTCGGTGGTCGCCAGCCGGAGCACGGAACTGGCGACGATGTCGGCGATGCCGAGCGGCCGAGGACCACTTCTGGCTTGATCAATACAGCGGCGGGCCGGCGCAAACTGTGGGTGATCTCGTCGCAGCGCGGCGAGCACAACGTTGACGTCAGGGACGAGCATCGCCGTCTCGGTCAGCGGCGTCGAGCAGCGAGGCGTTGGATGTGGGATCAACCCAAGACTGCAAGCCACCGCCCCCCGCCAGCACCGGGAGCGGTCGGGGGGCGGGGCCAGCACCACTCTGCCCGATGCGGCTGCGCAGCCCGTCGGTGAGTAGCGCGGTCAGCGTCGTCCCTTCGCGCACGGCAACCTCGCGCGCCTGCGCGACAAGTTCATCGGGCAGGTTCAACGTCGTCCGCATGCAGATCAGCATATCGTGCAATCTGCATATCTGCACACCCCGCGCCTACTGCAACGGCTGGCGCAGGATCGGGCGTTTGGCGGCGGTCGCTTCGTCGAGCCGGCGCACCGGCGTCGTGTACGGCGCGTTCTGCGCGATCTCGGGGTTCTCGGCCGCTTCGCTGAGGATGTCGGCGATCGCTGCGGCGAAGGCGTCGAGTGTCTCCTTCGTCTCCGTCTCGGTCGGCTCGATCAGCAGCGCCTCATCGACGAGCAGCGGGAAGTACACCGTCGGCGGATGGTAGCCATGGTCGAGCAGACGCTTAGCGAGGTCGAGCGTCTTGATCCCCAAGTCGCGCTTCATCGGCGTGCCGGAGAGCACGAACTCGTGCATGCACCGCTCACCGAAGGCGAGCGGCAACCGGTCGCCGACCAGCTGCTTGAGGCGCGCCAGCAGATAGTTGGCGTTGAGCACCGCCGTCTCCGACGCATCCTGAAGACCGGGGCCGCCAAGTGAGCAGATGTAGGCATACGACCGCACGAAGCAGCCGTAGTTGCCCTGAAAGCCGCGGAGCTTGCCGATCGACGCCGAACCCGGGCCATCGGCCGGATCGTCGACGAGATCAAAGCTGCCGTCCTCCAGCGCCCGGATCACCGGCACCGGCAAGTACGGCGCGATCCGGTCGCTGACGGCGATCGGGCCGGAGCCTGGGCCGCCGCCGCCATGCGGTTGCGTGAACGACTTGTGCAGGTTGTAGTGAACGATGTCGAAGCCCATGTCGCCGGGGCGGCTGACGCCCATCACGGCGTTGAGGTTCGCGCCGTCGTAGTAGAGCGTCGCGCCGACGCCATGCACGATCTTCGCGATCTCCTGGATGTTCGGGTCGAACACGCCGAGCGTATTCGGGTTCGTCAGCATCAGGCACGCGACCTGCTCGTCGGCTTTGGCCCGCAGATCGTCGAGATCGACGCCACCGGTGGCACTGGTCTTGACCGGCACCACCTCGTACCCGGCCATCGTGACCGTCGCCGGGTTCGTGCCGTGCGACGTATCCGGCGCGAGCACCTTCGTGCGATGTTCGCCGCGCGCCTCATGGTAGGCGCGGGTCACGAGCACGCCCGCCAGCTCACCGTGCGACCCGGCCGACGGCTGAAGGCAGACGTGCGGCAGGCCCGCGACCTCCCCGAGTGCGCGTTCGAGCCGGTACATCAACTCCAGCGCCCCCTGCGCCCGGCGGGGATCCTGGAGCGGATGCAGGCGTGCATGGCCGGCGAGCGCCGTCACCCGCTCGTGCAGGCGCGGGTTGTGCTTCATCGTGCATGACCCCAGCGGATAAAAGCCGGAATCGAGGTCGAAGTTGCGGCGCGAAAGCCGCACGTAGTGGCGCACCAGCTCCGGTTCGCTGACCTGCGGCAGCCGCGCCGGCTCGCTGCGGCGCGCCGAGGCGGGAATCAAGCCGTCGACCAGCGGCACGTCAAGCGCGGGCGCCGTAAAGGCGCGGCGACCAGCCCCACCCTTCTCGTAGATCGTCGTCGCCCGCTCGCGTTGCAGCGGCGTCGCACTCGACACGTCGGCCGGCGGGCGATCGTACGCGCCGGTCTGCGGTGGCTCGATCGTGTTCATGCCACTACCTCCTGCGTCCGGTGCAGTGGGCTCGTGGCGCGGCCCTCCCCGGCACGGGCGGCAGCGATCGCGTCGGCGAGCACCTCGGCGAGCCGATCGATGTCGGCGCGGCTGCGTTGCTCGGTGAGGGCGACCAGCAAGCCGCCTGCCCACTCCTCGCGCACGCGCCCCAACGCGAAGCCGGGGTTGACGCCGCGATCCTGGCAGAGCGAGATCACGTCGGCGACCTCCACATCGCCGGGCAGGCGCACCGCGAACTCCCGCACGACCGGCTGGTCGTGCAGCGCCGTCACGCCATCGATCGCCGTCAGCGTTTGCCGTGCGTAGTGGGTGCGCTGCACCAGCAGCTCGCCGAGTTCGACGAGTCCGTCGCGGCCGAGCCACCCGAGATACACCACGCCCGCCAGCGCGTTGAGCGCCTGCGCCGTGCAGATGTTCGAGGTCGCCTTCTCACGGCGGATGTGCTGCTCGCGCGTTTGCAAGGTCAGCACGAAGCCACGGCGGCCATCGGCGTCAACGGTCTCCCCCGCGATCCGGCCCGGCATGCGGCGCGTGTGTTCGGCGGTCGCCGCGAAGAAGCCAAACGACGGGCCACCGAAATCAAGCCGGTTGCCGAGCGCCTGCCCTTCGCCGACGCACACATCGACGCCTTGATTGCCGGGCGCTTCGAGCACGCCGAGCGCGATCGGGTCGGCCTGGCAGATCGAGAGCGCGCCGGCCTCGTGCGCACCATCTGAAAGCGCCTGCACATCTTCGATCGCGCCGAGGAAATTCGGCTGTTGGAAGATCACGGCACTGACGTCGTCGCTAAGTAGTTCGCGCAGCGCGTCAACGTCGGTCGCGCCGTTCTTGAGCGGCACTTCGACGACCTCCGTGCCGTAGCCGACGCTGAGCGTCTCCAGCGTGCGGCGGCTATCGGGATGCAGCCCGGCCGACACGAGGAAGCGAGGGCGTTTGTTGGCGAGTTTCGCGAGGTAGCCGGCGGCCGCGACGGCGCTGGGCCCTTCGTACACCGACGCATTGGAGATGTCGAGCCCCGTCAGTTCGCAGATCGCCGTCTGGTATTCGAACATCACCTGGAGGCCGCCCTGGCTGACCTCCGGCTGGTACGGCGTGTACGGCGTGAGGAACTCCGAGCGGCCGAGCAGCATGTCGATCACGGCCGGCACGTAGTGGTCGTACATGCCGGCGCCGAGGAAGGTGATCTCGTCCTCGGCCGACGTGTTCTTGCGAGCGAGGTCGAGCAGATGCGCGTACACCTCCTGCTCGGGCAGCCCGTCGGGCAGGTCCAGTCCTCCCTGAAGGCGCACGCCGGCGGGAATCTGCGCGGAGAACAGCTCGTCGAGCGAGCGAACCCCGATCGCGGCGAGCATCGCCTCGCGATCGGCGTCGGTGACTGCGGTGTAGCGGCTCACGCGCAACCTCGGGTCGGGGAGAACATGAAGGGGAAGTATGGCGGGCGGGGCGCGGCGGCTCGTGTGCCGCGCGTCCACCCTCGGGTGGCCCGGCGTCTAACCGGCTGCCCGCAGGCCGCCGGAGCGCCGGCCCCTAGCCGAGCGACTCGACGTAGGCGCCGCAGTCAAGCAGCGCGTCGATCTCGCTGGGGTCGCTGAGGCGCACCTTCACCATCCACCCGCCGTCGTACGGCTCGTCGTTGACCGCTTCGGGCGCGTCGCCGAGTGCCTCGTTGACCTCGATGATCTCTCCGGAGAGCGGCGCGATCACGTCGGAGACGGCTTTGACCGACTCCACCTCGGCGTACGACTCGTCCTTGACGACGGTCGTCCCGACGGCCGGCGGGTCGAAGAACACGACCTCGCCGAGTGAATCCTGCGCGTACCAGGTGATGCCGAAGGTCGCGACATCACCATCAACGCGCGCCCAATCGTGCTGCGGGTGGTAGAGAAGATCGTCGGGATAGCTGGCGTCGGACATGAGGGCTTTCGGGGTCGGTGCGAGGGCGAAGTGACGGTCTGCGTCGCGGTACGTCAGGCAAGCGTGGAGGACTGGTACAGCGGGCGGGGCGCGACGACACCGGCGCGATGCTTGCCGCGCACGTCAATCGTCAGCTCGGTGCCGACGGCCGAACGCTCACGCGGCACGTAGGCAAGGCCGACGCCTTGCTGGAGGGTCGGTGAGAAGGTGCCGGAGGTCACGACCCCGCCACCGACGACCGGGTTGCCGCCGCGCGGAATGCCGGATTCGGTCAGCCGGAACGGCACGAGCACCTGCGCGGTGCCATCGGCGCGAACGCGGGCCGTCGGTTCGCTGCCGATGTGGCCGGTCGCTTCCTTGACGGCCCAGCCGAGGCCGGCCTCGATCGCGTTGCGGCCAGCATCCATGTCGTTGCCGTAGAGGTGGTAACACGCTTCGAGCCGCAGGGTGTCGCGCGCGCCAAGCCCGACCGGCGTCACGCCCGCAGCCAGCAGCGCATCCCACGCCGCGGGAGCGTCATCCGGGGCGACCAGCAGCTCGACGCCATCCTCGCCGGTGTAGCCGGTGCCGCAGATCAGCGCCCGCACCCCGGCGACGATGCCCGGCAGCACGCGGAAGCGCGCCGGCAGGTCAACGTCGGCGAGGCCGGCGACGAGCGCGCGCGCCTTCGGGCCTTGCACGGCGAGCATCGCGGACCGCTGCATCGCGTCGATCAGCTCGACGTCGGCGTCGCCCGCACCGGCCTGGGCGTGATGGCCAAACCAGGTGAAGTCGGTCGCGTGGTTGGCGGCGTTGGTGACGGTGAGGTATTCGTCGCCCGC
>JASGGQ010000082.1:0-12606 GCA_047604965.1 Patulibacter sp. | reverse complement strand
GGCTCCACGCAAACGAGATCTGACGGCGCGATCTCTCGCTCACCTGAGCTGAGCGGATCTCGCTTGCATCTCCCGTTTGCGTGAATCCGACCCGTACGTTCGTACTTGGCCGGCTCCACGCAAACGAGATCTGACGGCGCGATCTCTCGCTCACCTGAGCTGAGCGAGAGATCGCTCAACACCGGCGTGTCACACCATCGCGGGCGTGGCGCCCGCGATGTTGTGACACGCCGCGCTGGCGAATCCTTAACCGCCGATGTACGGCGTGATGAACTTGCACTGAATCGAGCGCGCCGTGCTCGGATCCAAGGCGTTGAGCACATTGCGCAGCGCGATCGAATCAAACGCCATCGCGACGTGATCGACGAAATCCAGCGCGCACTGGCGCTGCAACACGATCCAGCTCGTCCCGGTTCCGGTCGGCTGCTGCGAGCTGACCGGCGTCACGACCGCGTCGTACTTCGTGCTGATCACCGTGAGCTTCGCGCCACCGGTGGTATCTGGCAGCGCATTCAACGCTTGCGCAAACTCCGACGTCACCGCCTGATCGCGCAGCGCCGGGGCATTCGCCTGAAGCGCGGCGTAAATCCCGTTGACGAGCCAGCCCGCAAACGGCCGCATCGCCTCGCCGAGCGTCGTCAAACCGCTCAGCGTCGTGCCGTGAATCGTCGGCGCAAGCGCCACCGCCGACGCCACCTTCGAGCCACCGCCCAGCGCACTGACGTAGTACTTGATCACCATGCCACCCTGCGAATGGCCAACGAGATCGACCTTCGCTGATCCCGTTGCCGCACGCACACGGTCGACGAACGCGGCCAACGTCTGGCCGCTCTCAGCAACCGGCCCGAGCCCACCGAGGTAGCCGCCAAGCGACAGCGAATTCATCCCGTAATTGAACGCAAACACGCAATACCCGTTGTTCTTGAGCAACGGCGACAGCGCGTTCCAGTTCAACCCCATATTCGCGAAGGTCGCGTGGACCAACACCACCGGCTCCGGATGCGCGGTGGACGGCTTGCACGACCAATCGTTCGAACCAGGCGGCGACGTATTGGGGCCAGCCAAGATCGCCTTGCCTGCGGCGAGCGAACTGTAGGTAACGGGCAGCGCGGCGTGTGCGGGCGCAGCAGCCGCAACGGTGGCGGACGCCGCCAGGCCGGCAAGCGACAGCGAGCGGACAAACGATCGGACGGACATGATTCCTTTCAGCACGCGAAACCCCGAAGACAGTGGGACGGAAAATGGGAAATCGCCTTGCTGTCGACAGTAACGGATCTGCCACGGTGTGACAAGGGTCACGCGCATGGCGGCCCAGCGCCGTGCAGCGGTGAGGCCGGCGCAGGCCCGGATGGGAGCGCGCGCTAGGGTCAGCTCATCGTCGAGCTCGACCCCCTCGCACTCGCCCCCGGCGTCGCCGAGCACGCCCTGACGCTGCTGCCGGTGCTCGTCGATATCTCATCGCCGTTCGGGGACCGCCCCGGCGCCGCCCGAGCGATCGACGCCGCGATCGCTGCCGCGCCGCACGCGACCGCTGAACGGCTGCCCTCCTCAACCGACGGCAACGAAGATGACCTGCTCCTGCGCGTCACCGGCGATGGCGCGGCCCGCGTCCTGCTGCTCGGCCACCTCGACACCGTCGTCCCGCACGCGCAACATCGGCCGTTGCACCGCACCGGGGATCTGCTTGCAGGCTCCGGAACGATCGACATGAAAGGCGGCGACGCGATCGCCCTCGCGATCCTCGCCGAAATCGCGCGACACGCCGCATGGCGTGCCCGCTTCGCGCAGCTCGACCTGCTGCTCGTCTGCGACGAAGAATGGCGCCACGGCCCGATGCACCACGCCGCACGGTTCGCCGGCTACGACGCCTGCCTCTGCTTCGAAGCCGGCGAACGCGACGCGCGAGGCGACGAAGCGGTCGTCGTACGACGCAAAGCCGCTGGCAGTGTCGAAGTGCGCGCCACCGGCCAGGCTGCACACGCCGGCGCCGCACCGGACGAAGGGCGCAGCGCGCTCCTGGCACTCTCAACGGTCGCGCTGACCCTCGGCGCCCTGCACGACCCGCACGGCGACCAGCAACGCTCGGTCGTCCCGTCGATCCTGCGCAGCGGCGAAGCGGTCAACATCGTGCCAGGCGACGGCACGCTCACCGTCGACGTGCGTGCCCGCGACGAAGCGGCCTTCGCCGACGTGATCGCCGCCGTACCGACCGAGCTTGGAGGCGTGCGCCTCGATGCGCGCCTCGGCCGCAGCTGGCCTGGCATGGACGCGGCCGCCGACGCCGCGCCGATCCTCGACGTCGCCGCGCAACTGCTCGGCCGCTCGATCGTGCCGGCAGCACGCGGCGGCGCCAGCGACGCCAGCCACCTCGCGCGCGTCGTGCCGCTGACGATCGACGGGCTCGGACCGCTCGGAGCCGGCTCCCATGCGCCGCACGAACACGCACTCGCATCGAGCTTCGTCCCCCGCAGCGAAGTTGCCCTGGCCCTCCTCGCAGCCACCCTCGGCGGGGCATAGCCCACGACGAAACGCGCCGCCACCGGCCGCCGCCCGAACAGGTGACGAGTCGCGCGGTACAACCTGCCACGATCGGTAGGTATGACGAGTGACCGGTACATCGAAGCAGGCGACGACGACCCGTCGGCGCCGCTCGACAGCGACCCGTGGCTAGCACTCGACCCGCGTGTCGCGCCGCAGCCACCACACCAACTACCGCGCGAACCGCAGACCATCGATGAAGAACTGATCGCCGCCGAAGAACTCGCAGTCGTCAGTCACACCACCGACGAGCAGCGGATCCAACGGATCGCCGCCGAACTGCGCTGGGCATGGGGACTGCTGCGCCCGATCGGCCACGGGATCACCGTGTTCGGCTCCGCGCGTTCGGCCGAAGGGAGCAACGAGTACGCGCTTGCGCGCGACCTCGGCCAAGCGCTCGGGCGCTCCGGCCACACCGTCATCACCGGCGGCGGTCCCGGCGCGATGGAAGCCGCCAACCGCGGCGCCCGCGACGTTGGTGCCGGCTCTGTTGGGCTGCGCATCGAACTGCCCTTCGAGCAAGGCACCAACCCGTATGTCGACCTCGATATCCCCTTCAAGTACTTCTTCACCCGCAAAGTCTGCTTCGTCCGCTACGCCGCTGCATTCGTCGTGCTGCCCGGCGGCTACGGCACGCTCGACGAACTGTTCGAAACGATCTGCCTGATCCAAACCGGCAAAGTCCGCCAGCGTCCTGTGCTGCTGATGGACAGCGCCTTCTGGGACGGCATGCTCGACTGGACCAAAGCACAGCTGATCGGCCGCGGCATGATCTCCCCCGACGACCTCCAACTGCTGCGCGTCGTCGATGGCCTCGACGACATCGTCCACTGCTGCAACGAAGCGACCGCCGCGCTCGCGTTGATGCGCGCCAACGAACGCTGACCGGCGTAGCAGCCCGGTGCAGCGGTGCGCGGCACTCGTCGACCGCGCGCCGCCCGGCGCCAACGTGCAACGCGGCGCTCAACCAAACCAACGCGAGGCCGAACGTATGACTGGATGTGCGCCGCGATCAGAAAGCTGCGAAATAACGCGCGGTCGATGGTATGAGTGGAACACAGAGCACCGTGCAGCCGCCTCCCGATCATGCCCTCGCGCCCCACTTGCCGTCGAGCTACGGCGGCGCGCTGCGCGCGACATTCGACCTGTCGCCGGTCCCGATGGCCCTGCTCGATGTCTCCGGCCGCATCGTTCGCGCGAACCTGCGGCTTTGCGCTCTGCTCGGCATTCCGCCCGAAGAACTCGTCGGCCGGCACTGGACCGACTTCGCTGATCCGCCCGACCGTGCCGCCGCCGACCGGGCGCTTGAGCAGCTCCTGACCGGGCAACGTGCGCTGCTCGAATCACCCGACTTCGAATACCAGCGGCCCGACGGCCAGATCGCGTCGTTCCGTAGCTCCACCAGCGCCGTCCTGGAACCGGGCGAGTCGCCGTTGCTGCTCGTCCAACTCACCGACCTCGGCGAAGAACGCCGCGCCAAACGAGCCGTCGCCGGCATCATCGAACAGCACGATCACATCGCCGCGATCCTCGCCTCATCCCGCCACGCGCTGCTCGCGACCGATGTCAAAGGCACGATCACGACGTGGAACGACGCGATCGCGGACCTGCTCGGCTGGAGCGCCGACGAAGTGATCGGGCGGCCGCTCGCATCACTGTTCCCCGGTGGTGGCAAACAAGCGCAGGATCTCGTCGACGAAGCGGTTGCCGGTATGCACATCCCGCGCTTCGCAAGCTACTTTCCGCGCAAAGATGGCCAACACATCGCCGTTGACGTCGATGCCGGACCGGCCTACGACTCCACCGGAGACTGCATCGGGTTCTCCTGCGTGTTCGTGCCGCACAACCCGGAATCGCCCGATGCGCGCATCCGCTGGATGCACACGCAGCGCCGACTGCTCTCGCGGCTACGGACGCTGATCTCCGCAGGCGGCACGTCCGACGAAGTCGAAAGCGCGATCCTCAGCGCCGTCGCCTCGACAACCTGCTCGACGCACGTGCTGATCGCCTCCGTGCGCGACGACAACAACTCGCTCAACATCCGTGCCCAACTCGGCTGGGAGCCTGGGCAACTGCCGACGGTCGTCACCACCCGCGACGGCACACTGATCGGTGCGGCCTGCGAACGCAACGCAATCATCGTCGAAACCGACCTCGCGCACTCGCCGTACACCTGGCGCAACGCCCACGGCATCGACGAGATCAACGCCGGGCTGGCCGCCCCAATCGTCCTTCATGGCCGCGTCGTCGCCGGGATCGCCGCCTACCGCCCCGGTGGCGAGTGGGCACCGGAAGACATCGAATACGTCCGCGATATCACCGGCATGTACGCCGACGCGCTCGACAAATGGGAACGCGACCTTGATCGGCGCCGCAGCGAACTGCACGACCGGCTCACCGGACTGCCGACACTCACGCTGCTGCTCGACCGCCTCGAACAAGCGCTGGCGCGCGAGCGCGCCGATGGCGGGCTGACGGCCGTGATCGTGCTCGATGTCGATCACTTCAAGCGGATTAACGAAACGGTTGGGCACGACATCGGCGACCGGCTGCTGCAAGCGGTCGCGCCACGGCTCCGCGCCGTCGTCGAACCGGGAGACACCGTCGCACGTATCTCCGGAGACGAATTCGTGATCGTCGCCAGCGAACTGGAATCCGAAGCCGACGCGATGCATCGCGCCCAAGCCGTGGTCGAAGCGTTCGTCGAACCGTTCGCCGTCGCCGGCGACGAATACGTGCTCAGCACCTCGGTCGGGCTGACGATCGGTGGGGAGGACGCCTCTGCGCAGCAGCTCCTCAGCGACGCCGATGCCGCCGCGTTCCGCGCCAAAGAACTCGGCCGCAACCGGATCGAAGCGTTCGATCGGTCGTTGCGTGAGCGCGTGACTGCGCGCGTGAAAACCGAACGCGAACTGCGGGGCGCCGTCGACCGGCAAGAGCTGTCGCTGCGCTACCAGCCGATCGTTGATCTGCGGACCGGCTTCCTGGAAGGCGTCGAAGCGCTCGTCCGCTGGCAGCACCCGGAGCGTGGACTCGTCGGCCCCGGCGACTTCATCGACATCGCCGAAGATTCGGGGCTGATTGTCGGCCTCGGGGCATGGGTGCTGCGCACCGCCTGCGACCAGGCCGCTGAGTGGCTCGACCGCTACGAGTTCCCGCGCCCCTTCAAGCTCTCCGTCAACCTCTCAGCGCGCCAGCTCTCCGACCCGGGGCTCGGAGAGGCCGTGGTGCAAGCGCTCGAATCTTCCGGGTTGCCGCGCCGCGCGCTCGGACTCGAAGTGACCGAATCGGTGCTGCTCGACCGGCATGCCGTCGACGTACTCGCCGAACTGCGTGACCACGGCGTACGGATCATGCTCGACGACTTCGGGACCGGCTACTCGTCGATGTCGTATCTGCGCCGCTTCGAAGTCGACGCGCTGAAAATCGACCGCTCCTTCGTCTCCGAACTTGGAGAGCGGCGCCGCGACGCGCTGCTTGTCTCCGCACTGGTGCAAATGGCCGGTGCGCTGAATATCGACGCTGTTGCTGAAGGCGTCGAAACCGCCCAACAGGCGCAAATGCTCCGCGTGCTCGGCTGCGGCCTTGCGCAGGGCTTTCACTTCGCCAGACCACTCACCATCGACGATGCCTCGGCGCTCATCGGCGCCGGCGGCATCACCGCAGGAGGCCGACCCGCATGAGTCAATCCCACGTGCTCGTCGTCGACGACGAACCTGACGTGCGCAGCCTCGTGCGCCTCCTGTTGGAGCGCGCCGGCTACAACGTTTCCGAGGCAGTTGACGGCCGCGCCGCGCTGCGGCACATCTTCAGCGAAGTGCCAGATCTCGTGCTGCTCGACGTCACGATGCCCGACATCGACGGCTGGCAGACGCTCCAGCGCATTCGCGACGTGACCGATGTGCCGGTGATCATGCTGACTGCTGCCAGCACCGAACTGGAGAAGGTGCGGGGACTCAAGAGCGGCGCCGACGACTACGTCACCAAGCCGTTCGGCCGGCAGGAACTGCTCGCCCGGATCGACGCGATGTTGCGGCGCGCCTCCGATCGCGACGAAGCGGCGCCGCAAGCGATCGACGACGGACTGGTCGCGATCGACCCGGTCACGGCAGCCGCGACCGTCAACGGGACGCCGATCCACCTCACCCCGCTGGAATTCCGGCTGCTGCACACCCTTGCCCGCCACCCCGGCGAAGTGATCGGCCGCGACCGGTTGCTGACGCTCGTCTGGGGTTCAGATCGCGCCGCGCCCGAACAGGTGAAGCTGTACGTCGGCTATCTGCGTCGCAAACTCGAATCGGTCATGCCGGCCGACGAGGTGCCGATCGAAACCGTCCGCGGCTTCGGCTACCGCTACACCGGGCCATCCGCACGGGCCTCATCGGTCGCTGACCGCCCGATCGGCGAGCAGCAGGCGCTGTAGGCGCCGTCTCGCCGCGCAGGCAGCGCCGGCGTGGGCCGGCGGTCGCCGCGCCAGTCCCGCTGCCAGCGGTCCGGCGGTCGCCTCGCTCCTATACCGCCGGCGGCACGGCGGTCGCCGCGTCGTAGATCGGTACGCCGATCGCGGCGCGATCCCGTTCGCGTGGGAGCGTCACCGTGAAGGTCGACCCGCGTCCCAACCGGCTCGTCACACGGATCGTGCCGCCATGTGCTTCGACGATCGAACGCACGATCGTGAGGCCCAGGCCGGCACCCGGCACCGCGCGGCGCACGACGCGGCCAGAGCGGTAGAAGCGCTTGAAGATGTTGTCGATCTCGTCGGGGTCGATGCCCTCACCCGAATCGGCGACCTCCAGCATGACGCTGTCGCCACGGTCACGCAACCGCAACGTGACGTCGCCACCCTCCGGAGTGAATTTGATCGCGTTGTTGATGAGATTGTCGACGACCTGTCCGAGCCGGTCGCGGTCAGCCGAGAGCACGCCACGGCGATCAGCGTCGAGTTGGAGTCGCACGCCGGCCCGATCGGCGGCCGGCAACGCGGCAGCGATCGCTTCGTCGCACAACGGGCGCAGGTCGATCTCCGACTCCATGATCGGAATGTGCCCGGCCTCAAAACGCGCGACGAACAGCAGATCGCCGACGACGCGCTGGAGCCGCAGCGCATTGCGTTCGATCACGTCGACGAACTCGACGGCATCGGGCGGCAGCGATTCATCGCGCACCAGCTCCAAATAGCCGATCATTGATGTCAGCGGCGTGCGCAGCTCATGGGACACGAGCGCGAAGAACTCGTCCTTGAGTCGATCGGACTCCCGCTCGGCGGTCACATCGCGCAGCGCCACGAGACGGCCGACGGGCCGCCCTTCGCCGTCGGTCACCGGGGTGGCATACCGCGTCAGGATGCGCCGGCCGCCTTCAGTGGAGATCTCATCGCGGATCTCGCCACGGCGCATCGCCTCTGGCACGTCGACCGCCAGCGGTTTGCTGCGCAACAACGCCATCGACGGATTCTCCACGAGCACCTTGCCGCTGGCGGAGAACAGCGCGACGGGATCTGGCGCATGCTCGATCATGATCTGGCTGATCCGGGCCGCGTCGATCGCGCGGGCCAGTGCGCTGGCACCGGTGATCTCTGCGGCGACGAGGTCGGCGATGCCGCCGGCCGCAGCAAGCTCCGGGACGCTGAACGGCTGGCCTTGCGTGCGGGCTGCCCACACCATGCCGATCGCCCGGCCGCGTCGCACGATCGGGATGAACGCCTCGACGTGAATGTGGTGCCCCAGCTCATGGACGGCGCCGGTTGGGCCGCTGGTCGACGCCGACGGACGTAGTGCGCCGAGCGCTTCGCGGCCGGCATCGTGCGCCAAGAACGACCGTGGGGCCGCGACGCGCTCCGGCAGGATGCCGCGCACGCCGGCCAGTTCGAAATCGTCGCGGTCGTCGGGACGCAAGTAGATCGCGCCGCAGTCGGCCGCCGACGCGGTCGTGATCAGCTCCAACCCGGCGACGGCGATCGCGCCGATCTCGCGCTGTCCTCGGAGTCCCTCCGCAGCGCGCTGAAACAACGCGACGCGGCTGCGTTCACGTTCAAGCGCGTGCTGCGCATGCACCAGCTGGCGCTCACGCAAACGCAACTCGTGCTCGCGGGCGATCACGGCGATGCGCCGCGTCTCCTCACGGCGGTCGGTCAGCACGATCGTCGCACCGGCGCCACTGACCGCCGCCAGGATCAGGATCGCAATGTGGGGCGAAATGACCCCCGGGAACACCATCCACCCGGCCAGCGCCGACGCGCCGATCACCGCGAGCGCGATTCGGGTCAGCACCGAGATTGCGCTGGCGTGCGTCCGCGCAACGGCGACCTTCGTCTGCTCGTCGCCGGAAGCCGCGGTGCCGGGCAGCGCGGAGACCGGCAATTCCAGCAGCGTGGCGCTGCGCTCGTCAGCGTTCGGCGGTGGTACTGCCGCGTGCGACATGACTGCGCTCCTCAGTCGGCGTCTGCACGATCGCCCACGGAGTCATGGCGATCGTCAGCAGGTCGAGCCCGAGTGACCAGTTCTGGATGTACCAGTTGTCCCATTCGATCCGTTCGGCGATCGACGTCTGCCCCCGCAGCCCGTTGACCTGTGCCCAGCCGGTGATCCCGGCCTTGACGAGATGACGGTCGTCGTAGCGGCGCAGTCGTTCGCCGAAGCGATCGGCGAACTCGGGACGCTCCGGACGAGGGCCGACCAACGACATCTCGCCGCGCAGCACATTCACCAGTTGCGGCAGCTCGTCGAGTCCGCTGCGGCGGAGGAACCGGCCGATGGGGGTGCGCCGGTCTTCGCCCTCGATCCCGCCTGGACCAAGGCCGGCGGCTTCGAGTTGCGCGATCATCGCCGGGTCGACCGGTGCCACCCCCGGCCGCATCGACCGGAACTTCAGGAGCCGAAAGGAGCGGCCGTCGCGGCCGACCCGTTCCTGGCGGTACAGCACCGAGCCAGGCGTGGTGCAGCGCACCGCCAATGCGATCACGCCGAACAACGGTGCGAGCACCACCAGCATCACGGCGGCGAAGAGGCGGTCAATCGCGTGCTTGGCAGCGAACTGCCACGAACGCGGATTGGTTTGGCGCAGTGCCAGCAGCGGCAAACCGGCCATCTGCTCGACCCGCACGCGGCCGTTGACGTTCTCGAACAGGCGGGGCATCACCGACACCTCGATCCCGAGCCGCTGGCACGCACGCAGCAGCGGCAGCACCTCGGAGTCGGGGGCACGCGTAAACGCGAAGACGACATGCCGTGCGCCGCTGCGCTCCAAGATCTCCGGCAGTGCGGCCGTCGGGCCAAGCAGCGGGCGGGAGCGGTGCGGGACGTCGTCGAGCGGTGCGGCGGGGAACGGCGCCGGGTCGTCGTCGACGAAGCCGACCGGCACGAATCCCAGTTCGGGATGTTGCAGCATCCGCCGTTCGATTTGGCGGCCGACGATCCCGGCACCGACGATCAGCGTCGGGATGGTGCCGGCGCCGGCACGCCGGGCGCGCCGTGCCGCGAACAGCAGCGCCGCGCGCACGAGCAGTAGCAGCGTGCCGGTCGTAAGCCCGAGTCGCAGCAGGTCGGGCGCTGGGGGGCCGGCCGGCGCCAGGCTGCGCGCGGCCAGCACGACGCTCGTTGCCACGAGCGTTGCGACGGCGATCACGCGGAGCATCGCGACCGTTCGTGGTCGCGACGCTGAACGACGGTGCGCCTGCTGCCACGCAAGCCCGGCCATGAACGCGCAGCCCAAGGCCAGGCGCCAGCGGGTCGTCACGCTGCCCGGAGCGGCCGCTCCGGCCATCAGCACGACGGCGATATCGACACAGGTCAGCAGCCGGGGCGGCAATTCGCCGAGCACGCGCCGCACGCCTCGAACCTGCGCGGGTGCCGCAGCCGCATGGCGGATCTCGCGTTGGGGTGTGGCGTCGCTGGGCTCCGCAGCGGCGGGCAACGGCGTGGTGGGCAAAGAGGTCATGCAGGCAATTGGCAGGGTGGGCAATGCACTGGCACCACCATTTCCTGATTCGGCATGCGGCGCGAGCTGTAGACCGGAGCTGCGACATACGTCCAACGTCGCCCAAGCGTGGTAGCCGTACGGCCGGTGCCGCCGATGACCGGTGCATGGTCTTCGCCGGTGTTCTGATGCTCGTGTGGCTGGCGCTGGCGGTGATCGCGACGCGCGCGCTCGGACAGACGCGAGTTGTCGCTGCGCACCGCACCGCGCACAGTTCCCAGGCGTGCAGGAGCGCTGCGGGTGCTTGCCGAAACGCCCGTGCGGACGGGCGGCGGGGAGCGACCCGGCGGCGCCGCAGCCCGCAGCGAGCGGTGCGCTCGCGGCGCGCTGCGACCGGGGCACGGCACGCGCCGTCGCATCGCCGATAGCCACGCTGCACGCGGTCGCACCGATGGTCGTTTCAAGCGTTGGACGTCCCGGCCCCGACAACTAACGGTCCGTCAAGACGTGTTGCGATCCCGAAAAGTGTGACGTAGCTTGCACTACTGACGCCGCAAGCACGGCATCGTTTCCCACATCGCTCCTCCCGTGTCCTCTCCCCCCGAGATCGTTGAACGTGCGCGCCGCCGGGCGCTCCGCCT
This sequence comes from Patulibacter sp., assembly GCA_047604965.1. GTDB lineage: Bacteria > Actinomycetota > Thermoleophilia > Solirubrobacterales > Solirubrobacteraceae > JAGIBJ01. The sequence continues at coordinate 1,513 of JASGGQ010000082.1, read as the reverse complement.
CGGCGGTACGCCTCGGCGGCCGGACGGCGCCGCGCACGGCGAGAATGGCCAGGCGCCGGGCGAGAGCTTCGACGAGGCGCTGGCGCGGCGCCCGATCGTCGAGCGATCTGGGGATCGTGCTGCCAGCCGGCGCGACCGCACGTATCGGCGGTCGCTGGCCTGTTCGGATGCTGCGGGGCTGCTGCTCTCGTTGCTCGTCAGCGTGATGCTCGTCGGCGGCGAAGTGCCGCGCGTCACGATCCTGCTGGCCTTGCCGGTCGTGATCGTTGTCGCCAAGTCGATTGGCCTGTACGACCGTGACGAGTTGGTGCTGCGAAAAGTCACGCTCGATGAAGCGCCGCAACTGTTCCATGTGGCGACCGTCGTCGCGCTGGTCGCCGGACTGCTCGACGAGCATCTCGTCTTCGGGTCGCTCAGCAAACTGGCGATTGCGACGCTGTGGGCGTCGAGTTTCACCGCATTGCTGCTGTGCCGGTATGTCGCTCGCGCGCTGGTGACCCACCGCGTCCCGGTCGAGCGCTGCCTGGTGCTCGGCTCCGAAGCGACCGCTGAGGAAGTCACACGCAAGATGGCTGACACGCACGCGGTCAACGCTGAGGTGGTCGATCGCATCGCCTTCCAGTCCGGCCATATGCAGGCGCTGATCCCGCGCTTGGAGCGAGCGATCGCCGAGGGTGGTATCGCTCGCGTGATCGTCGCGCCAGAGCAGGCTGATCAAAACGAGATTCTCGATGTGGTGCGCGCGATCAAGGCGGTCGGCGTGAACGTGACGCTGGTGCCGCGGATTTTCGAGGTGCTTGGCTCCTCGGTGGTGTTCGACGATCTCTCCGGGCTTCAGCTGCTGGCGATGCGGCGCCTGCGGATGTCGCGCTCGTCGTTGATGCTCAAGCGCGCACTGGATCTCTTCGTATCCGGCTTGGGACTGCTGCTCGCGGCGCCGGTGCTCAGCGCAATTGCGCTGGCGATCAAGCTCGATTCGCGTGGCTCGGTGTTCTTTCGCCAGACGCGCGTCGGGCGCGATGGCGAGCGGTTCGAGATCTTGAAGTTCCGCACGATGGTCGACGGCGCAGATCGCCTCAAGGACGAGCTGCGCGGCGACAACGAAACCGACGGCCTGTTCAAGATCGCCAACGACCCGCGGATCACGCGCGTCGGCCGGCTGCTGCGCAAGACCTCGCTCGACGAGTTGCCGCAGCTGATCAATGTGTTCAAGGGCGACATGGCGCTGGTCGGCCCGCGCCCACTGGTCGTCGACGAAGACAGCCAGGTGGTCGGATGGCATCGTCGCCGGCTCGCACTGACGCCCGGCATGACCGGCCAGTGGCAGATCCTCGGCTCCGCCAAGATCCCGCTGCACGAGATGGTCAAGATCGACTACCTGTACGTCACCACTTGGTCCTTCTGGACCGACCTGAAGATCCTGCTGCGCACCGTTCCGTACGTGCTGCGCGGCGGCGGACTGTAGGGCGTGGGGGGGGGGGGGCGCCGACCACCCCCACAGGAGCACCAACGG
>JASGGQ010000081.1:0-12860 GCA_047604965.1 Patulibacter sp. | reverse complement strand
GCTCGATGCGCTCGACCGGTTTCCGCCGCATATCGTCATGGTCGGCGGCAGGGTGGCTGAGGATCAGGGCGCGCAGCCGCCGTACGCCGGCGCGGCGGAGCTGCGCGACGACGTTGCCATCGGCCGGGCCGGCATCGACGAGGATCGCTTCGCCGCCGGCTTGCAGCAACGCCGCGCTGCCTTGTCCGATGTCCAGCACCACGAGGCGCGGCTGGCCCGGTGGCCGTGGCCGATCGACGGCGAAGAGCAGCGCCACGGACGCGACCAACGCCCAAACGAGGGCTCGCCGAGGCCGCAGCACGGCGACCGCCGCGACGGCGACACACACCAGCAGCGCAGCGTGGCCATCGAGCTGCGCATGGCTCCGCGAGGCCCCCCATGCGGCGAGCCACAGGGTCGCGTGGGCGCCAGCGACGCCGGGCAACGCAACGCCGTACGCGAGCGCGGGCGAGATCGCCGTCGCGAGCGCCGTCAGCGCTCCCGACCAGACGGTGATCGCCGCCAGCGGCGCGGCTGCGATGTTCGTCAGCAAGCCGGCCGCTGAGACGCTCCCGAACGTCAGCAGCATGATCGGCGCCGTCGCAGTCGCCGCGATGACCGTCGTCGCGAGCGGCAGTGCCAGCCGTCGTGGGCAGCCGGCACCGTGCAACCGGCGACCGAGTGGCTGCACCGCAAGCAGCAACGCGGCCGTCGCGACGAAACTCAGTTGCCAGCCGACATCCAGCCAGGCACGCGGGTCGCGCAGCAGCGTCGCTGCGGCGGCGAGACCAAGCGCGTCCGCAGTGCGGTGCGTGCGGCCGACGAACATCGCACCGAGCGCGGCGATCCCCATGACCCCGGCGCGCTGGATCGACGGGCCACCTCCGGCCAGCGGGACGTAGGCGCCGACCGCGAAGATCGCCACGATCACGCGAGCGCGATCCGGCAGGCCGGCGATCCAGCCAATCGCGAAACAGAGCGCGATCACGAGCGCAACGTTGCCGCCACTGGCCGCCGCCAGATGCCACAGTCCGGCGGCCCGCAGGGCATCGCGGTCGGCCGGCGTGATCGCTTCGGCGATCCCGAGGGCCATCCCAACCAGCAGCGGGCCGGCCCGATCGCCGCCGGCCCGTGCGGCCGCGTCGGCGGTGTTGCGTGCCACCGAATCAAGCAGGCCAAGCGCGCCGCCACGCCGACGCCCGGTGTCGCGAGCAGCATTGAGCATGACCCGTCCGGCGACGCCCTGCCGAGCGAGCCGTCGATCGCTTGGCGCTGCGGTGAGTGGAATCAGCCGGCCATCGACGGCGGCCACCGAGCCGCGCTGAAGTGCCGGTGTCGTCCGCGCATACCGCCCAATGCTCACCACGACGGTTCGTCCTCCAACGACCGCCCGCGCACCGTCCGGCAGCGGCTCGCCTGCGCGATGGGCGGGCAACATCTGGCGCAGTTCGACCGCCTCCCCTTTCAGCGTCCGACTGCCCAGTGGGGCGGCCGCACGATCGATCGCCGCGACGCGCCAGCCACCCCACCCGATCGCGGCGATCGCTACCAGCGCGATGACACGCCAGCGGCGCGGACCGACGAGCGCGGCGCCGGCCAACGCGACCAGGATCGTGGCACGGATCGAGCCGTTGACGACGCCGCTGAGCGCCAGCGCCACGGCGACGGCGCCCCAGCCAAACCAGGTGCCGTTCACAGCTCAAGCTGCGCGCGCAAGTTCGCCAGGCGCTTCTCGCCGACGCCAGACACGTCGTCGAGCTGTTCGATCCGCGTGAAACCGCCGAGCTTGGTGCGCAACGCAACGATCGCCGCCGCCGTCGTCGGTCCAACGCCATCGAGCGCGTCGAGCTGCTCGGCCGTCGCAGTGTTGAGGTTGAGCTTGCCGGGCGGCGTACCGGTGGCCGCACCGGTGTCGCCACCGCTCGCACCGGCGCCACTCCCGCTGGCGGTAGCCGCTGGCACGATGATCGCCCGCCCGTCGGTGAGTCGCGCGGCCAAGTTGATCTGAGTCAGGTCGGCATCGTCGGTCAAGCCGCCCGCTCGACGGACCGCATCGATCAGCCGGCCCGGCGTGCGTACGCGGTACACACCGGGGTGGCGCACGGCGCCGGCGACATGCACGACCACATGCCGCACCGGACGGGGCGTCGGCGTTGCGCCGGCCGCCCGACTCCGCGCGGCCGGCGTCGTTGCTTGCAGCTGCGGGCCAGAGAGCGCGAGCGAGGTCGGCGCCGGCCCGCGTGGAGCGACCAACAGCCACGCGGCAGCGACGAGCACCAGCGCAGCGGCCGGCCGCCACCAGCGCCGCAGCTGCATCCTGAGCCGGTCGTGCTTCACGGCGCCGACGCTACGCGGCAAATTGCGACGGCAAACACACCCTTTGCAACAATTCTGCGCGCCCGACACAGCCTCGTCAGCTCCGATCCCGCAGGTCCCTCCGCGCCAACACCAAAAAACTGATATGCGCTGCGTTGCGTTGTGGTACGGTCGCCGGGTTGTCCGCCACCTGTCCCCGTCGCCTTGCGCTGAACGCACGCACCAAGGAGTTCCCGTGTCCCTCTCCTCGTCCTTGAGGCGCCGTCGCCGTTGGACGGCCGCCCGCGCGAGCCTGTCCCTGACGGTCCTGCTTTCGATCGCGTTCAGCGCCGCGCCGGCCGCACACGCCGAACACACCACCCTCTCCTCCGGCAGCGGCGAAACGTGCGCCGTGACTGCTCCGAACGGCGTCTCCTGCTGGGGCGCCGACGGTACGCAGAGCTATCCGAAGGCACCGGCCGGGATCCTCACTCCGGAGCCAACCGACGTTCCGGCTGCGGCACCGGCCGCATCGGTCGACGCCGGCGACCAAGCCTACAAATGCGAGCTTCGGACCGACAACACCGTCGGATGCTGGGGGTGGTCGTGGTTCTTCGATCAGGACTACTGGCCAACTCAGACCACTCCGCCGGTCGAACTCATCACCACCTCCACCGTCACCACCGTCGGCGAAACGATCCGCGATTTCGTCGATGTCGCCGTGAACGACCGTGAGGGCTGCGCCGTTCGGTCCAGCGGGCATGTTTTCTGTTGGTCATCCAAATTCGGGTTGAAGTACGAGATTGCCGGCATCGTCGATGCGACCTCGATCTCCAGCGCCGGAGAGGCGTTCTGCGCCCTCCGCGCAACCGGCGGCGTAGCTTGCTGGGACCGGGGCGACCCACGAACAACCGGCATTATGGGCGGACCGGTCGCGGTCTGGAGCACGAGCGCCGTGGCCACCGATGTGCCTGGTGTCGCCGGAGCGATCAGCGTCTCCGGGACGTGCGCGCTCCTGGAGGCCGGTACAGTGACTTGCTGGCAAATCAGCCACCGCCCGAGCAAGGATGCGGAGTACGTCGCCTTTACGACGCCGACCGAAGTTGCCGGCGTCAGCGATGCCGTGAACCTCTCGTCGCACGACACGGCCGCCTGCGCCGTCCTGGCCGATGGCACGGTCGTCTGCTGGGATGCCAACACAGCGCCGGCGCCGGTCGCCGACCTCCCTGCCGCCACCACCGTCAGCGTCGGCGGAGGCTTTGCCTGCGCCCGCCTCACCGATGCGACCCTGCGGTGCTGGGGCGCCGGCAAGTTCCTCGGCAACGCATCGGTCGCCGCCGACACGGACGTTCCTCCGGTGACGCCGACCGGCGACCTGCACCTCGCCACCTGGGCCGCACCTCAGCCCAGCCCCACCCCGACGGCCACCCCAACACCAACCGACACCCCAACACCGACGGCCACCCCAACACCAACGCCAACCGACACGCCAGCGCCGGCGTTCTCCTCCCGCAGCTTCGCCATCTCGGGGAGTACGACGATCCCGACCTTGTCGCGCTCCGCACTCCCGCTGACCGGTGCGGCAACGCTGCTGTACGACGAATCGCTCGAGGCCGTACCGACCACGCTCACGCTCAATGACACTCAAGCCCGCGTCAACGCGCTTGGTTTTCTGCCGATCACCGCGACGATCGGGTTCGTCAACTCCGGCGTAGCCAACGGCGAGCGCAGCTCCGCTGGGTTTGTCGTGACGGCGAAGGTGCGCATCAAAGTGAGGTCGGTCAAGGCATTCGGTGCGATCCCAATCGCCGGCGGCAACAGCTGCCAAACCCGCGTCCTGTCGACACTTGCCCTCTCAAGCACCGGCAGCTTCGAGTTCCTGGGCAGCGGCGGCACGCTCGCCACGACCTACGCAATCAGCAATCTCAACGGCTGCGGGATCCTCAACGGACTCGTATCCCCGCTCGTGGCCGGGACGAGTAACACGATGCAGCTGACGCTCTCGCCCGCCACGCCGTAGCAACGGCTCTCAGCGCACGACGAAGTTGACGAGCTTGCCGCGCACGACGATCACCTTCACGACCTGCTTGCCATCGAGGTGCGCGGCAACGTTCGCGTCGCTGCGGGCGAGCTGTTCGAGCGTCGCGTCATCGGCGTCGGCCGGCGCCGTCACGCGACCGCGCACCTTGCCCATCACCTGGCAGACGAGTTCGATCTCGTCGGCCTCCAGGTAGCGCGATTCGGCCTCTGGCCACGGCTGCTGCCAGAGCCGCTCGCCGCCGCTCAGCAGCGCCCAACCGTCGGTCGTGGCGTGCGGCGCGAATGGAAAGAGCAGCGAGTTCGCTGTACCGAGCGCGAACCGCACGACTGCCGGCTCGGCGTCGCCGCGACGACTCGGCGAGAGTTCGTTGAGTAGCTCCATGACGGCGGCGATCGCGGTGTTGAAGGAGAACCGCTCGCCAAGATCGGCGGTGACCTTGTCGATCGCCCAGTGCGTCTTGCGCAAGATCCGCAGCCCGTCACCATTGGGGTCGGCGGGCAGCTCACCGGCCGGCAGCTCTGCGGCAGCCTGCGCGGTGGTGCGCCAGAGCCGCGAGATGAAGCGGCTCATGCCCTCCACTCCGTCGTCGCTCCAGTCGGCGTCCTGGTCCGGCGGCCCCATGAACAGCACGTAGGCCCGCAGCGTGTCGGCGCCGTAGCGGCGGACCATCTCGCGGGGGCTGACAACGTTGCCCTTGGACTTGGACATCTTCGCCCCGTCCTTGGTGATCATCCCCTGCGTGAAGAGATTCGCGAACGGCTCGCGGGCACCGAGCAGGTCCATGTCAGCGAGCGCCTTGGTGAAGAACCGTGCGTAAAGCAGGTGGAGAATCGCATGCTCGACGCCGCCGATGTACTGATCGACCGGCATCCAGCGGTCGACGATCTTGCGATCCCACGCTGCCTGATCGTTCTGGGCGTCGGTGTAGCGCAGGAAGTACCACGACGAGTCGACGAAGGTGTCCATCGTGTCGGTCTCGCGAGTCGCCGCGCCACCGCAGGCCGGACAGCTCGTGTTGACCCATTCGGTCGCAGCGGCCAGCGGGCTTTTGCCCTTCGGCTTGTAGTCGGTGATGTCCGGCAGTTCGACCGGCAAATGCTCCTCCGGCACCGGCACCATCCCGCAGTCCGGGCAATGGATGATCGGGATCGGGCAGCCCCAATATCGTTGGCGGCTCACGAGCCAGTCGCGCAAGCGGTAGTTGACCGTTGCATGCCCTTTGCCGTCGCGGTCGAGCCAGTCAACGATCGCTTCGAGCGCATCGCGGTTCGGGGTGCCGTCGAACTCCGGCGCGGAGTTCACCAGTGGGCCGTCGCCGCTGTACGGCAGCCCTTCGTCGCCGCGCTCGCCGTCCGGCCCCGCGATCACGCGCTTGATCGGCAGGCCGTATTTGACGGCGAAGGCGTGGTCGCGTTCGTCGTGTGCGGGGACGGCCATGATCGCCCCGGTGCCGTAGTCCATCAGCACGTAGTCGGCGACGTAGATCGGCAACTGTTCGCCGTTGACCGGGTTGGTGACGCTGCGCCCGACGAAGACGCCGGTCTTTTCTCGTCCTTCGTCGCCGCGCTCCTTGGTGTCGCCGACGATCGCCTGACGCACGTATTCGGCGACGGCGTCCTCCTGCGGCGTGCCCTTCGCGAGCGCCTGCACGTCGGGGTGCTCGGGCGCCATGACGAAGAAGGTCGCGCCGAAGAGTGTGTCGGGCCGCGTCGTAAAGACGGTGTACGCGGTGTCGAGCTCGTCGCAGCGGAACTGCACTTCGGCGCCGCGCGAACGGCCGATCCAGTTGCGCTGCATCGTCTTGACGTGCTCCGGCCAACCGATCCCGTCAAGGTCGTCGAGGAGTTGCTCGGCGTAGTCGGTGATGCGGAAGAACCACTGGGTGAGCTGCCGGATCTCGACGAGCGCACCGCTGCGCTCGCCCCGACCGTCGATCACCTGTTCGTTGGCGAGCACCGTCTCGTCGACCGGATCCCAGTTGACGGCGGCCTCCTTGCGATACGCCAGGCCTCGCTCGTAGAGCTTGAGGAAGATCCACTGCGTCCAGCGGTAGTACTCCGGCGTGCAGGTCGATAGCTCCCGCGTCCAGTCGATCGACACGCCCCAGCGCCGGAACTGCTCCTGGAAGCTGGCGATTGCGGCGTCGGTCGACTCGCGCGGGTGTTGGCCGGTCTTGATCGCGTGGTTCTCGGCCGGCAAGCCGAAGGAGTCGTACCCCATCGGATGCAGGACGCGGTGGCCGGTGCGGCGCTTGAAGTGCGCGACCGCGTCGCCGATCGTGTAGTTCTTGAGATGCCCGACATGCGGCTCGCCGCTGGGGTACGGGAGCATTTCGAGCACGTACGCATCGCGATCGGTCTGGCCATCCTCGGGGACGACCCAGGACTGCTCCTCTTCCCAGACCCGCTGCCAGCGGGGCTCGATCTCGTGCGGGTCGTAGCGGTACTCGGCCATCTGCGGGGATCCAGGATACGTGGGCGAGACGCGGCGAGGCATGCACCCACCCCACCGCAGTGCGAGCGTTCGCAGATTGTCCGATTTTGCGCCGAAATTCCCGGCGTTTTGGCAGGATCCGGGCGTTCTGAAGCGAAGGACAACCCCATGACGACCGGAGCTCCGCGTACCATCGCCCGCATGGCCAACGCCGAAGGCAATCCGGAACCCGTGCGCCCCTTCGCCGGCGGCGACGGTTCCAACACCACCACCCCGTCCGCCAAGGGCACTCCCTGGGGCAACGCCTCGGCGCGTGTCGAGCTGGTCGTCGATGCCGCCGAACGTGCCGCTGAGGAGCTGCGCCGCCAGGCTGAACGTCGCGCGCGCGAGCGCATCGCGGAGGCCGATCGCGCCGCCGAGCTGCGCGTCGAGGCGGCCGAGCGCGAGGCGGGAGAGATCATCGCTGCCGGCAAGGCGCGCGCCGCACGCGCCGAGGCGAAGGCGCGAGAGAGCGCGGCGCGTGCGCGGGAACATGCAATCGCCGAACGCGACGGCGTGCAGCGCGAGGCTGCACAGGTACTTGATGCCGCGCGCGCCGAGGCCGAAGAGCTGCTGCGGGAAACACGCGGCGAGGTCGACGAAGTGCTCTCCTCAGCACAGAGTGAAGCCGACGAGATCATCGGTGCCGCCGAGCATGAGGCAGACACGATCCGTCGCCAGCTGCGCGGCGAGCTGGCGCGCGAGAAGTCGGCGGCCGAGGCCGAACTGAAGAAAATCCGCGATGACGCTCAGGGTGAGCGCGAGCGGATTCTCGCGGGCGTTGAGGATGAGGCGGCTGCCGTCCGCGCCGAGCTCGATCGTGAGGTCAAGGAGCGGCGCGATGAGGCAGTGCGCCGCGCCCGCGAGATCGTCAGCAACGCTCGCATGGCCGCCAGCGAAGTCCTCGAAGAGGGCACCGAGCTGGGGCAGAACCTCAATCAATTGGCAAACTCGATGCGCTCCAACGCCGAGCGGATCTTGCGCGACACCCAACAGGCGCATCGCGCGCTGATCGCGCGTCTTGACGCGGTCGCGACGCCGGCCGTGGAGGACGATCGCCGGGGGCGAGAGGAAATCCGGGCGTCCCGGCGGACGCCGCGCCCCGCGAGCGTGACGCATGACGACGAGCTCGGCGTGCCCGATTTCATCTCGGCGGCGAACGTCAGCGAACGCGACTTCGACATCCCCGAGTTTCTGTCGTAACGCCTGGAGGCGGCGCGGTCTGCGCCGCTCGATTAGCCCCGGCAGAGCGGGTGAGGCCACGCCGCGCCGCTCGGTCGGCACTGGTAACATCGCGGCTCCGACGGGGCTGTAGCTCAGCTGGAAGAGCGCCGCCATGGCATGGCGGAGGTCAGGGGTTCGAGCCCCCTCAGCTCCATCAATAACCCGGGTCGCAGTTCGCTGCGGCCCGGGTTTTTTGTTGCGCGCCCACGGCGCCGACGCCGGCGCGGTGCCGCAGCGACCGGGCATCCCGGCGACCTCGCTGTCTCGGCGCGGCGGCGACCACTCGAGCGGCAACGCCCCGAGCGTCGGACGAGGTGCAGCGCGGCGTGGGCCTACGCCGATCAAGACCCTTAAGCTCTGGCAGAGCCTAAGCCGCATACATGAATACTCAAGCTCCTACTGAGCCAGAGATTGACCTCAAGCTCAAGGAAAGCTTGAGTGTCATTCGGGGGTCGAGGCTCGTCTTCCAACCAGAATCAAGCCGCTCCCCCAAGTCCACCGCCGGCACGACGCGCGGCGACCGGCGCTCCCGAGAACTTCCTCGCGGGCAGCCCACCTTCCTGCACCCGCAACGAGCACTGCACGAGCCAACGAAGCCCCGTGGAAGTCGCCAAAAGTGGGGACTCAACCCCACACGGCGGCAGCAGCCCGCCAAACATGAACCCGCACCAGGTTCCCGGCGTTACCACCTGCAAGCCTGGTCTATTGAGCATCGCTTAGCACGCGCCCGGCGACTTGCGGGAGCTGTGGACCGCTGTCACACTGCCGGCAGGCTTGTCTCACCCCCAGGCCGTTTCACATCGCTCTGGAGGAGCACCCGTGTCCCACCCCCTCCTGCGGGCGTTCCGCCGCGCGGCCCAAAGCCGGCGTGGCGCTGCGTCTCGCTTCGCTCTCTTCGCTTCACTGCTCGTGGCGCTCGTCGGCATGACGCCGGCGCTCAGCCACGCCGCCGAGGCCACCGTCACGACATCCGATCTCTGCAACGCATGGAACGCCGAGGCCAGTGCGCCACAGGTCACGCTCGCCAGCGGTTACAAGATCACCGGCAACACGCTGACTCGCACCGGCAGCTCCTGCTCCGCCGACAACGCATCGGTCGCATTTACCAACTCGGCAATCTCCGAGGTCGCCCCCGGGTCCAGTGGCAACGCCGTCTCGCGCGTCCTCGCCGCAGCGGTCGAGACTGCCGTCGGCAGCGACGATGTCAAGGTCGGCGACGAGGTTTTCTCGGGCGCGAGCATCACCTCGCTGACCACCGAGCTGTACGCCGGCTGGATTGGGATTCGCGGCGGCCTCGCGATCACCTGGTCGGGCGGCACCGTCACGAAGTTCCAGTTCGAAGGCCGCTTCTACGGCGTCGACCGCTTCAGCATGTCGCTGCACAGCCCCGACGGCGAGGCCGGCACCTCACTGCCGAACATCGGCGGCGATCCGATCGTCTTCAGCGGCGACCTCGTACGCGACAGTGCCGGCTTCCACCTCAACCTGACCGGCAGTGCCTCCGCTCTGACCTTCGGCAGCGGCGATCAGCAGATCGCGCTGACCGACGGAACGCTCAAGCTGACTGTCGCCAACGTTGAAACCGGCGACGGCCTCAAGCTTGCGGCAAGCGGCAACATCGGTCTGGGCAGCAACGTCAAGATCACCGACGGCTCAATCGACGCCGAGTTCGACAGTACCGGCCTGCTCAGCCTCGCCGGCGGCGGCTCGCTCGACGCCACCATCCCGGCCACCGCCTCCAGCGCCGCCGGCTCAGTCCAAGGTGAGGCGACGATCTCCTACCAGCGCGGCGGCGCGCAGTCGGTCGCCTTCTCCGGCACCGCGCAATTCGGTGACGCGCTGATCGCAAGCGCGGAGGGAAGCGTCAACGCGCAGGCCGCCAGTATCAGCGGCAACATCACCTTCGCCAGCGACGACCTCAAGATCACCGGTGCGGTCGATGGCGCCGTCTACTACGGCGACGACCTCTCCGGCCTGACCGTCACCGACGCATCCGGTGACGAAGTCGTGCCAACCAAGGGCGACTTCCTCCTCAAGTCGGCCTCTGCCGATGTGAGCGCACAAGGCCTCAAGCTCGGCGGCAAGGTTTCGCTCGGAAGCGTCGCTGGGGAGCAATGGGCAACCGCCGGCGGCGACGTCGACCTGACCGCCGGCTACACCCGACTGACCGGCAGTGCCGACCTCGAGTGGAGTTCCGGTCAAGGCGCGGCCGTTACCTTCTCCGGCACAATCACGACCGATGGCACCACGGTGCACGCCTCCGGCACGCTCGACGGCAAGAAGCTGACGTTCACCGGTGACGCAGCCTTTACCGCCACCTCGCTGGCGATCGAAGGCGATATCGAGGGCGTCGTGTTCTACGGCGATCCCGCCGGGGACACGCTTGCCAACGCCGCCGGTGAGCAGGTCACTGCTCGCAAGGGCGACTTCGTCGTCAAGGCGGCCGCCAACGGCCAAGCGTTCGTCTGGAACACGCTGATCAACGGCAACATCACCGTCGCGCAAGTCGGCGGCTCGATGTACGCCGCAGGCGGTGGCTCGCTCAGCGTCACCTCCGGCAGCGTCAAACTCAACGGCGACGCCTCGTTTACCTGGCAAGAGGAGCAGTACCCGGTGCTGAACTTCGCCGGCAGCGTGACCGCCGGCACGACGACCGTCGCGGGCGCCTCCGGCACGCTCGACGGCCGCAAGCTCACCTTCACCGGCGACGCGAAGGTCACCGGCTCCGACTACACGCTGACCGGCGCCGCCACGGGCCTGCTGTACTACGGCAACCCGGCCGGCCGCAAGATCGAAAACCGCGACGGCGTCCAGGTGGCAGCCTCGAAGGGCGACTACATCATCAAGACTGCCTCCGGCAAGCTTGAGGCAGCCAACGCCACGCTCACCGGCCAAATGTCGGCCGGCCAGGCAGCCGGCGTGGCCTGGCTGAACGCGAGCGGCTCGATCGACGTGACCGTCGGCGACCCCGCGACGACGATCAAAGGCTCGGCGAGCTTCGTGACGAGCAGCACCGGAACGCCCGCGCTGACCTTTGAAGGCAGTGTGACCTCCGGCACCACCGTGATCACCGGCAAGGGCGCGATGGATGGCAAGAAGATCGTGCTGAGCGGCACCGCGTCATACAGCTCGACCGCACTCACGATCGCCGGTTCGGTCGACGGCGTCGTGTACTACGGCGATCCGGCCGGGGACACGCTCGCCGACGCAAGCGGCAAGCAGGTCGCCGCGCGGACGGGCGACTACCTGCTCAAGAGCGTCGCCGGTTTGGTCACCGTGCAGAACCTCTCGCTCGGTGGCGAGGTGTCGCTTGGCAAGGTCGCTGGCACGCAGTACGCAACCGGTGGCGGCAGCGTCGCCCTCACCTCCGGCACGACCGTGCTGCAAGGCTCGGCGAACTTCGCGTGGAGCAACGGCCAAACGCCGTCCGTCACCTTCACCGGTTCGGTAACCACGAACGGCACGACGATCGCCAGCGCCTCCGGCACGCTTGATGACCGCAAGCTCTCGCTGAAGGGCAGCGTGGCAATCAGCGACACGAACTACTCGCTGAGCGGTTCAGTCGACGGCGTCGTGTACTACGGCACGCCGCTCTCCGGTGACACGATCACCGATCGCAGCGGCAACCAGGTCGCCGCCACCAAGGGCGACTACGCGCTGGCCGGTGCCTCCGGCTCACTGACGGCCAAGGGCATCACGCTCAGCGGCGCGGTGTCGGCCGGTAAAGTCGGCAGCCAGCAGTGGGCGACCGGCGGCGGCTCGGTCAACCTCACCTTCGGTTCCCCAGCGACCACGATCAAGGGCTCCGGCAGCTTCACGTGGCAGACCGGCAACACCGGCACGCTGAACTTCGAAGGATCGGTCACCCAGGGCGACACCGTGCTCTCCGGTAGCGGGGCGATGGACGGCAAGAAGCTCGTGTTCAGCGGCTCGCTGGCCTCCCCCACGCTGAGCGGCAACGGCTCCGGCGTCGTGTACTACGGCACTGATCTCAGCGGCGAAACGATCACCAATCGCGCCGGGCAGACCGTCGCCGCCAGCCGCGGTGACTTCACGATCGGCGTCACGAACGGCAAAGCCGTCCTCAAGCAGCTGACGGCTACCGCCGATTTCACTGCGAAGAAGGTCGGCACCGTCGCCTGGGCGAACGTCGCCGCGCAGATCAAGGTCGGTAGCACCTGGCTGACCTTCACCGGCGAGGTTGACAGTGCCGGCAACGTCAACCTGAGCGGCGCCGGCACGGCGGTGCTCGACGGCTACACGATCAACTTCAACGGCACCGCCGTCGTGCAGAACAACGCGCTGAAGCTGACCGGTACTGCCGACATCATCACCGGCCTGTTCAGCGTCCGCCTCAGCGGCACGATCGAGAAGGCCGATATGAACTCGTCGACCTACACCTTCACCGGCTCGGGCGGCTTCCGTTTTGGCGGCTACACGGTGAGCAGCGCCACGATCCGGCTGATCAGCGGCGAGGGCATCACCACCTCGTTCCAGATCAAGGCGTGCGTGCTGCTCCTCTGCTCCACCGGGACGTACAAGCTGTACTTCACCGGGCAGGAGATCTCGCGGATCCAGCTCAGCGCCCCGGCCGCGTCGTGGGCCGTCTTCTTCGCGATCGCGAAGATCGCCGCGCCAAAGGTCACCGTCGAGACGACGATCACCGGGATCATCTAACGCCCGGAGTGGGGCGCGCCGGCGCGGCGCGCCCCATCACACGCCTCCCGCGCAGCGGGCCGTGCCTCGAGGCGGGCGGCCCGCTGCATGTTTGCGGGTGCGCACGCAGGCAGTCGCCTAGTGTCCTGCGCCGTAAATTCGTTGGCTAAGTTGTAGAATGGGGTATGGCGCG
>JASGGQ010000080.1:0-12860 GCA_047604965.1 Patulibacter sp. | reverse complement strand
GGCGTCGCGGAGAGCATCAGCACCTTCGTGCGCACGCCCTCTCGGATGACGCGGTTGAGGAGCCGCTGGTAGCGCGTCTCACGGTCCTCGAGCATCGCGTCGTTGCGGAAGTTGTGTGACTCGTCGATCACCACGAGGTCGTAGTTGCCCCAGTTGATCTGGCCAAGCGGCAGCCCCATCGAGGTGCCCGTGCTGCGCGAGAGGTCGGTGTGCGCAAGGACGTCGTAGTTGAAGCGGTCTTTGAAGAAGATGTTGGTCTTCAAGTTGCCCTTGTACGTGGTCCAGTTCTCGGCGAGCTTCTTCGGCGCGAGGACGAGCACGGAGCGGTTGCGCAGCTCGTAGTACTTGATGACGGCGAGCGCGGTGAAGGTCTTGCCGAGGCCGACGCTGTCGGCGAGGATGCAGCCGTTGTAGGTCTCGAGCTTGTTGATCGCGCCGGTGGCAGCGTCGCGCTGGAAGTTGTAGAGGCTCTGCCAGATCTCGCTGTCCTGGTAGCCGGTGCGGTCGTTCGGGAGGACATCGTCGGTGATGTCACCGAGGAACTCGGCGAAGACGTTGTAGAGGATCAAGAAGTAGATCCGCGCCGGCGAGTTCTCCGCGTAGACCGAGGCGATGTGATCGGCGACGGTCGCGGTGACGTCTTCGACCTGCCCCGCGTCGTTCCAGATCTCGCTGAAGAGGTTCCAGAAGTAGGCGGCTGCGGGCGCGTCGTCGAGTTTCGTGATGACGTTCGAGACGGCGTTGCCGGGTTCGTAGCCGAGGTCTGCCGAGGTGAAGCCTTGGAGCGGCTGGTAGGCAGCGCTCCCGTCAGCGATCGCGAACTGCTGCATCGGCTGCGCGGTGCGGTTGGACCGAAACTTCGCCTTCCTCCGGACCCAGTTCGCGCACTCGCGGGCGATGGCGCGTTGCGTCAGCTGGTTGCGCAGCCGGATCTCGAACTCCGTCCCGTAGAGGGCGGACTCAGGACCGGGCTCGGCGGGGATGAAGAACTGACGACGCTCTTTCGGAAGCCGGTCGGTGACCTGCTCGGCCACAAAGGTCGGCGAGGTGAAGATGAACTCAAGCTCGTCGATCTGCTCGAGCTCGTCCTTCAGCGCTTCGTACGCGTAGATCGAGAAGGTCGATGCGGCGATGCGCAGCTTCGACCCAGTCTTCAGCTGGGCCTTCAGATCGTCGCCGAAGCGGTCGTTGACGTTGTCGATGATCCTCAAGGTGTTTCCCTCGCCTGCGGCGAGTCTGTCACCCCGCCGCGGTGTCACCGCATAACCGCTCTCAGGCCGTGAGTTTGACGTGGTGAGCGTGTGAGAAATGCGAGCGCGGACTCGCGGCGCACTTGCCCGGTGCCACGGCGTGCTTGACGCTGGGATCGCCTCAGGCAGCGGCTACTTCGTCGTCTGCCGGAGGTTGGACCGTGGCGAGCGTGACGGTGCGCGCGGTGACTTCCACCTCGTTGAGGCTCCCCCGGGCAGGGGCTGCCCTGACGGCAACCCGCCGCCAGGGTGCGCATTGTCGGAGGTGCGGAGCGTTGTGCCTCAGCCGGATCCGCGCCGTCCGCTGCGTCCGGCACCCTCTGAGCGATGTTCGCGCCCCCGATCCAGCGGCTGATCGCCGAGTTCGCGAAGCTGCCGGGCGTTGGGCAGCGCACCGCGCAGCGGCTCGCGCTGCATGTGCTGCGCGGCAGCGACCGTGACGCGCAAGCACTCGCCGCCGCGATCGCCGAAGTCAAAGCACAGATCCGTCCCTGCGAAACGTGCTTCAACCTCAGTGACACGCCACGCTGCCGGATCTGCGAGGACGCGCGCCGCGACCCCACGACGCTGTGCGTCGTGGAGGATGCCGCCGACGTCATCTCGCTCGAACGCACCCACGAGTTCCACGGCCGCTACCACGTCCTCGGTGGCGCGCTCTCCCCACTGGATGGCGTTGACCCCGACGACCTGCATCTCCCCGAGCTGTACCGCCGCCTGCAAAACAGCGAGGTTCGCGAACTGATCGTCGCGACGAACCCCACCACCTCCGGCGAAGCGACGGCGCTGCACCTCGCGCGCGAACTGCGCAGCCGCGCACCACAGATCCGCGTCACGCGGCTCGCCGCCGGCCTCTCCGTCGGCGCCGACCTCGAATACACCGACGAAGTCACCCTCGGGCGCGCGCTGCTCGGCCGCCGCGAACTGTAAGAGCCTGTAAGGACGTGCTGCCAACCGCGTCGCGTGCGGCTGCGCCGCACCACGCGCGCCGGACGGATAGCCTGTCGATCAGTGCCCGAGACCGTCGTCATGAAGTTCGGAGGCACCTCGGTCGCTGACGCCGAGCGCCTCACCCGTGCGGCCCGCCGCATCGTCGCGCGCGCACAGGAAGGCAAGGGCGTCGTCGCCGTGCTCAGCGCCCGCGGCAAAGAAACCGACCGGCTGATCGCCGACGCCTTCGAGATCTCCGCGAACCCCGATCCGCGCGAGATGGACATGCTGCTCTCGACCGGCGAACGGATCAGCTGCGCGCTCTGCGCGATGGCGATCCGCGACCTCGGGCACGAAGCGATCTCGCTCTCCGGCTCGCAGGCCGGCATCGTGACCGACACCGTGCATACCAAAGCGCGGATCGTCGATGTCAAAGCCGATCGCATCCGCGCGGCGCTCGACGAAGGCAAGATCGTGTTGGTCGCCGGCTTTCAGGGCGTATCGACCGCGAAAGATGTCACCACCCTCGGGCGCGGCGGCTCCGACACGACCGCCGTTGCGTTGGCGGCCGCCGTCGGCGCTGAGGTGTGCGAGATCTACACCGATGTGCCGGGCGTCTTCAGTGCCGACCCGCGGATCGTTCCCGAAGCCCGCAAACTCGACCGCGTCTCCTTCGAAGAGGTGCTTGAGATGGCGGCGTCGGGGGCCGGCGTGCTGCAACTGCGCTCCGTCGAATACGCCCGCAACCACGGCGTTACCATCCATTGCCGGTCGAGTTTTGATGACTCGCAAGGCACCTACGTCGTCCCGGAGGAGGACACCATGGAAGACCCCATGATCACCGCGGTGTCGCACTCGGTCGGCGAGGCGCGCATCACCCTGCTCGGCGTGCCGGACGCGCCCGGTGCCGCCGGCCGCGTCGCGACAGCGCTCGCTGACGCGAACATCAACGTCGACATGATCATCCAGAACGAGCCGATCGCCGACGGCGAACCGGCCGACATGTCGTTCACCGTCCCCGCTGAGGATGTGCGCGTCGCACTGGACGCGCTCGCGCCGCTGCAAGCCGAATTTGGTTTGCGTGGCATCGTCGCCGACGAGGAGGTCGGCAAGGTGTCCGTGATCGGGGCCGGGATGCGCAGCCACCCGGGCGTCGCGGCGAAGGTCTTCACCGTGCTCGGTGAGCACGGCATCAACATCGAGATGATCTCCACCAGCACGATCCGCATCAGCGTCGTGATTCCCAAAGCGCAGGTGCCGACGGCGGTGCAGGCGCTGCATTCGGCCTTCGAGCTCGACGGCGACGACACGATCCTCGTCGAGCAGCCGTTCTCCGAGAAGGGGGCCTAAGCGATGCGCGTCGCCGTCGTCGGTGCCACCGGAGCGGTTGGGCAGCTGCTACTCAAGACGCTTGAGCGCCGCAACTTCCCCGCGACCGAGATCGTCCCGTTCGCGAGCGAGCGTTCGGCCGGCAAGACGCTGCCCGGCTACGGCACGATCCAGCCGCTGGCGCCAGACACCGTGCAGGGCTTCGATATCGCGCTGTTCTCCGCTGGCGGCTCGACCTCCAAAGCGTGGGCGGAGCAGTTCGTCGCCGGTGGCGCAACGGTCGTCGACAACTCGTCGGCGTGGCGCAAAGACGACCGTGTGCCGCTCGTCGTCTCCGAAGTCAACCCGGAAGCGATCGCGCTCGCGACCGGTGCGCAAGGCATCGGCATCGTCGCGAACCCGAACTGCACGACGATGGTCATCATGCTGCCGCTCAAAGCGCTGCACGATCGTTTCGGCCTGACGGCGCTCGTTGCCACCAGCTACCAGGCGGCCGGTGGCGCCGGCCAAACCGGCATTGAGGAGCTTGCCGCGCAAACGCCGATCGTTGGCGCCGACGTTGACCAGCTGATCCACGATGGGGCGGCCGCCGCCGCGAAGGTCACGCCCAGCACCTTCGCGAAGACGCTCGCGTACAACGTCGTGCCGCTGCTGGGGAGCGTGGGGGAGAAGGGGTACACCGACGAAGAGCTGAAGATGCGCGACGAGTCGCGCAAGATCCTCGGGTTGCCGGAGCTGAAGGTCGCGCCGACCTGCGTGCGGGTTCCGGTGGTCGTCGGCCACTCGATCGAAGTGCGGGCGACCTTCGCGCGGCCGGTCACCGCCGCCGAAGCGACCGAGGTGATGAACGCCTTTCCGAACCTCACGGTGCGGGACGTGCCGACGCCGCTTGAAGCGGCCGGCCTCGACGAAACCTTCGTCGGCCGCGTCCGGGAAGACCTCGAAGATCCCCACAGCCTCAACCTGTTCATCGTCGGCGACAACCTGCTCAAGGGCGCGGCGCTGAACACCGTGCAGCTCGCAGAACTCGTCGCCGAGCATCGCGCCGCCTGACGCCCCGCCGGCCGGTTACCGGTCGGCGCGGGAACCGGTGGTGATCTGCTGCGACCACGCCGCCTTGGCGCCAAGGTGGCCGGTTTGCACGACGGCCGCGACGCTCACCAGGCCGAGTGCGACGACCCCGGCGATCAGCAGATGCTGCGTGCGGCCGGCGACCCGGTTGATCGTGAGCGCGTCGAGGATCAGGGCGCCCGCGAAGACCAGTTCGATCGTGCGAAAGCGCTGCGCCGCCCGCATGTGATCGCCGATGCCTGGGCCGGGTGCCTGCGCGAGATGGGCGATCAGCCATTCGCCGCTCTGCACGGCGAGGATCGCGAAGAGCGCGGTGATCGCCGCAAGCCCGGCGAGCGGCCAGATCAGGCGCCGGCGCCACGACGGAACCAGCAGCCCCAACGCGGCGACGCCCGCGAGCGGCCCGAACACGAGCGGAACGTGAACGATGAGCGGATGGGTGGGAAGCCCGTCGATCTGATTAGGCATCGGAAGCGCGGCACTCCAGCGGGGCATTGATGTGCGTCATGCTAGAACGTGCCGGCCGTGAAGACCCCTAGACAAGCCGCCTGAGGCGGGCGCGCTACCCGACCGGGACCGACGCGACGACCGTTTCGCTCCAGTCGATCAGCTTCGTTGGTCGCACGACATGCTTCGTGAGTCCCAGCGCTTTGGCGGAGAAGCCGAGCGCGAGGCCGACGAGCTGCGGCAGATGCAGCACCGGCATCTCCAAGTCGTCGTTGCCGACGATCTTCTTCGCGACCGGCTGCTGCATGTCGAGGTTGAGATGGCAGAGCGGGCACGGCGTCACGAGGGCGTCGGCACCGGCCTGCTGGCCGTCGCTGAGATGCGTGCCGGCCTGCCGCAGCGACACCTCCTTGTTCATCGTGACGATCGGGAAGCCGCAGCATTTGTGGCTGCCGGCGTAGTCGATCACGGTGCCGCCGAGCGCTTCGATCACCAGCGGCAGATAGGTGTCGCGCGGCGTATCGGCGTTGACGCCAAGCCGGTCGACCGGCCGCACGATGTAACAGCCGTAGAACGGGCCGACCTTCAGATCGGTCAGCGGTCGCACCACCAGCGAGCGCAGCGCATCAAGGCCGATGTCTTCGACAAGCACCCACAGGAAGTTCTTGTTGACGATGCCCTTGTCGTACTGCAACCCGAACTGCGCGAGGGTGTGGTTGACGGTGTGGCGGTACTCGGCGTTGGCATCAAGGCGCTCCTGTGATTCGCTCATCGCGCCCTGGCAGGTCGAGCAGATGTTCATCATGAACTCCGCCTCGTTGACCTGCTGGCCAAGCGCGAAGGTCCGCGCGTTGAGCGTGTCGGTCAACTCCTGGTTGTGCTCGGCCAGCACGCCGGCACCGGTACACGATCCGCGATCGAGTTGTACGAGGTTCAGCCCAAGCTTCGGTGCGATGAGCGCCATCGCGCCGTGCAGCTCCGGGGTGAAGCCGCGGCTCACGCAGCCGGGCCAGTAGGCAACGGTTCGAGCGCTCATGAGGTCGCGCCTGCTTTCTCGGCGGGAACGGTCGCCGGTTCGCCGTCTTCGTCGTAGCCGGTGATGTAGAGGTTCAGCTCGACCCGCCGGTCGCGTCCCTTGACATCCTCGTAGATCTTTTTGACTTCCGAAAGCGACGAGGGGTCGAGGCGGTGCGGGCGGAGCGTCTGCGAGATCTTCACCTTGCCGCGCAGCACAGCTTTGGCGAGAAACGGCAGCGACGAGAGCACCTGCTCGGTGCTTTTCGGGGAGAGTTTGCCGCCGGTCGGGCCGTTGCCGCCGTAGGAGCGTGGCACCACGTCGGCCTCTGAGAGCATGCCGTACTTCTCAAGCAGCACGACGAACGCTTGCTCGTGCCGCTCGCCGTTGTTGGTATCTTCGATGTGGAAGTCCTGCCCCGCGATTCGCCGCAGGCGCATGATCTGGTTCATCGGCGCGACCCCTTTCGGGCACGCTTCGATGCATTTGAAGCAGTGCGTGCAGGTGTAGAGGCCGTGCGGGTCGTCGGCGAGGTCCCGCAGCCGCTGCTCGTGTTCGGTGTCGCGAGGATCGCCGACGAAGCGGTACGCCTTCGCGAGCGCCGCCGGACCGACGAACTCCGGGTCGGCCTCCAGCGCCAGGCAATCCCCGACGCAGGAGCCGCATTGGATGCAGGCCATCGGCTGGGTGACGTCGACCATCGCTTCGCGCGGGACGACATGCTCTCGCTCCGGGAGGTCGCCGCTCAGCAGCCACGGCGTCACGCGGTCGATCTTCTTCCAGTGCACGGCATCCATATCGACGATCAGGTCTTTGATCACCGGCATGTTCCCGAGCGGTTCGATCGTGATGAAGCCGTCGCGTGAGCGGCCGAACGCTTCGCTGAGGTGCGTGTGGCAGGCGAGCCCCGCCTTGCCGTTGATTGTCATGCCGCAGGAGCCGCAGATCGCCGCGCGGCACGAGCACCGCACCCCCAACGAGCCGTCGAAGCGGTTCTTGACTTGGAGGATCGCCTCCAGCACCGAGCGGTGTGACTCCAACTCGATCGTGTACTGATCCCACGTCGGCGAGCTGCCGGTTTCGGGGTTGTAGCGGCGGATGCGTAGCGTGTACTCGGGCATCGTGTGACTCCTTCCCGGCCTAGTAGGACCGGACCTCCGGCTCCCACTGGGTGAAGGTGATCGGGGCTTCGCCCAGGACGGGCCCGGTGTCGCTGCCGGTAAAGGTGAAGTGCTTGAGGTAGTTCGCGTCGTCGCGCTCGGGGTAGTCGGCACGTGACTGCGCGCCGCGACTCTCCTTGCGTTCGATCGCCCCGAGCACGATCGTTTCGGCGACGGTCGTCATGTACTCCAGCTCCAGTGCGCCGAGCACGTCCTGGTTGAAGACGGTGCCCTTGTCGTCGATCGCGGCGCTCTTGGCTTCTTCTTTGAGGCGGCGGACGATCTCCAGCTGCTCCTCCAGGGCGTCCTGCGTGCGGTACACGGCGCAGTTGCGATTCATTGATGTGCCAAGTTCGTCTTTGATCTCCGAGACGCGGCGGCCGGTTCGCTGCCGGCCGATGATCCGGTCGAGTTTGCGGCGATCGAGCTCCAGGCGTGAGGTCGGCGTCTGCGGCATCGGACGGTCGCTGGCGCGGGCGGCGGCGTGCGCCCCGGAGCGCTTGCCGAAGATCAACGTGTCGAGCAGCGAGTTCGCGCCGAGCCGGTTGCCGCCGTGTACGGAGACGCACGCCACTTCACCGGCGGCGTAGAGGCCGGGCACCTTCGGCACTTGGCCGTCGACGTTGGTGCGCACGCCGCCCATGATGTAGTGCTGGCCCGGGCGGATCAGGATCGGCTCTTTGGTGATGTCGACGCCGGAGAAGTCCTTGCCGATATTCACGATTTCGCGCAGCGCTTCGAGCACGCGCTTCTTCGGCACGACGGTGATGTCAAGCCACACGCCGTCTTTGTTCGGGCCAGCGCCGCGCCCTTCGTTGATCTCGGTTTGTTCGGCGCGGGAGACGACATCGCGCGAAGCGAGCTCCAGTTTGTTCGGCGCGTACTTGCGCATGAAGCGCTCGCCGTCGCCGTTGATCAGGTGGGCGCCTTCGCCGCGCGCCCCTTCGGTGATCAGGAAGCCGTTGGAGACGAGCGTCGTGGGGTGGTACTGGATCATCTCCATGTCCATCAGTTCGGCACCGATGTCGAACGCTTGCGCCATCCCGTCGGCGGTGCAGATCAGGGCGTTGGTGGTCGGCTTGAAGATCTGACCGGCACCGCCACCGGCGAGGATCGTCGACTTCGCGTTGAAGAGCTCCATCTGCCCGGTGCGGATGTCGCGCGCGATCGCGCCGCTGCATGCGCCGTCGTCGCCGAGGATCAGCGAGGTGGAGAACCATTCCTCGTAGCGGTCGATCCGGTCGCTGTACTTCGTCAGCTGCTCGTAGAGCACATGCAGGATCGCCTGGCCGGTGATGTCGGCGACGTAGAAGGTGCGTTTGGCCGAGGCGCCGCCGAAGGCGCGGGCATCCATCTGGCCGTGTTCGTCGCGGTGGAAGGTGACGCCGATGTGTTCGAGATGCAGCACCTCGCTGGGCGCTTCGCGGCACATCACTTCGATCGCGTCCTGATCGCCGAGGAAGTCGGAACCTTTGACGGTGTCGTAGGCGTGGCTTTCCCACGAGTCAGTGACTTTGACGGCCGCGTTGATGCCGCCGGCCGCCGCGACCGAGTGCGAGCGCACCGGGTGGACTTTGGAGAGGATCGCAACCGACGCGCCGGCCCGCGCAGCTTCGAGCGCCGCGCGCTGGCCGGCGAGGCCAGCGCCGATGATCAGGACGTCATGGGCAGGCATTCAGGGGTATCCAAAAGCTTCAGGGTGCCCCTTGACCATATACCGGTCGCAGGCGCTGGGAAGCCGAATATTCCCCTGGTATTCCGAGTCTTTTAGTCGGAGAATGCTGGTGCGGCGCGGAGCATGCAGGGCTGCTTGCGCGGCGAGCGGCGCGGCACTGCCACGCCGCTCGCGTTGGTGCCGGTGGCCGGAGCGGTTGCCGCTACGCGGCGGCTTTCGGCTGGTTCTTGAGCAGCTTGGATTGCTGGCGCTCTTCGGAGATCCGCACCACGTTCCACGCCAGGCCGGTCTTCTCAAGCAGCCGGATTAGCGCACCGGAAGCGTCGAACTCCGACCTCTTGAGGCCGTGCTCCGCCGAGCGTGGGAAGGTGTGGTGGTTGTGGTGCCAGCCTTCGCCGAGCGATGGGAGTGCGACCCACCACACGTTGGTGGCGTGGTCGTTGGTTTGGAAGCGCTGGCTGCCGAAGAAGTGGCAGACCGAGTTCACCGACCAGGTCGCGTGCTGCTGCAAGGTCACCCGTACCAGGCCACCCCAGAACATCGCCTGAAGGCCACGGCCAAGATCGAAGCCGGTCGCGACGAAGCCGATCACGAACGGTACTGCGAAGGTCAGCAGCAGGAAGACCGGGAAGAGCTTGTGGATGCGGCGCATCGTCGGGTCTTCGTAGAGATCGCGGGCGTACCGTTTGTAGTCCGAGGTGGCGTGGTACTCCCACAGCCACCCGACATGCGCGTGGAACAGGCCCTTGACCGCGCCGGAGAACCCTTCGCCGCCGTGCGTGTACGGGCTGTGCGGATCGCCGTCTTGATCGGAGAAGGCGTGATGCTTGCGGTGGTCGGCGACCCAGTGGATGACGGCGCCCTGCACCCCCATCGAACCGGCGATCGCGAAGAGGTAGCGCAACCATGGCTTGGTTTCGAATGAGCCGTGCGTCAGTAGCCGGTGGTAGCCGACGGTCACGCCGAAGCCGGTGAAGAGGTACAGCACGCCGAAGATCGCGACGTCGAGCCAGGTCAGGAAGCCCGGTCCCCAGGAGAGTGCGCCGATCACGATGATGAGGACCGGATAAGAAACGACGATGAACAAGTTGGCGTACTTGTCGCGCGCCGTCATTTCGCGAACCGGCGGGGGTGCTGGGGGACGTACCTGCGTGGCCATGCGCACACCGTAGGCGCACTTTTGCTGCACTTCTTGGGAACAAATCCGCCTGATCTCGCCATGGTTGCTCGTTCGGTGCTAAAAACCGACGATCTTGTCAGGCAGTGCGCAATCTGCGACGATCGCGCTATGCCTGAGGAGCATTTGCCGGCAGTTGGCAGCGGTGCGGCATTCTCGATCTACCCGTGGTCGGTGCTGCCTGCGCGTCTTTCGACCCGGCTGGAGGCGGTCGTGCCCGGCCTCGCGGAGCTGCTCGTTCGCGAAATCTCGACCAACGTGCCGCAATACCAGGGGCGCCGCTCCGAGCGTTTTTGGACCGGCATTCGCCAAGGCGTCGAGCAGTCGCTGCACGCCTTCCTGCAACTGATCGGTGAGACGCGCGGCGTCGATCCGCACCTGCGCGCGATCGTGCGTGGGCTCGGCCGTAACGAGCATGAGGCTGGCCGCACCCTTGACGCGCTACAAATGGCATACCGGATCGGTGCGCGCCATTCGTGGCGGAGCTTCGCGAAGGTCATCGAGCACGAGAACCTCACGATCGAACAGGTCACCGCTTTCGCCGAAGCGACCTACGCATTCGTCGATGAGCTGGCGGCCGAGTCGATCGCCGGCTACGCCGAATCGCAGGCGTCGGCCGTCTCCGAGCAGGAGCGGCTGCGGAGCTTGCTCGTTAGCGCGCTGACGAGCCCTTCACCCGATCCGGCGATGGTGCGCCGGACCGCCTCGGCGGTCGGCTGGTTGCTGCCGGAGCGGGTTCGCGCGATCTCCACAAGCGGCGGCGACCTGCGGGCCCTGACCCGTTCGTTCGGTGGCGACGCGCTGACGGCAGCTGGCGAGGGCGACGAGCTGGTCGTGCTGTGGCCCGACCCCGACGGCCCAGGTCGCAGCTCCCGCTTGGAGCTCGCGCTGTCGCGCCTTGAGATTCCGGCCGCGCTCGGCCCGGCCGTCCCGCTTGCCGCCGCGGCCCGCTCGTTGCGCGGTGCCCGCGAAACACTGGCGCTCGGTCTGCGCGGCGCGCTCGGCGATGCTCCGTGGTGCTGGGACGACCATCTCGCCGCGATCGGCCTCTCCCAGGCACACGAGCCGCTCTCGGAACTGGCCGAGCGGCTGGTCGCGCCGCTGCGCGCAGAGTCCGACGGCAGCAGGATGCGGCTGCTCGCGACGCTTGAGGCGGTGCTCGATGCCGGTGGCAACCACGGCGCGGCCGCGCACGAACTCGGCATCCATGTGCAAACGGTGCGCTATCGCCTGGGTCGGTTGCGCGAACTGCTCGGACCGGTGCTCGACGATCCCCGCCGCCGTTTTGAGTTGCAAATTGCGCTGCGCAGCCGCCGGCTTTCGATCGGTCCGGTCGCCACGACGCTGCGTGACCGCCGCCGGTGACCGGGCGCGACATCGCGGCGCCCTCGCCGCGACCCTGCGGCGGGCCTCCTTCGCGTCGTGCCGGGCGAAGCTGCGACGATGCAGTGGTGTTCGGACGTCTTTCCTTCGGGTCGGTGCGCGGCATTCCCATCAGTGCCAGCGGTTCGTGGCTGTTCGTCTTCTTCGTACTGGTGTGGTTTGCCGGCAACCACCTGCAGCAGATCACCGATGTGTCGCAGACGGCGTCGGTCTTGCTGGGCGCGCTGACGGTGCTGTTGTTCTTCGCGTCCGTCGTGGCGCATGAGCTTGGCCATGCGGTGGTCGCGCAGCGCTACGGGCTGCGCGTCGACGGTATCGAGCTGTGGATGTTCGGCGGCTTGGCGCGGCTCAATGAGCCGCCGCAAACCCCGCGCGCGCAGCTGCGGATCGCTGCCGCAGGGCCGTTGGTGACGATGCTGCTGGCGGCGGCGCTGCTCGGCGGCGCCATGCTGCTCGATGCCGATGGGTTCTCGGCTGCCGCAGGTGGCGAGCGGACCGGTCCGGCGACGGCGATCGCGGTGCTGATCGGGATGCTCAACGGTGCCGTGCTGCTGCTGAATCTGCTGCCAGCTTATCCGCTCGATGGCGGCGTGATCGCGCGCGCGATCGCGTGGCGGGTGACCGGTGACCCGCACCGCGCAACACAGGTTGCCGCGCGGGCTGGCTTTGGGATCGGCCTGGTTTTGATCGGCGCGGGCACGGCGCTGCTGGTGTTCTCGGATGATCGCTCCGACGGCTTTTCGGTCGCGTTGCTCGGCTGGTTGGTGTCGCTGGCGGCACGCGGCAGCCTCGATGTCGCCGTGCGGCAGGAGCGGCTGGAGCGCGTGACGGTCGGCGCGATCGCCAGTCCGGCGGTCGGCGCGGTCGATGGCAACCATACGGTGCTGGCTGCGACCGACCACGGCGGGCCGCCGGGCAGCTGGGTGGTCGTCCGCCGCGCCGATCGAGTACCCGGACTGGTCTCTGCGGCCGCGATGGATGAGGCGCTCGCGAAGGGCCAGCCGGCGCTGACGCTCAGCGAGCTGGCCGACGATCTCGGTGATCGCACCGTCGCGAGCGATACGCCGCTGCGCGAGGTGGCGGTCGATGTGCGCCTCCGCGATGGCGGCCCGCTGCTGGTGATCGGCGACGACGGTACGCCGCTCGGCGTCGTGACCGGCGCAACGATTCGCGACGCCGTGATCTCCGCCGCGCGAGGCCGCTGACCTGGCTCCGCGCAGGGGATAGATCGGTGATTCAGGCTTAGAGCGGGACGGCGGTCAGGATGACGTTGTCGCGGTAGTGGCCGATCGCGGTGTTAAACGGCCCGCCGCAGGTGACGAGGTACAGCCGTCGCTCACCGCTGCGGGTAAAAAGCGACTCCGGTAGCCGATTCTTGGCGACCGTCCGCAGGCTGGTGACCCGGTAGGTGCGGACCTTGCCATCG
>JASGGQ010000079.1:0-12959 GCA_047604965.1 Patulibacter sp. | reverse complement strand
GCGGCTGCTCGGTGCCCGCACCGTCACCCCGGACGGCTATCGCGGCGGGGCGCGCGCAGCGCTGACGCCGCTGGCCGACGAGGCACTAGCGCTGCTTGCCGGCGCGATCGACCCGCAACCCGGCGAACCGCAGCACGCGAGCGACCGGCCGGCCGGCGGCGAAGCGGCCATGCTGCGGCGGCTCGTGATCCACGTCGATGCGCCCGATGAGGCCGCGCACGAACGCGACGCCGCGCTCAAGGTCGAGGCGCTCGAAGCGATCGACACCGAGCTGCTGCTGCCGCTCGTCGCGTGGCTGCACGACCACGGCGGCACGCTGGAGATCGCGATCGACCACGGCTGCGACCCGCGCGACGGGCAGCACCACGGCGATCCGACGCCGGCGCTGCGCTGGACCGCCGGAGCCGACGCGCACGCCCCCGGCGGACCAGACCCGCGCGACATCGACCCCGACGCACCCGGCCTGCGCAGCGGGCTGGACCCCGACGATCTGCCGGTGATGGCGCTGCCCAAGCGCCGCGCGTCGGCCAGCGCGCAAACCGGCCGGCGCCTGACCGAACGGTGGGTCGCGCCGCTGCCGATCGAAACCCCCGAGCCGCTGGCGGCGCGATGACCGCCCGCCTCGTGATCGCCGGCACCAGCTCCGGCGCCGGCAAAACCTCCGTGACCTGCGGGCTGATCGGTGCGCTGCGCGCCGCCGGCCACACCGTGCAGGGCTGCAAAGTCGGCCCCGACTACATCGACCCGACCTACCATGCGATCGCCAGCGGCCGTCCCGGCCGCAACCTCGACGCCTTCATGAGTGGTCCGGAGCTGATCGCGCCGCTCCTCGCGCACGCCGCGCAAGGCGCTGAGATCGCCGTGATCGAAGGGGTGATGGGACTGTTCGACGGCGCATCCGGCCACGGTGAGCTGGCGTCGACGGCGCATGTCGCCAAGCTCACCGGATCGCCGGTGCTGCTCGTCGTCGATGCGACCGCGATGAGCCGCTCGGCCGCCGCCGTCGTCCACGGCTTCCGCAGCTACGACCCGCAGGTGCAGGTCGCTGGCGTGATCCTCAACCGCGTCGGCAGCGAACATCACGAAGCGCTGCTGCGCGACGCGATCGAGCCCCTGGGAGTGCCGGTGCTCGGCGCGATCCGTCGCAGCGAACGGTTCAGCACGCCCGAACGTCACCTCGGGCTCGTGCCCGCCGGGGAACGCGACGCCGACGCCCGCCGCGCACTGGCGGCGCTCGCCGAAGCGGTCGGCGAACAGGTCGAACTCGGTGCGATCCTGCGGCTCGCGCGCGCGGCCGGGCCACTGCATGGCGCACCGTGGTCACCTCAGCCCGCCTCGGCTGCGGGGAAGGCGGGTGCCGCCTCGCCGTCCGGCTCGGCCCCAGCGGCCGGCCCGCCGCTGCGGATCGCGGTCGCCAGCGGCCCGGCGTTCTCCTTCCACTACCGCGAAAACCACGAACTGCTCCAGGCGCGCGGCGTGCAGCTCATCGCCGTCGATCCGGCCGCCGAAACGCAGCTGCCCGACGAGGTTGACGGGCTGCTGCTGGCCGGCGGCTTTCCCGAGGTGTATGCCGCGCAGCTCGGCGGCAACGCGCAGCTGCGCGACGAGATCGCGCGCGCAGTCCGCAACGGCCTGCCGACGATCGCCGAATGCGGCGGCCTGCTCTACCTCTGCGAACAGCTCGACGACGCACCGATGGCCGGCGTGCTGCCGGCCAGCGCGCGGATGGCCGGGCGCCTGAGCCTCGGCTACCGCGAGGCGACGGTGCAAACCAGCTCGCCGCTGGCGCCGGCCGGCACGCTCCTGCGCGGCCACGAGTTCCACTATTCGACGGTCGCACCCGCAACCGGCGACGGCAGCGAAAGCGGCCCGGCGTTCACGCTGCGCGCACGCGGGCGCGCACGCGAAGAAGGCTTTGCGACCGCCACGCTGAGCGCCAGCTACCTGCATCTGCACTGGGCGGCATACCCGGAGATCGCCGACCGGTTCGTCGGCGCGGTCGCCGCCCACCACCACCGGCGTTCGACGACGAACGAGGCCCCGCGATGAGCTTGACGCTGGCGCTCGGTGGTGTGCGCTCCGGCAAGAGCGCGTGGGCCGAACGCGAAGCGGCGCGGATCGCCGGTCGCCACTCGGTGCTGGTGTGCGTCTGCGGCGATGAGCGCGACACGGCGATGGCCGCGCGGATCGCCGCACACCGCGCCCGGCGCCCCGCGCACTGGCGTGCGCTGCCGCTGCACCGGCTCGACCCGTCGCCGGAGACTCTCCCCGACGCGCTCGACGACGCTCCGGTCGTGCTCGTCGATGGGCTCGGCGGCTGGACGGCGCGGCTGCTGCACGAAGCCGGCGCCTTCGACGAGCAGCTCACGGCGGCCGATGGGGTACGGGTCGGCCAGCAGGCGCTCGAACGGGCACGCGGCGTGATCGCGCGGCTCCTCGCGCACGCGGCCACGCCGGACTGCACGGTGATCGTCGCCAGCGAAGAGGCCGGCCTCGGTGTGCTGCCGCTCGGTGCCGGCACCGCCGCGTGGCTCGACCTGCAAGGCACGCTCAACCAGGAGTTGGCCGCCGCCGCCGATCGGGCGGTGCTTGTCGTCGCCGGACGAGTCGTCGAGCTGCCGGGCCTCGGCGGGGTCACGGAAGCCGAGCCACCAAGCGTGCTGAGGATCGACGGCTCGGCGCATCGCCCGGCGACGGTCGCGCCGACAGCCGACGGCGACGCGAGCGCCGCCATCGCCGAGCTTGCCGCGCTGCGCGTCCACGGCGACCGGCTGGTGCGGCCCGGCGACCGCGACCACGCCGTCAACGTTGATGCCAGCGGCCCCCCGGAGTGGCTGCTGGACGCGGTGGCCGCCGCGAGCGACCGGGCGACGCTCGCGCACTACCCCGACGATGCGCTGGCCCGCGACGCGCTCGCGCAGCGCTTCGCGCGCACCGCCGAAGAGGTGGTGCCGGTCGCCGGTGCCGCGCAGGCGCTGTGGGCGCTCGCGCCGGCCTTGGGGCCGGCGCTCGCGGCCTGCATCCACCCCGGCTTCACCGAGGCCGAAGCGGGGCTGCGCGCGCACGGCATTCCCGTCGAGCGGGTGCTGCTCGACCCGGGCCGCAACTTCGAGCTTGACCCATCGGCCGTGCCGGACGACGCCGATCTGGTGGTGCTCGGCAACCCGGCGGCGGCGTGTGGCCGCCTGCAATCCCGCGAGGCGCTTGCTGCGCTGCTGCGGCCGGGCCGCACGATCGTTGTCGACGAGGCGTTTCTCGACCAGGTGCCGGGCGAGCCGGCGTCGCTCGCTGGCCCGCTGGAGGCGCCGTGGGATGACGCGCCGGTGATCGTCGTGCGGAGCTTCACGAAGACGCTCGCGATCCCCGGCCTGCGGGCCGGCGTCGCCCTCGCACCGCCGGAGCTTGCGCAGCGGCTGCGTGGTGCGCTACCGCCGTGGCCGGTGGCCGCGCCGGCCCTGGCGGCGATGGTCTCGATCGCCACGCACCGCGACGAACTGGCTGCCCGCGCCGACCGCGTGCAACTCGAGCGCCGCGATCTCGCCCGTCGGCTCGCCGACCTGCCCGGCGTGCGCTGCTGGCCGTCGGTCACCAACTACCTGCTCTGCCACCACGAGCACGGCGCGCAGGCGGCAGCCGGGCTGCGCCGACGCGGGATCGTCGTGCGGCCGTGCGGCAGCTTCCCCGGTCTCACCGACGACCATCTGCGGCTGACCGCCCGCGACGAGCAGCAGAACGCTGAGCTGGCAGGCGCCCTGCGCGACGAACTGGCGCAGGCGATGGCGGGGGCGCGATGAGCGCGCGGCTGACGGTCGTCGGGATCGGCGAAGATGGCTGGGCCGGCCTCAGCGCTCGCGCGCAGGAGGCGCTGCGCGGCGCGACGCTCGTGCTCGGTGGGGCGCGGCAACTGGCGCTGCTGCCCGGTGATGCCGTCGTGGCGCAGCGCGAGGCTTGGCCGAGCCCGATGCTGCCGCGCGTCGAGCAGCTGGCGGCGGCGACGACCGCCGGGGAGCCGCAGATCGCCCGCACCGTGGTGCTCGGCAGCGGCGATCCGATGCTGCATGGGATCGGCGCGACGCTCGCCCGGCTGACCGACCCGGCGCTGCTCGACGTGCTGCCGGTTCCGTCGGCGTACAGCCTTGCGTGCGCGCGGCTCGGCTGGGCGCAGCATGAGGTGCCGCTGGTGAGTCTCGTCGCCGACCCGCAGCACGATCCGCTGCCGGCGCTCGCCGGCGGGCGGGCCATCGTCTACGTGCCGGGCCGCGCCGGTGCCCGCCGGCTCGCCGCGCTGCTGCGCGACGCCGGATTGGGCGGCGCGCAGCTGACGATCCTCTCCCGGCTCGGTGGCGAACATGAGGCCCGGCTCGACGTGACCGCCGACGAGTTCGACGACGACGGCGACCCGCTACATCTCGTCGCCGTCGACGCGCGAGGCGTGGTGCCCGCGCCCGAGCGACGCCGGCTGATGAGCGCCGTGCCGGGGCTGCCCGACGCGCTGTACGGCGGCGACGGCCAGCTCACCCGCGCCGAGCCGCGTGCGATCGCGCTCGCCGCGCTTGCGCCATCACCGGGCGAGCTGCTGTGGGATGTTGGGGCTGGCAGCGGCACGATCGCGATCGAGTGGTGCCGCGCGGCGAGCCGCGCACGGGCGGTCGCGATCGAACGCCGCGAGGATCGCTGCGCGACGATCGCCGGCAACGCCCGCACGCTCGGCGCGTCGCGGGTGCAGGTCGTCTGCGGCGAACTGCCCGGCGCGTTGGAGCTGCTGCCGGCCTTGGACGCCGCCCCGGACGCGATCTTCATCGGTGGCGCGACCTCGCAGCCGGGGCTGATCGACCGCTGCTGGCAGGCGCTGCGGCCCGGCGGGCGACTCGTCGCCAGTGCCGTCACCTTCGACAGCGAACAGGCGCTGATCGCCGCGCATCGGCGGTTCGGTGGCCGCCTGCTGCGGCTTGCGCACGACCATGCCGGCATGATCGGCAGCTTCGCCGCGTGGACGCCGCAACGCCCGATCGTCCAATGGTCCGCCGTCAAGCAGGAACAAGGAGCAGCATGATGACCGTCACCCCTGAGCCGGCTGCGGCGGCCGGCACCGTGCATTTCGTTGGCGCCGGCCCTGGCGCCGCCGATCTGCTGACGTTGCGCGGCGCGGCGATCATCGCCGCGAGTCCCGTCTGTGTGTACGCCGGTGCGCTCGTGCCGTCGGCGGTGCTGGAGCACTGCCCGCCCGGTGCGCGGCTGATCGACACGCAGCACCTCACGCTCGACGAGATCACTGACGCGCTCGTCGGCGCGGCGCGGCGCGGGGAGGATGTTGCGCGGCTGCACTCCGGCGACCTGTCGATCTGGAGCGCGGTGACCGAGCAGGTGCGCCGGCTCGATGCAGCCGGCGTGGCGTGGACGATGACGCCGGGCGTTCCCGCGTTTGCGGCCGCCTCGGCTGCGCTTGGCCGCGAGCTGACGGTGCCGGGGGTCGCGCAGTCGGTGATTCTCACGCGCCATTCCAAGCGTGCGACGGCGATGCCGCCCGGCGAGGAGCTGGCGTCGTTGGCTGCGCACGGCACGACGTTGGCACTGCACCTCGCGACGCAGGCGATCGGCGAACTGGCGCCGCTGCTCGCTGAGTACTACGGCTCGGGCTGCCCGGTCGCCGTGGTCGCGCGCGCGAGCTGGCCGGATGAGCTGGTGCTGCGTGGCACGCTTTCGACGATCGCCGCGCTCGTCGAGCAGGCCGGCGTGGTGCGCACCGCGACGATCCTCGTCGGACCGGCGCTGGCGGGCGCGGGCGCTGACGGCGCGTGCGTGAGCCATCTCTATTCGCCGCAGCGCGAACGGCGTGTGGCGGCCGGCGAGCGACGTTGAGCGATCACGCGGTGGCAGCGCGATCTGCCGGTCGGGCCGGCGCGGCGCCGCGATGAGTGTCCTGGTGCTCGGTGGCACGGCGGAGGCGCGCGCGTTGGCGGCGTTGCTGGTTGACGCCGCGCCGGAGCTTCGTGTCGTCACTTCGCTGGCCGGCCGTGTCGCACGGCCCCGGCTGCCGGCCGGCGAGGTGCGCATCGGTGGGTTCGGTGGCGCCGATGGACTGGCGGCGTGGCTCGTCGCTGAGCGGGTGTCGTGCGTGGTCGATGCGACGCATCCCTTCGCCGCACGGATTTCCGGCAATGCGGCGGCGGCCTGTGCCCAGGCCGGCGTGCCGCTGCTGCGGCTTCAGCGGCCGGGCTGGCAAGAGCGTCCCGGCGACCGCTGGCGGTGGGTTGAGGATCTGCCGGCGGCTGCGGCGTTGCTGCCGGCGCTCGGCGCGCGCGTGTTCTTGACGACCGGCCGGCAGGGGCTGGCTGCGTTCGCGGAGTGCGACGACGCGCACTTCCTGATCCGCTGCGTCGACCCGCCCGATCCGGCGGTGCTGCCGCCCCACCATCAGCTGCTGCTCGATCGCGGGCCGTATACGCTCGATGGTGAGTTGGCGTTGATCGACGAGCACCGGATCGACCTGCTGATCACCAAGGATTCCGGTGGTGCGCTGACGGTCGCCAAGCTCGACGCCGCCCGCGAGCGCGGCCTGCCGGTCGTCGTCGTCCGTCGTCCGCCGCGCCCAGCCGTCGAGGAGGTCGCGACTGCCGAGGCTGCCGCCGGCTGGGTCGCTCAGCGGCGGCGCAGCAGGTAGGTGTCGAACATCCAGCCTTTGCGCGCCGCCGCCTCAGCGCGCACCCGCACGATCTCGTCGCGGACCTCTGAGAGCGGCCCGGCGATCAGCAGCTCGTCGGGCGTGCCGAGGTAGGCGCCCCAGTAGATGTCCAGTCCGGCCGGCTCGATCGACGCAAAGCGCTGCTGGCCGTCGAGCATCACGACCGCATCATCGACGCCGTCCGGCAGGCCGCCGTCCGCGAGCAGGCGAGCCGGCGTGATCTGCACGGCGCGGCCCTGGCGGTTGAGCGGGATGCCGTGGCGCGCGGTAAGCGCATGCACGCTGCTGATCCCGGGAATCACCCGGCGCGACAACGGCGTCGGGGCGTTGACCGCGTTGACCCCGTTGACCGCGCCGGTCGGTGCGGGCCGTGCGGATTCGGCGACGAGTTCGTCGACGATCGCGAGCGTCGACTCGTACAGCCCCGGATCGCCCCACACCAGAAAGCCGCCGATCTGCCCGTCGGCGAGTTCCCCGGCGACCGCCTGCGACCACTGCTCGCGGCGCTGCTGGCGCCACCGGGCGACGGCCGCCTCGTAGTCCGGCGCGGTCCGCCACGGCCTCGGCGGGTCGCGCAGCTCGACGGTGCGCAGCGGCGCTGCGGGGTCGCGGTGTGCGTCGATCACCGCGCGGCGCGCCTGCACCAGCTGATCCTTCTCGCGCTCCTTGAGTACGACGAACACCACGTCGAGCCGGCCGATCGCGTCGACCGCTTCGAGCGTCAACCAGCGCGGGTCGCCGGCACCAATCCCGATGAGCAGCAGTTCGCGGCTCATCGAACGGTCGCAGGCGCAGCCGCATCGGCCGCCGCGCTCCCCGCCGCTCGCGCCGCCGGCCCGTCATCCGGGTAGTCGCGCGACGTCCACATCAGCGGTGCGCGGCCGGGACGCTCGATCACGCGACTCTGCGTCGAGCCGATCAGCAGCAAGGTGCGCATGTCGACGACCGACGGATCCAACGCGCCGAGCGTCGTCACCGTGATCTGCTCCTCGTCGCTGCGGACGGCGCGCGCGACGACCACCGGCGTTGCAGCGGCGCGATCCTCCCGCAGCACCGCGACCGCGCGCTCAAGCTGCTCGCGACGGCTGCGCGACGCCGGGTTATACAGCGCGAGCACGAGATCACCGGCGCTCGCGGCGCGCAGGCGGCGTTCGATCACCGGCCACGGCTTACGCAGATCAGAGAGCGACAGCAGGCAGAGATCGTGGCCGGCCGGCGCGCCGACACGCGCCGCCACCGCCTGCACGGCGGAGATGCCGGGCAGCACCTCCACCTCCACGTCGCGCAGCGGACGGTCAGCACCGTCGAGTGCTTCGAGGACGGCGGTCGCCATCGCGAAGATCCCAGGGTCGCCGGAGGAGACAACGGCGACGCGGGCCCCGGCGGCGGCCAGCTCCAGCGCGTGGCGGGCGCGGTCGAGTTCGACGCGGTTGTCGGAGCCATGGCGGCGCTGCCCACGGCGCTGCGGGACCCGCGCGAGATAGGTGTCGTAGCCGATCACGTCGGTCGCCTCGGCCAGCGCGGCGTGCGCCTCCGGCGTCAGCGTCTCCGCGCCGCCGGGGCCAAGTCCGATCACCGTGACCCGGCCGGCGCTGGTCGCCACCGGTGCAACATCGGCCGCCGAAACCGCTGCCGCTGCTGCCGTCGCCGCCGCTGCGGCAGCGGCGTGCGGGCCCGGTGCCGGTTGGCCGTCGCGCTGCTGCGCGGCGAGCGGGGCGTCGCAGCCTTGATCGGTGCCGGGCGCCAGCAGGATCGACATGTACGGGACCTGATCGGCATCGACCTCCGCGAGCGCTGCGACGCGCTGCTGCGGCGAGGTCGCCCGCTCCACGTAGATCGCACGCTCGCCCATACCGGTTGCGGCGAGCGCATCGCGCACGCCGGGGAAGCGCCGGCCGAGCTTCATGACGACGGCCGCGTCGGCCATCTGGAGGTGTGCGCGCAGCTCGTCCTCGGCGAGCGTGCCGGGCAGCACGACCAGCACGTCGTCGCGTTTGACGAGCGGCGCACCGGCCGCCGCCGCCGCGCCGCTGAAGGCCGTCACGCCGGGCACGACCTCCGTCGGGTAGCGCGATGCGAGCCGTTCATGCAGATACATGTACGACCCGTAGAAGAAGGGGTCGCCTTCGCAGAGCACCACCACGTCGCGGCCGGCGTCGAGCTGTGCGGCGAGCTGCGCCGCGCTGGCGTCGTAGAAGTCGGCGAGTGCACCTTCGTAGCCGCCGGGGTGATCGGTGTGGCCGGTCGTGACGGGGTAGACCATCGGCAGCTGCACCTGCCGGTCGGTCAGGAACGGCTCGGCGATCGAGCGCGCCACGCCGCGCGCCGACCGGTTGGCGGCGATCGGGTATGCGATCACGTCGGCCTGCTCGATCAGGCGCCGCGCTTTGACGGTCATCAGGTCGGGGTCGCCGGGGCCGACGCCAACGCCGTACAGCCGCCCCGTCATACTTCGCGCTCGCTGGCCAGCGCGTTGACGGCGCCGCACGCGATCGCGCTGCCGCCGCGCCGCCCGCGCACGATCAGTGACGGTGGCGCCAGCGGATGCTCGATGAGTGCCGCTTTGCTCTCAGCAGCGCCGACGAAGCCGACCGGCACGCCGATCACTGCGGCCGGCCGTGGAGCGCCTGCTTCGAGCAGCTCCAGCAGGCGAAAGAGCGCCGTCGGGGCGTTGCCGATCACCACCAGCGCGCCGTCGAGCTGCGGGCGCCACAGCTCCATCGCGGCGGCGCTGCGGGTGTTGCCGAGTCGCTGGGCGAGCTGCGGCACCTGCGGATCGCTGAGCGTGCAGAGGACGGGATTGCCGGCCGGGAGCCGCTTGCGGGTGATGCCGGAGGCCACCATCTGCGTGTCGCAGAGGATCGCGGCGCCCGCGCGCAGCGCCCCTTCGGCGGCCGGCCCGAAGCCGTCGGTGGCGTCGATGTCGTCGGTCAGGTCAACCATGCCGCAGCTGTGGATCATCCGCACGACGGTGCGCGCCAACACCGGTTCAAAGCGCGCGAGGTCGGCTTCGGCGCGGATGGTGGCGAACGACTCGCGGTAGATCGCGGCACCGTCCTTTTCGTACGTGATCATCGCGTGCCCTTCGGGCGGTCGGGGGTGTGGGTGGCGCACGCCTGCGCGGCGCGGGCGGCCAAGGTGGCGGGGGTGTCGCCGGGGATCGCGACGACCACGACGGCGCCGGTCATGGCGGTTGTGGCGGTCGTGACGGTCCGCGCGGTCGGGTTGGTTGGCGCGGCCGGAGCCGGAGCCGGAGCCGGAGCGCCGCAGCGCCGCTCGCAGCCGGCGAGGTGTTCGTGCGGGTCGCCGTGGCGGCGCGTGGCGCGGCGCAGGTGCGCGGCACCGCGCACGTCGACGTTGGTGCGGGTGCAGCTGATGCCGGCGCAGGCCGTCAATCCGAGCGCGGGGTCGTCGGGCGTCGCGATCAGCCCGAGCTGGGCGAGTTCGGCGAGCGTGGCGGTGGCCGTGGCGGTGTCGGGCAGGTCGACGAGCGTGACGCCGCGACCGGCGTCGATCCGCAGGTCGGTGTGGTGCGTGGCGGCGAGCGTGGCGACGGCGGCGAGTTGCTGCGGCGTGAGGCGCCCAAGTGGCGTGGCGGCTCGCACGGCGGCGCGTGGCGCGTTGGCTTGGGCGATCACGCCGATCGGCAGGGGCGCGGTGGTGGCGGTCGGCGAGCCGAGGGCGTGGTCGCCGGGTGCTGGCGGTGGTGGGGCCTCGGCGGCGGCGATCACGGCGGCCAGCGTTGCGTCGTCGAGTTCGTGGGCGCGCCATACGCCGGCCGCGCGGGTGGTTTGCGCGAGCGCCCCGAGCAGCGCGGCGGCGCGGCCCGGCGCCGTTGCCGGCCCGGTGCTGCCAGCGTCGTAGGTGCCGGCGAGCAGGAGCCGCACCTGTCCGGTCGCCGGTTCGCCGAGCAGCAGCAGGTCGGGGGCGACGGCGAGCATCGTGCCGCCGGTGCCGTCGTCGATCGCGGTGAGGATGCGGCCCGAGCAGCAGGTGGTGTCGGTGCGGGCGCGGATCGCATGGTCGAGGTCGGCCACGAGTTGATCGTCGATTCCGGGCGTGGCGCCGGGGCGTCGGCCGATCAGCGGCGAGGTGACGATCGTGCGGGCGCGTTCGTGTGCCGCGCTCGGCACTAGCGCCGCAGCGGTGGCGACCGCTGCGGCGTGCTGCGCGCCGGTGTCGTCGAGTGCGCGCAGTTGCAGATTGGCGCGGCTCGTCAGCTCGATCGTCTCGCCGGCCGCGGCCGCGCCGGCCAGTGCGTGGGCGGCGGCCGCCGCGAGTCGTCCGCCGGGGAGACGCAGCCGCATGATCAGCCCGTCGGCGGCGCGATGTAGCTCGGTCGTCGTCGGGCAGCGATCCGGAACCCGGTGATCCGGTCCCGGACGCACACCGGAAGTCGTTGCCAGCACGCCAACGATCCTATCGCCCGCCGCCGTCCCGGAGCCGCAGGGACCATTTGGGTCCCGCTCGCTCCGAGTCCCCCCGGCCGCCCATCGCCCCTGGCCGCCCGTCCGGTACCGTTCCCAGTGAATCGATCGCCCCGACCGGGGTCAGGGAATCCGGACCAACGCCGGAGCTGACGCGCAGCGGTAGGGATGCGGACGTGGCCACCATCACGCCACTGAGCCCACATGGGCTTGGGAAGGCGGCCAAGGCGTCCGATGCATCCGAGCCCGAAGACCTGTCGATTCGCCGCCGGGCATCACGTCCGGCGGGTCCGACAACTGCGACCTCGCGATTGGGTCGCCGGCAAAAGGAAGTCACTGCCATGGCTCGCACCGCAGTGCTCGGTCTCCCGCGAATCGGAGCCGACCGCGAACTCAAAACCGCCCTCGAAGCACGCTGGGCAAAGCAGCTCTCCTCCGACGAGCTTCAGCGCGTCGCGCGCGAACAACGCGCGGCGAACCTCGATCGCCTGCGCCGCGCCGGGATCGACATCGCCCCGGTCGGCGACTTCGCGCTCTACGACCACGTACTCGACACCGCCGAGCTGGTTGGCCTCGTCGCCGAACGCCACGGCGGCGCCGAAGCCGGCGGCCTGCCCGCGCACTTCCTCGCCTGCCGAGGTGGTGAGGGCGTCACGCCTTTGGAGATGACGAAGTGGTTTGACACCAACTACCACTACCTCGTCCCCGAACTCGAACCTGGCCAGCAGCCCCGCCTGCGCGCCGACAAGTGGATCGACCATCTGCGCGAAGCCCGCGCGGCCGGCGTCAACGCGCGCCCGGTCGTCCTCGGCCCCGTCACGTTGTTGCTGCTCAGCAAAGGCGCCACCGAACCGCTGGAGCGTCTCAGCGAACTGGTCGAGGTGTACCGCGAACTGCTCGGCGTGCTCGCCGCCGAGGGCGCCACCGAAATCCAGCTCGACGAGCCGTCGCTGGTGACCGGCCTCTCCGCCGATGTGCTCCGTGCCTTTGAGCAGGCGTACCGGCGGCTGCTCGACGGCTCGCCGCTGAAGGTCACGCTCGCGACCTACTTCGAGCGGCTCGACGATCAAGCGCTCGCGGCGGTCACGCGACTACCGCTGCACGAATTGCACGTCGATCTGGTGCGCGCGCCCGGCCAGCTGCCGCAGGTGCTCGACGCGCTGCCCGATGGTATGCGGCTTTCGGCCGGCGTCATCGACGGCCGCAACATCTGGGCGACCGATCTCGATGCCGCGCTCGACAAACTCGACCGCATCACCCGCGCGATCGGCTCCGATCGCCTGACGATCGCGCCGTCCTGTTCGCTGCTGCATGTGCCGTACTCGGCGGCCCGCGAAACGCAGCTCGACGACGAACTGCGCTCGTGGCTGGCGTTCGGCGAGGAAAAGCTCGCCGAACTGGCGCTCCTGGCTCGCGCCGTCGATGCCAGCCGCGAGCAGCGCGACGAGCTGCTCGCCGCCGCCCGCGCGCGCACCTCCTCGCGCCGCACCTCGCCGCGCACCAACGACCCGGCCGTGCGCGGGCGCGTCGGCCAGCTCCAGCCGGCCGACTACCACCGCTCCGCGCCGATCGCCGAACGGCTCGCAGCGCAGGGCGACCGGCTTGGCCTGCCGGTGCTGCCGACGACCACGATCGGCTCCTTCCCGCAGACGCCGGAGATTCGCTCGGCGCGCCGCGCGCACCGCGAAGGCACGCTGACCGACGCGCAATACGAGCAGTTCCTCAAGAACCAGATCGATCTGGTCGTGCGCGAACAGGAACAGCTCGGACTCGACGTGCTCGTCCACGGCGAACCGGAGCGCAACGACATGGTCGAGTACTTCGGCGAGCAGCTCGCCGGCTTCGCGTTC
>JASGGQ010000078.1:0-13218 GCA_047604965.1 Patulibacter sp. | reverse complement strand
GCGGATGATCTTGCACTTCTCGCACATGGGCTTGACCGACGGACGGACCTTCATGAAAACCTCAGAGGACGGCGTTCGGACGTAGGAACGGGTGTCCCGAACGCGACGGTGAAAGATAGCAGAACGGATCGGGGCGCGGCGTCGCGCCGCCGGAGCATGCGGTAGCACGCACACCGGTTCTCCGCACGGAGCAGGGACAACGGTACCGCAGCGTCCTGCGAATGTCACGCCATCGACCGGTGCCACGGCGTCAAGACGCGCGGCCCATCATCGGTGACGGCGATCGTGAACTCTTGGTGGGCGGCGAGCGATCCATCGACGGTGGAGATCGCCCAGTCGTCGTTGCCAACCACCACGTCAGGGCCGCCGGTCGTGACCATCGGCTCGACCGCGATCACCATGCCGGGGGTCAGCCGCGCGCCGCGGCCCGGCCGACCGTAGTTCGGCACCTGCGGATCTTCGTGCATGCTGCGGCCGACGCCGTGACCGACGAGCGAGCGCACCACGCTCAGACCGGCGCCCTCAACAACCTCTTGCACGGCGTGACCAATATCGCCGACGCGGTTGCCAGGGATGCATTGCGGCACAGCAGCCAGCAGCGACGCCAGCGTCTGTTCGGCGAGATGGTGCGCCTCCGCGCTGACCGATCCAACCTCGTGCGTGATCGCCGCGTCGGAGACCCAGCCGTCAAGCGTCACGCCACAGTCAATCGAGATCAGGTCGCCATCGACGAACGGCCGTGCATCGGGAATCCCGTGGACGACCATCTCGTTCGGGGAGATGCAGAGCGTGGCCGGATAGCCGCTATAGCCCTTGAAGGAGGGCACCGCGCCCTCCGCGCGGATCAGCTCTTCGGCCGCAGCGTCGAGTTCCTTGCCGGTCACGCCGGGGCGGACCAGCGAGGTGACGAGCTCGTGAACTCGGACGAGCAGCGCGCCGGAGGCGGCCATCGCGTCGATCTCAGCTGGGGACTTGGTGACGATCATCGTCGAACGCCGGGCCAGCGGCCGGGACTACGAGGTGCTTAGATCCGGTCCTCAAGACGCAGCGTGGCGATCTGCGCGCGAATGTGGTCGTGAACCTCGGCCGGCGGACGGGCGCCTTCGAAC
The DNA here is from genome assembly GCA_047604965.1 of Patulibacter sp. Classification (GTDB taxonomy): domain Bacteria; phylum Actinomycetota; class Thermoleophilia; order Solirubrobacterales; family Solirubrobacteraceae; genus JAGIBJ01. The sequence goes on along the minus strand of JASGGQ010000078.1, from coordinate 12,109 downwards.
CGGCGCAGCACACCTTGCTCGGTGTAATAGCCGACGAGCGGCTCGGTCGACTCGTGGTAGACGGAGAGTCGTTTGCGGATCGTCTCCGGTTGATCGTCGTCACGCTGGATCAGGCGCGAGCCGTCGATATCGCAAACGCCTTCGTTCTTCGGAGGGTCGAACTCAACGTGGTAGACGCGCCCCGTCTTCGCCGAGACGCGCCGCCCCGACAGACGCCGCACGACTTCGTCGTCGGAGACGTCGATCAGCAGTACGGCGGTGAGGTGACGGCCGAGCTTCTCGAGTTCGGCACCGAGCGCTTCGGCCTGCGGCACGGTACGCGGGAAGCCGTCAAGCAGGAAGCCGTCTTGCGCGTCGCCCTCCTGAAGCCGGTCGAGGATGATGCCAATGATGAGGTCGTCCGGCACCAGCGCCCCGGCGTCCATGAAGCCTTTGGCTTTCAGTCCAAGTTCGGTGCCCTCGGCAACAGCGGCGCGCAGAATATTGCCGGTCGCGATGTACGGGAGGTTGAAGTCCTCGGTGATGCGCTCGGCCTGCGTGCCTTTGCCGGCACCGGGAGGACCAAGGAGGATGAGGTTCAGCTCGGCCACGGGCGGAGGAAGTTACCGGTTCTGCCAACGCGGCGCGGCGCGGCACACCATCTGCGGGCAACACCGGCGCGGGAAAGCACGCCGGAACGGCGATTACTGCCCGAGGTATCCCTCGTAGTTGCGCATCATCAACTGTGCTTCGAGCTGCTTCATCGTGTCGAGCGCCACGCCGATCACGATCAGCAGCGAGGTGCCACCGAAGAAGAGCTGGGTGTTGGTTTGATTGACGATGATCGTTGGCAGGGCCGCGACCGCTGCGAGATACAGCGCACCGGGGAAGGTGAGCCGCGCGAGAATGCGGTCGAGGAACTCGGCCGTCTCGCGCCCTGGCCGGATGCCGGGGATGAAGCCGCCGTATTTGCGCAAGTTGTCGGCTTGGTCGACCGGGTTGAAGGTCACGGCGGTATAGAAGTAGGTGAAGAGGATGATCAGCAGCGCTTCGAAGATCAGGTACGGGGCGCCACCAGCATTGAAGAACTCCGAGAGTTCGCGGCTCCACGGCTTGTTGATCAGTGAGCCGATCGTGGCGGGGAAGGCCAGAAGCGAGGCCGCAAAGATCACTGGGATCACGCCGGCCATGTTGACGCGCAGCGGCAGGTACGTCTGCCCACCGGACATCATGCGGCGGCCGACAACGCGCTTGGCGTATTGGATCGGGATGCGCCGCTGGCCTTCCTGGATGAAAACAATCGCGGCGATCACCGCGAGCCCCAGGAACGGCATGACCACCTTGAACACCTGATCGGGACTGTTCCACCAGGTCGAGACGCCGTGCGGCAGGCCGCTGACGATCGACGCGAAGATCATCAGCGAGATGCCGTTGCCGATGCCCCGCTGGGTAATGAGCTCGCCCATCCACATCACGAGGATGCAGCCGGCGGTGAGCGAGGTGACGATCACGAGCACCGGGATGAAGGTGAAGTTCGGGATCAGCTGCTCGCCGGCCGATTGGCTCATCGAGCGGAAGAGGAAGACGTAGCCGATCGACTGGCCGAACGCGAGCCCAACGGCGAGAAACCGCGTGTACTGGGTGATTTTGGCTTGCCCGACCTCACCCTCCTTTTGCAGCTTCTCCAGCGATGGCACGACGACCGTCAGCAGTTGCAGGATGATCGACGCGGTGATGTACGGCATGATCCCGAGTGCGAAGAGTGCGATGCGGGAGAGGCTGCCGCCGGAGAAGGTGTTCAGCAGTTGCAGCACACCGCCGCCGCCCAGCTGCGACTGGAGGTCCTCGATCGCTTTCGCGTTGGCGCCCGGCACGGGGATATGGGCCCCAAGCCGGTACAGGAACAACACGAATGCGGTGAAGAGCAGCTTGCGCCGGATTTCCGGCACGGTGAAAGCGCTCAGGACAGTGCGCAGCATGGGCGGGACGCTACTTGTTCTGCGGGATGTGTGACGAGCGCTACTCGGCCGAGGCCGATGCACCGATCAGTTCGACCGTGCCACCGGCGGCTTCGACCGCGGCTTGCGCGCTCTTGCTCGCGCCGTGAACGCGCACGGTGAGCTTCTTGCTCAGCGCGCCGTTGCCCAGCAGCTTGACCGGGATGTTCTTCTTGGATGCCAGGCCGGCGGCGACGAGCGTCTCCGGCGTGACTTCGGCGCCTGCTTCGAAGCGCTTTTCCAGGTCGAACAGGTTGACCGTCTGCGTGTGCGTGCGGAACGGTTCGAACGGCATCGACTTCTTCATGTGCGGGCCGCGCAGCTTGCGCAGTCGCATATGCAGCGGCATCTGGCCGCCCTCGAAGCGTGCGCGGTCTTTGCTGCCGGAACGCGAGCCGTAGCCCTTCTGGCCACGGCCGGAGGTCTTGCCGGTACCGGAGCCCTCGCCGCGTCCGATCCGCTTGCGCGGCTTGCGGCTGCCCGGGTTCGGGCGCAGGGTGTGGAGGCCGATCTCTTCGGGATCGATCGTCTTCTGCTCGTCAGTCATCGTGCACCTGGATGAGGTGGCGGACGCGGTGGAGCATGCCACGCGTCTGGGGATTGTCCTTGACTTCGACCGTCTGGCCGATGCGCCGCAACCCGAGCGAGCGGAGCGTGTCGAGCTGGGCCTGGTTGGACCCGATCTTCGACTTCGTCTGCGTGATTTTCAGGGCGCTCATGCCTGCGCCTCCTCAACCTTCGGCTCGGCAGCCGGAGTGTCCGCAGCGGGAGCCTCGGCGGTCGGGGCCTCAGCGTCAGCTGCGACCACCTCAGTGGCGGCAGCCTCGGCGCCGTCCTGCTTTGGCGCGGCCTTCTTCGCAGCCGGCTTCTTCGCCGGAGCCTTCTTGGCCGCAGGCTTCTTGGCAGGCTTGACCTCATCGGCTGCTGGGACAGCCTGCTCGGTCGCAGCGTCCTCGTCGGCGGCCGGCGCGCCAACGGCGTCGGTGGTCGCCGCGTCGGCGGTCGCGCCGTTACGGCCGCGCTGCTCAGCGGAAAGCCCGAGCACCTCGGCGACGGTGATACCGCGCAGCTGCGCGACCTCGACCGGCGTGCGCAACTCGCGCAGGCCGGCGATCGTCGCCTTGACCAGATTGATTGGGTTCTGCGACCCGAGCGACTTGCTCAGGATGTCGTGGATGCCAGCCAGCTCCAGCACGGCACGAACGCCGCCGCCGGCAATCACGCCGGTACCGGCGGAAGCCGGCTTGAGCAGCACGCTGCCGGAGTTGAACTCTCCGAGCACCTGGTGGGTGATCGTGCTGCCGTGCTTGGGCACCTTGAACAAGTTCTTCTTGGCCTGCTCGACGCCCTTCTGGATCGCGAGCGGGACCTCGTTCGCCTTGCCGTAGCCGATCCCGACGACTTCCTTCTCGTCGCCAACGACGACGAGCGCGGTGAAGCTGAAACGACGGCCGCCCTTGACGACCTTAGCCACACGGTTGATTTCGACGACGCGCTCCTGGAGGTCGTAGCCCTCCGGACGCACGGCGCGGTCGGTCACGGTGCTCACAGCTGGAGGCCTCCCTCGCGGACGCCCTCAGCGAATGCCTTGACGCGGCCGTGGTACTGGTAGCCGCCGCGATCGAACACGGCGGTTGCGATGCCGGCAGCTTTGGCGCGCTCGGCGAGCGTCTTGCCCGCTGCGGCCGCCAGTTCGGCAGCCTTCATCTCACGCAGCGCAGGTTCGGTCCAGGAGACAGACACCAGGGTGTGGCCCTGCGTGTCGTCGATGACCTGCGCGAAGATGCCGCGGTTGGTGCGCCGCACCGAGATGCGCGGACGCTCCGCAGTGCCGGACACCTTCGCCCGAACACGACGCTGGCGCTTGAGCCGGCGCTGCTCCTTCGTGACGAGACTCATGCTCGTTTACCGACCTTTCGGACGATCTGCTCGCCCTCATAGCGGATGCCCTTGCCCTTGTAGGGCTCCGGCGGCCGCTGCTTACGAATGTAGGCGGCGATTTCGCCGACCTGCTGCTTGCTATTGCCCTTGACGATGATGCGCGTGGGCTGCGGAACCTCGAACTCGATGCCTGCCGGTGCGGCGACCGGAACCGGATGCGAGTAGCCGAGTGCCAGCTCAAGGTCCTTGCCCTTGAGCTGCGCGCGATACCCGACGCCCTGCAATTCGAGGGTCTTCTGGAATCCGCTGGTAACCCCGGTGACCATGTTCGCGATCAACGAGCGCGTGAGGCCGTGCAACGCACGGTGCTCGCCGCGGTCGGTCGGGCGGGTGATGACCAGTTCGTCGCCCTGCTGCTCAACGGTGATGTCGAGGGCGATCTTTTCGGAAAGTTCCCCGAGTGGCCCCTTCACGGCGACCAACTCAGGCTCGATGGTGACGGTGACCCCGCTTGGAACGGGCACCGGAAGACGGCCGATACGGCTCATGGCTACCAGACCTCCGCGAGGACTTCGCCACCGACGCCGGCCTTGCGGGCATCGTGCCCCGTCATCACACCGCGCGAGGTTGACACGATCGCAGTCCCCATGCCACCGAACACCTTCGGGATGTTCGTCGCGCCGACGTAGTGACGGCGGCCTGGGCGGGAGACGCGACGCAGGCCGGAGATGGCACTGCGACGATCGGACGTGTACTTCAGCACGATGCGGATGAGGCCGTACGGGCGGTCATCGGTCGGCGGCAGTACTTCATGGCTCTCGATGTAGCCCTGCTCCTGAAGGATGCGGGCGATCTCAAGCTTGACCTTGGAACTGGGGATCTCAACGGTCGTGTGCGCAGCGCGAATGGCGTTGCGGACGCGGGTCAGGAGATCGGCAATGGGATCAGAAAAGCTCATGGGCGGTTACCACGAGGATTTGGTCATGCCGGGGACCATGCCCCGGTGGGCGAGCTCGCGCAGGCACACGCGGCACACACCAAACTTGCGGTAGACAGAACGCGGGCGGCCACACTTGCGGCAACGCGAGTACCCGCGAACCTTGTACTTGGGCGTACGGGCTTGCCGCACGCGCTGAGAAGTCTTCGCCATGCTAGCGGTTCTCCTTCGTGAACGGCAGGCCGAGCAGCTCGAGGAGCGCCAGTGCCTCTGCGTCGGTTTGCGCGGATGTGGTGATCGTGATGTCGAGCCCGCGGATCTGATCCACGGCGTCGTAATCGATCTCGGGGAAGATGATCTGTTCCTTGACACCCAGCGAGTAGTTGCCGCGCCCATCGAACGAGGTGCGCTTGAGCCCGCGGAAGTCACGGAGTCGCGGCAGGGCAACGCTGATGAAGCGGTCGAGGAATTCGTATGCCCGGTCACCGCGCAGTGTGGTCGCGACGCCGACGGCCATGCCGTCGCGCAGCTTGAACGAGGCGATCGACTTGCGAGCGCGACGGACGTTCGGCTGCTGGCCGGTGATTTGCGCGAGCTGGGTCGTGGCGTTCTCGAGGACCTTGCGATCTTGCTTGGCCTCGCCCACGCCCATGTTCACGGTCACCTTCTCGATGGCCGGAACTTGCATGATCGAGCTGTAGCCGAACTGCTCTTTGAGCTGCGGCCGGATGGACTCGAGATATTGCGCGCGCAGGCGCGAAGGAGCCTGGGTCGCGGGCATCAGATGACCTCCCCCGAACGCACGGCAACGCGGACCTTCTTGCCATCGCGCACTTCGGCGCGGATGCGGGTCGGCTTGCCGTCTTTCGGATCGATCAGCGCCACGTTGCTCACATGCACCGGCGCCTCTTCTTTGACGATCCCGCCGGGCTCCGACGAGCCGGGGCTCGGCTTGACGTGCTTCGTGCGGATGTTGACGCCGGCGACGACTACGCGCTCCAGTGCCGGATCAACGCGCAGGACCTTGCCGGTCGTGCCCTTGTCCTTGCCGGAGATGACGATGACTTCGTCGTCGGTCTTGATGCGGAGAGCCATGGTTAGAGCACCTCCGGAGCCAGCGACACGATCTTCATGAAGCTGCGGTCGCGAAGTTCGCGAGCCACGGGGCCGAAGATGCGGGTGCCGCGCGGATTGTTGTTGCCGTCGATGATCACGGCCGCGTTCTCATCGAACCCGATCGCCGTGCCGTCTGCGCGGCCGTAGCTCTTCTTGGTGCGAACGACGACCGCCTTGACGACGTCTCCCTTTTTGACCGAGCCGTTCGGCGTTGCCTGCTTGACGGTCGCGGTGATCACGTCGCCGACGTATGCGTAGCGGCGCTTGGAGCCGCCGTGTACGCGGATGCAGAGGATCTCGCGGGCGCCGGTGTTATCGGCGACCTTGAGACGAGACTCGTTCTGGATCATCGGGCACGCTCCACGATCTCGACGAGCGACCAGCGCTTGGTTGCCGAGAGCGGGCGGCTCTCGACCACGCGGACGATGTCGCCCTCGTGCGCCTCATTGGCGGCGTCATGCACGTGGATCTTGCTCGACGAGCGAACGATCTTCTTGTACTTGCGGTGCCGTCGAGCGACATCGATCCGAACGGTGATCGTCTTGTCGGGCTTCGCCGACACGACGGTGCCCGTCCGCTCGAGCTTGCGGCCTTCGACATGCGCAGGCTTCGGCGTTCCACCATCGCTCTGCGGGGTGTGCTTGGCACGCTCCTGTTTGCGACGGCGGCTGCGTGCGGCAGCGTTCTGCTTGCGCAGTTCGAGGCGCTCGGCGTGGCGCTCCTCGGCGGTGCGAGTCGCCTTGTGCTCGCCCGAGTGAGCGGAGCGGGCGCGGCGACGCGCCTCCTTGGGATGGAGCTTTTCTTCAGGCTCGGCGGGCGCCGCGGCCGCGGGGGCCGGGCTCTCCTCGCCGGCCTCGGGGGTCTCGGTCTCGTCAGCCATCAGTTCTCAGTGGTGGTCGGGGTGTCCCGCCGCTGGCGAGCGACGGTCAGTGCGCGCGCGAGCTCACGCTTCGCGGCGCGCAGCGCGGAGGTGTCCTCAAGGGACCCGGTCGCGTGTTGGAAGCGCAGGCCGAACAACTCACGGCGCTGCGTCTCGATGTGGGTCTGGAGCTCGTCATCGCCGAGCCCGCGCAACTCGTGGGCGCGCGGCATCAGACATCACTCCCTTCGCGGGTCACGAACTTGGTGCGGACCGGCAGCTTGTGCCCGGCCAGGCGCATTGCTTCACGGGCGAGCGGTTCCGGCACGCCGGAAAGCTCGAACATGACGCGGCCCGGCTTGACGACGGCGACCCAGCCCTCGGGCGAACCCTTACCGGAACCCATGCGGGTTTCGGCCGGCTTCTTGGTGTACGGCTTGTCCGGGAAGACGTTGATCCAGACCTTGCCGCCACGCTTGATCTTGCGGGTCATCGCAATACGCGCCGCCTCGATCTGACGGTTCGTGATCCAGCCGGCGTCGAGCGCCTTGATGCCGTATTCGCCGAACTGCACGGTCGTCTGCCCCCGGCTGAAGCCGGCGCGGCGACCACGATGCACCTTGCGGTGCTTTACACGCTTAGGAGCAAGCATCTATCGAGCACCTCCGCCCGGACCACGCCCCGGGCCACCAGGACGAGCGCCGCCGCCGGGACGGCCACCGCCGCCCGGACCACGGCCAGGACCGCCGGGACCACGGCCGCCAGGGCCGCCACGACCCGGACCACCGGGGCCACGACCGCCGGGACCACGGCCACCAGGGCCACCACGGCCCGGGCCACCGGGACCACGACCGCGGCCGCCGGGACCGCCCCGCCCACGCTCACCACGATCGCCGCGGCCAGTGCGGTCATCTTGGCGACCGGCCGGCGAAGGCGCGTCGAGGTCGGTCAGATCGGAGTGCGTGTAGCCCTCCGGCATGATCTCGCCTTTGTTGATCCACACCTTCACGCCGATACGGCCGAAGGTGGTGCGTGCCTCGTAGAAGCCGTAGTCGATGTCAGCGCGCAGCGTATGCAGCGGCACGCGACCTTCGCTGTAGGCCTCGGTCCGAGCCATTTCCGAACCGCCGAGGCGACCGGAGACCTGGATCTTGCAGCCCTTGGCGCCAGAGCGAATCGCGCTCTGCAACGCGCGCTTCATGGCGCGGCGGAACGCAACGCGGTTTTGCAGCTGCTCTGCGATCGACTGGCTGACCAGCTTTGCGTCGAGCTCGGGGCGCTTGATCTCAAGGATGTTGACCTTCACCGACTTGGCGGTGAGGGTATGCAGCTCACGGCGCAGCGCATCGACTTCGGAACCGGACTTGCCGATCACGATGCCGGGGCGCGCCGTGTTGATGTCGACTTCGACTTCCTGCGCGTTCTTGCGGATCAGGATGTCTGAGAGGCCGGCGTGCGCGAGCTTGGCGTTGATGTGCCGACGAATGCGGATGTCCTCTTCCAGCCAGTCAGCGAACTGCCGTTCGTTGAACCAGGTGGAGCGCCAGTCATGGATGTAGCCGACGCGAAGGGACTCTGGGTGGACTTTCTGGCCCATCGCGTTACTCCTTGGACCCGAGCAGGATCGTGAGGTGGCTGGTGCGCTTGCGGATGCGGAAGGCGCGTCCCTTTGCACGGGGCTGGAACCGCTTGAGCGTCGGACCTTCGTCGGCGAACACGGCGACGATCTTGAGGTCCTCGGCGTCGAGGGCATGGTTGTGCTCGGCGTTGGCGACCGCAGACTCGAGCAACTTGCTCCAGTCGCGGGCGACGGCGCGCGGCGAGTGTTGCAGGATCGCCCGCGCGGCGACGACATCCTGTTCACGGATGTGATCGCAGACGAGGCGGGCCTTGCGGGCCGACGAGCGGATGTACTTGGCGTGAGCGCGCACGGTGATCTGCTCGACCGGTTTGTCGCGGCGCGAGCGAGTCGGACGCGGACGCGGCGCGGCCTTCGCCGGCGCTTCGGCTTTGGCATCGGCAGTCTTCTTGGCGGCCGGCTGGCGGCGCGCCGGTGCCTTCTTGGCGGCCGGTTGCTCGCCGGCTGCGGCCTCGTCGGCTAGGGGCGCGTCGGCGGCAGCGTCAGCCGTCTTCTTCGCCGCAGTCGTCTTCGCGGGGGCCTTCTTCGCGGGCGCCTTCTTCACCGGTGTCTCGCCGGCGGCGCCGTCGTCGACCTTTGCGTCTGCGGCCGGGGTCTTTTTCGCGGGCGCCTTCTTGGCGGGCGCCTTCTTGGCGGGAGTAGCAGCCTTCGTCGCCTGCCCTTCCTCGGACGGCGCGGGGTCCTGCGTGATCTCCGGCTCGGCCGGCTCGTTCTTCTCGTCAGTCATCAGCGGACCTTCCCGGAGCCGGCATGGCCCTTGAACGTACGGGTCGGCGCGAATTCACCGAGCTTGTGGCCGACCATCGACTCGCTGACGAACACGGGGACATGCTTGCGCCCGTCGTGCACGGCGATCGTGTGGCCGACGAACTCCGGGAAGATCGTCGATGCCCGTGACCAGGTCTTGATGACGGTGCGCTTAGCACCTTCGGCGTTCTGAGCCTCCACGCGGGCAAAGAGACGCTCCTCGACCCAGGGGCCCTTTTTGGACGAGCGACTCATCGCTTGTTCCCTCGCTTCCGGCCGCGGACGATGTAACGGTCCGACGGCTTGTTCTTCTTACGGGTGCGATACCCGAGGGTCGGCTTGCCCCAGGGGGTGACGGGATGACGACCGGGGGTCGTCGAGCCCTCGCCACCGCCGTGCGGGTGATCGACCGGGTTCATCGCGGTACCGCGTGTTTGCGGACGGACGCCCATGTGACGCTTGCGGCCAGCCTTACCGATCTTGATGTTCTGGTGCTCGGCGTTGCCGATCACACCGATCGTGGCGCGGCAGGTGTCGCGGACCATGCGCATCTCGCCGGACGGCAGGCGCAAGGTCGCCATGCCGTTGTCCTTCGCCATGAGCTGGATCGACGTGCCGGCGGAGCGACCAAGCTGGCCCCCGCGACCCGGCTCAAGCTCGACGTTGTGCACGACCGTACCGGTCGGCATTTGGCCGAGTTCCAGCGCGTTTCCGATGCGGATGTCCGAACCGGGGCCACTCATGAGCTTGTCACCGACCTTCAGGCGGGCGGGCGCAAGGATGTAGCGCTTTTCGCCATCGGCGTAGTGCAGCAGCGCGATGTTCGCCGTGCGGTTCGGGTCGTATTCGACCGAATGCACCGTCGCTTCGATCCCATCCTTGCGGCGGTGGAAGTCGATCCGCCGGTAGAGGCGCTTGGCGCCACCACCACGATGGCGGGAGGTCTTGCGGCCGTAGTTGTTGCGACCACCGGACTTGGTGAGGCCCTCGGTGAGGGTCTTCTCCGGCCCGACCTTGGTGATCTCGGCGAAGTCTGAGTAGGTGACGAACCGGAGACCCGGGCTCGTCGGCTTGGGCTTACGAACGGCCATGGTTAGTCCTCCAGCCCTTGCAGGCCCTCGAACACCGGAATGGTCTGCCCCGGAGCCACCGTCACGATGGCCTTCTTCCAGTTGCGCGTGTGGCCGCGAGTCAGGCCACGGCGCTTCGGCTTGCCCTTGACGGTCACGGTACGAACCTCAAGCACGGCGACGTCGAAGAGTTCTTCGACGGCCTGGCGGACCTGGATCTTGTGGGCATCCGGGTGAATGCGGAAGGTGTACTTGTTCCCCGCAACGGCGAGCACGTACGACTTCTCCGAGATGATCGGGCGGATCAGCACCTGGGTCGCGTCCATCACGCACCTGCTCCCTGCTGACGGGGAACGCGCGAGGCACGCGCGGTGAGCGCGTCGAGCGCATCCTGGCTGAGCACCAGGTTGGCGGCACGGATCAAGTCGGCGACGCCGACCTGGCTGACGGGCAGCACACGCGTCTTCTCGAGGTTCCGGAACGAACGGGACACCAGCTCCTGCTCATCGGTCAGAACCAGGAGCGTTGCGCCCTTGCGATCCCAACTGGAGAGGAGCTTGAGGCCGGCCTTCGTCGACGGCTTTTCGCCGAACGGGGCCGGGTCGAAGACCGCGACCGAGCCACGCGCAGCGTGGACGGAGAGTGCGCTGCGCAGTGCGGCGGCGCGCTCCTTGCGGTTGATCTTGAAGGTGTAGTGGCGCGGGCTCGGCCCGAAGACCGCCGCACCGCCGGTCATCTGCGGCGCACGGCTGGAACCTTGACGGGCGCGACCGGTGCCCTTCTGACGGAACGGCTTGATGCCGCCGCCGCGGATCAGCGCGCGGTTGCGGCTGGCGTGCGTACCTTGACGGCGCGCAGCCTGCTCCGCGCGCACGGCCTCGTGGACCAGCGCCGGGTGGAACGGCTGGGCGAAGACGGCCTCATCAAGCGAAGCCGTACCCTTGCCGCCGAGGATCGGTGCATCAGGCATCGGTGCGGACCTCCACGAGACCGTTCTTCGGGCCGGGGACGGAGCCCTGGACCAGCAGCAGGTTCTTCTCGGCGTCAACGCGGACAACCGTCAGGCCGCGCTGCGTGACGCGCTTGTTGCCCATCTGGCCTGGGCCGCGAATGCCCTTCATCACGCGGGCCGGCCAGGCGGATGCGCCGATCGAGCCGGGGGCACGGACGTTGTGGGAACCGTGGGTCACCGGACCGCGACTGAAGCCGTGGCGCTTGACGGTGCCCTGAAAGCCTTTGCCCTTCGAGACGCCGGCGACCTTCAGCGTGTCGCCGACTTCGAACTGGTCGACCGTCAGCGTGTCGCCGATGTTGAGCCCGTCGCCTTCGCCACGGAACTCGACGAGGTGACGCAGCGCGGCGGCGTCAGCTTTCGCGAGATGTCCGCGCTCGGCCTTGGACAGGTTCTTCTCTTTGATGGCGCCGAAGGCGAGCTGAACGGCGGCGTAGCCATCCTTCTCGGTCGTCTTGACGGCGGTCACCGGGCACGGACCGGCCTCAAGGACCGTGACGCGCGCAACGGAACCATCTTCCTGGAACAGCTGGGTCATCCCCAGCTTCTTGGCAAGGATCGCGGCCATGGTCAGATGCGGATCTCGATGTCGACGCCGCGCGGCAGGTGATCGAGGCGTTGCAAGCTGTCGACCGTCTTGGATGTCGGCTGGTGGATGTCGATCAGACGCTTGTGCGTGCGGATCTCGAAGTGCTCTCGCGAGTCCTTGTCTTTAAACGGCGACCGGATTACGCAGTAGACGTTCTTCTCGGTCGGCAGCGGAACAGGACCTGCGACGGTCGCGCCGGTACGGGTCGCCGTTTCGACGATCTCCTTCGCGGCGTTCTCGATGGCCTGGTGGTCGTACGCCTTCAGGCGGATGCGAATCTTGT